>JBPYDU010000052.1:0-59546 GCA_051985995.1 Candidatus Nitrosopolaris sp.
TGGAGCTGAGTTATCTAGATACAAAATCGACAGCATAATGAAGGGCCCTGGAGCTTCAGCTGAGGATGTCGAAATTCTATTTGGGATAGGGAGCCAATCATTTGATGTGACCTCAAATTTAATTCATCGTGGAATTAGCTCGAGGGGCAGAGTACTTGTTAAATCCGTTATGAAAGATGCTTCAAAATCTTTATTCAAAGGTATGATAAAAATTGACAAAGAAGCAAAAGCTTCTGAGTCATACTTGGCAGGACATGCAATTCTACTGGACAAGAGTGCAAAATCAGATGCAATTCCAGGTTTGGAGATCGAGACTAACGAAGTGAAAGCTACGCATTCTGCCTCTGTAGCGCAGTTGGACGAAAATGAGATCTTTTATTTGATGTCTCGTGGATTGAATAGAGAGGGTGCGAAGCGCGAAATTGTAAACGGGTTTCTTGAGCCGCTGTCAAGGAAGATGGGGCCAACGATTAGGGCGTGGGTTACTTACCTCATTGAAAATAAATGGCTAGGGAAGTCTCTTGTGCTGAAATCGGACGAAGCAATGGAACAAATACTTGAGGTAGAAAAGTCCAGATATCGCGAGACCGAAGATATCTTTGAAAAGCATTACAAATACAGGTAGGTAGGTATTATGATGGGTGAATGGGTAAAAGCTTGTGAAGCGGATGAACTGAACAGCGAGGATCCTTTTGCTTTTGATTACGGTGAAAAGAAGATATTGTTAGCTAGGTTTAAGAACACAATTTATGCAACTGATAGAATTTGCACTCATGCCTATGCTGATTTGTCTACAGGATTTATGAATGAGGACGAAAAAACTATTACCTGCCCATTACACATGTCTTCATTTAAGTTGGAAGATGGTGTCCCACAAAATCAACCTGCAGAGGTACCTTTGAAAACTTACAAAACAGAAATACGCGATGAATCCGTATATATCCTGCTAGACTGAATTGAATCCCTGCTAGTCGGTAGCTAAATGGGGTCTGGTTCCCCCAGTTGTCTCATCGTCTGGCATTAAAAAATTTATTTTTGTGCTCCTCGCAACAAAAATGCTCTATTCTTGAGACGCCTCGGTTGGAATCCCCATCCACATGCGGCCAACTATTCTTCGAGAACTCCTTCCCGCAGTATGCGCAACTCTTGTCATCGGAATATTCATTTGACATAAATATGTATCAGCCTAAATCACTATTATAATATAATAATTTCCAGACCCAATCAAATTATAATTTAACCACTAGAGGTCATTTTATGTGTGAAACTCACACCTCCTCCAGATGCTGCCTATTGGATTAGGAATTGTCGTATAATCTAAATACTCTTTTTACAAATACCCTTCATGGTAATTCAGCAGTTAATATGTGATAATTGTAAGAAGGTGCTTTTGGAAAAGGAAGGAGATGGACTCCTAGAATCTGGGAGATTCCCAATCTCCAAGGAAGAAGCCGCTGTCTTAGACAAGGAACACCGTGGCCACGAATGTCACATCGAAGCAGTAACGAAGGATCGCAATTTTTAATTCTATCTTTATAAAGTATAGCTTGATTATAGAAGAGTATACCCATTTATCTTCTGAAAATAGGAGGCAAACAAATAAATTTCATGCTCCGTCTTTGGGCTCTAATGCATAAAAATACGTACGCAAACGTTTCGACATTGTCGGCGATTGCAATTTCAGCAATACTCCTAACATCCTTTACTATGATAGGGATGCAGAATTCACACCATGTAATGGCGCAGACAAACAGCACAAGCGGACCCCCATCTGCTAATGCGACAAGCCCACCCGGTAATGCTACAGGCGCGGCACCATCAGGTAATGCTACTGCTAATGCTACATCAGGAGCAGCTCCGATTGGCCAAAGCTTCGTATTAACAGGAACAAAGTCATCTCAAGAAAGCCCATTAACAGGTCATACAAAAGATCAAGTCGTAGGGATCTTGGTACCCAGAACTGACGGCGCAGTTTACTCTGGTGTGCTAACGTACACTGCAAGCAAAGGAGCAAATGTTGAGGTATGGAACGACTTTAACGCTGGTAACACCTCAGCAATTCCAACCAAGACATTTGGTACGATGAAGACATCTACTTACCAAGGTAAGCCTATAGCTATAGTTGATTTAAGCCCTAGCGGAGGCTCCGGGTCAGTTCCATTCTCTGGGAAAGCTATCTTACTGCATGCATCCTCTCCATTTACTGTGACGTATACAGTAAATGCTGTTGCACAGCCAGCCAAGACAGTTAGTAATGTTTCAAGCGCAATGGCTCTCGCTACTCCTCCAGCTCCAAAGACACTATCAGGCGGGTCTGGCAATAAAACCTCAAGTAGTTCCAGCTCTAGCAGCTCTAGCAGCTCTGGTAAGAGCAGCTCTAGCAGCTCTAGCAAGAAAAGCAGCAAATCTAGTAGCCCTCCACAACCAACTACACTCAGCTGACAAACCAGATGTAGGTATACAAAACCTTCCTAATTTTTTGTAGGAATCTGAAAATGTAAGGCTTTTTTAGTTTAGCTGCTTTTTGTCGATATTTTGGAGTATAAGACTACACCGTCCTTTTCAATCTTCAAAATTCTAGTTGCAGGAATAATTTCAAAGTTTTCAGAGATTTTTATAAACTCTGAGAGCGAGATCTTGACTACAGAGTCAAAATCCCGATAGAAAACAAAATAGCGTAGAGCGTCATCATCACCGTAGAGCGCCTTGCTAAAAATTTCTTGTAGTTTACCTTTTCTTACCATTCCTATAGTTGATTAATCCGCCCGCTTCGATTATCTCGGCAACTAGAGTTGGGAATGGCAACATCCTGTACGATTCATTTTTCGTATTATTCACGATCTTATTGTCAGCTAGAAGGATTTCAAGTTCGTCCTTGTCACTAATTTTCGACAAAGTCTCTCGCTCTATCTCTATTGGGAGTAAGTAGCCACCGTCTATAGCATTTCTGTAGAATATTCTCGCAAAGGAAGGGGCTAAAATTGCCTTTATACCAACAGTAGAAAGTGCGATTGGAGCATGCTCTCTACTTGATCCGCATCCAAAATTGTTTCCGCATATCATGAAATCGCCTGGTGAAACTTTCTTTGGAAAGTCTGGATCAATACCTTCCATTGCGTGTTTTGCCAATTCTTTAGAGTCATGAATCTTGAGATACTGTCCAGGAACTATGACATCTGTATCGATGTTTGACAAATCAAACTTGTGTACTTTGCCTCTAATCGGGTTCATTTATCTTGTATCCCTCGGATCTGTTATCTTGCCGCTCAATGCTGATGCTGCAGCTACCATTGGAGATGCTAAATACGTCTTCGATTTGACATGTCCCATTCGTCCTGGAAAGTTCCTGTTTGTAGTACTAACACATATTTCATCTTCTGCCAAAACACCCATATGAGCACCGCAACATGCACCACAAGTCGGAGGTCCAACTACTGCGCCGGCTTCCAGAAAGATGTTAGCCAATCCCTGAGTTACTGCCTTGAGATAAATAGACTGTGCAGCAGGCAAAACTTCTGTCCTTACTTTTACCTTTTTGCCTTTCAGAATTTTGGCGGCTGCCTCAAGGTCTTCGAATTTCGCGCCTGTGCATGATCCAATGTATACTCTATCCACCTCAACCTGCTCAAGTTCACGAGCAGAGCTAGTATTACCTGGTGAAAAAGGCTTAGCTACTGTAGGCTCTAGTTTATCTATCTCGTAGTGAAAAACCTCTGAGAATTTTGCGTCGTTGTCTCCCAAAATTTTAGAATAGGAAGCTGTAGTTCTCCCCCGCAAATATGATTCAGTCACTTCGTCCGGTTCGATGATCCCGTTCTTTGCCCCTGCCTCAGTTGTCATGTTTGTAAGAGTCAGGCGCTCATCCATGCTCATTCTTTCGATCACATCTCCGGAAAATTGCATCGTCTTATAGTTTGCTCCCTCTGTGCCTATATCTCCAATAATATTAAGAATGATATCCTTAGCCATAACATAATTCGGCTTTATGCCAGTGATCTTAAAAAGTAGCGTCTCGGGCACTTTCAGCCAAATATCCCCATACATAAGAACATAGGCGATATCGGTGTGGCCAAGACCTGCCGCAAATGCGCCCAACGCTCCGGTAGTATTAGTATGAGAATCTCCTGCAACATACACGTGGCCTGGCAACACCATCGCTTCCTCGTGGGAAAGCGTGTGACAAATACCGTATTGGCCTAGGCCATATTTGAAATGTCTTGTTACTCCGTATCTTCTAGACCATCTAGATAAAGTCATTATATTTTCAGCAGACACTTTGTCGGCATTTGGCACAAAATGGTCCTCAGCGATCCATACTTTTTCTGGATCCCAAATTCGATCTAATCTCTTGCCCTTTTTCTCCCATTCATCTAGTACCTTAATAACACCAGGCCCAGAGACATCATGCATCATTAACTTATCAACATTTACAAACCCAACATCTCCTGGTTGGATTCTACTTTTACCACTAGCCCGGGCCAATATTTTCTCAGTAATCGTCATTGACACTGTGATTTACCTTGTTGATATCCGATACAGCTGATGCATTAAAACCTTGTGAAACTTAATAAGAAGGCAAAAAAGGGATAGCAATCTTAAATTAGTTAGTTGAATATACTGCCAATAAAGCTTAAACTTAGGAAAGGCCAATTCGATTTATACGAGAGTTTAACATATTCTGGATTTGAATTCAAACAAAATGACATTCTTGTAATCTCAAGTAAATATTGCTCTATGAGCGAAGGGTCCGTATTGGGGCTAAAGAACGTTAAACCAACGTCAAAGGCAAGATCAATACACACCTCATATCACATAAACGAAAGAATCGTCGAGATTGTATTAAGAGAAGCCGATTATGTTTTCAAAGGAGTACCAGGCTTTTTGCTCTCGGTAAAGGATGGTATATTGGTCCCTAATGCAGGCATTGACAAGTCCAACGTACCTAGTGGACTTGTAATGTTATATCCCACTCGACCGTTCGAAACAGCTGACAAACTGAGAAGACAATTCCTGGTTTATAAGAGTATTAACGTAAGAATTGTCGTGGCAGACAGTCGTTTGATGCCAGGCAGAATTGGCACTGTTGGAGTCGCGATTGCTTGTTCAGGGTTCGAACCCGTCGAGGATCTAAGAGGTAACAAAGATTTGTTTGGAAATATTCTCAAGGTCAGCTTTAAGGCTGTTGCGGATGGTCTAGCTACAATGGCTGTGGCGGCAATGGGAGAAGGAAATGAATCGACGCCGGCTATTGTGTTAAGAGATACACTGGTATTACCCACGGATAGGAAACTATCATGGCGGGATATGAGTATAGATCCAGAACTGGATCTCTATATGAGAGGATTATGCAATTGAGAATAACCGATCTGTTCAAGAACACTCAGATCAAGACTCTGTTGGCATACTCTCTTTGTTCGTAGTTAATACCATTTCCATTGGTTATCACCTTATACCTATGTCGGAAAATTTGTTCTATGACGTTTGTTCAACTGAGGATCTATTACTGTCAGACCCACCTCTTCTAGGCACCAGGAAAATATGAAATCAAAGAAATTGTATTTGATTCCAAGCACCCAGATACTTGGTCTGTAAGTTTAGAAAACTATGTCCCCGGACACAAAGGCTATGGCACTGACAGTAACTGCAATTATCTGCTTTTCACTTAAATCGAAGACCTATCCGTTCTCGCACAACATACCTCTCTTTAGCAGGCAGGAAAACCTGAAATCAAAGAGACTTTATTTAGTCCTAAGACCTGGATATGCATCTCCCACAGATTTTAATTTTTTAAATAGTTTTGCTTAATGTTATAATTTATGTTATAATTTTGTGTCCAGTTTTGTTTGATCGTTCTAATCGCCCAAACTGCGAACCTTTCTGTCTGGCATTATTCGAAGCAAGTAACTGAGCAAAACCAATCTCATGTTATCTTACCCGAATGTTCATCGTCAGAAATGCTGTACTGTACTTTTCCAACAATGCTATTCCTTTGATAGATCATATCGATCCTTGAACATGATCTGGAATCAACTTAGACCCAGTTTGTTCGTACTTTTTTTGTTGATTCCAACCCTTATAAGCAAAGCGATACTATAGCACAGTTCAAATTTGTAGAACTAATTTCGTTGATGATTCCGGGCAATATACGTTGGTAGGGTGTATAACTTGTCATCATATTATTCCATACATTATTTTATTATATTGTTTACTTCAGGTTTCTATCCTTGAGATATGGAGGGAAAGTCAGAAGGATGTTCTCAGTGATTTGGGGAACTGCATATGGTATCAGGCCTGCAAGTCGACCTATTTTTCTCTGCTGATCAATTTATATGATCACTTGACATTTTAATACCTCCTGATACTGAAGATGTGGGATTACTGACTCATGTCGGAATTTCTGACGAGATACCCTAGGCGGATAAGCGTCGTAAGAGGCCGTATGCATGATTTCATACACCACGAGGAGATTCAATTTGACCACCTTAGCTTGATGGTCAAGATCAAGAAAGACGAAATCATAAGAACTCTCACTTCGGAGGGTTTCCGGCGTGTAAAATTCGAGAACAAAAAACCATTTCAGATAGGGAGCGGTTTCGCAAAGAAATTGAGCAAGCCTTGGGAGCTGCATGTCAGATTATTGGAAGTCCATCAACAGGGATTAATCGCAATTCAGGCCGAAGTGGAAATATCTAGAAGGTATGTTCAGCATATTCGTTCGGTCAGGGCGCCAGTTATTTACGAAATTGAATCTATCCTCAGGAAACACAGGATAGAATACAGAATCTGGAATGCAAAGTTAAGAGATTACATTGCGAATATCATTGACAATCATCAAATTAAGCTATCTGCGCCGAAAATGCCTGCTATGCCGTGGAGACCTATGCTGTGTGTAGCTATAACAATAGCTGTTCTAAACGCTTTAAAATTCGCAGGCATTCCGATATAGATTATTTCCACAAATTATGAAGATTTGGACCAGCTAATAAATAGCGATTTCAAATAATAAGTGAGGACTTAGTAACTACCAAAGGTCTAAATCGCTGATTCACCACGGGCTTTGGATCCGATATCTATCGCGTCGTCTACGTCCGAGACGAAGATCTTTCCTTCGCCAGCCAAGCCTGTGCTAGTCGCATTAAGTATTGTATTTACGACCTTGTCGACGAGCGAATCCTTTACCACAACTAACATAGTAGAATTTGCGTTAAATTCTGGAGTAAAGGTGGAAGTCCCTCTTGATGAGGTAAGTTGGGGTCTTGGGAGCTGTCCTCTGCCTTTCGATTCAAGGTAAGTTAGCCCGCCAATCTCTTCCTTTTGCAATGCGTCAAATGCTTTATCCAATCTTCCTGGTGGGAAGACTGCTTCAATCCTTTTCATAATTTTATATCAAAAGTCGAATCAACACAGTTTTATTAAAATATTGTGAATAGGGGTTCTGTTAACTGAACAGGTTCTCTCAATAGGTGTTAACTGTTGTCATTTAAGTAATTCATAGAGGTACATTTTGTGTCGATTAAACAAAACTGTGGCGTTTTAATATATAATCGATTTTGTTTCCGTTGTCCCATTCATCATGAGGAATAAACCAAATCATTGGCTGACTGCAGATGAATCAGCCCACTCATATCACTCGCTAGGTGATGTTCAACACAATCATAGAGAAAGATAACAATTTTCCATAGCGGCACTGGCTGATATGTTGAATTCGATTAGGACTGGATGTATTCCTAGCGTTTCATCCGCATCCCGATTCAGGGCATTTCCAGACGATTTTAGGTGGATTTTAGGCTGGATCCGGGATTGAATGGGTCAATCCAACCTAAATTGCATGCATATTGCTCCCATAAGAATATTCTATATATAGAGTGTATTGCTCGCACAAGAATATTCTATAGATAGAGTGTATCGCTGAAATTACTTAGATTCTTTTGTAAGCGTGATGGATTGTAAGTTAAACGCTGAGATACAAATTGGATTCAAGTTGCATTTGATTGCTGCTGAGGAAGGCTGGATCCGGGATTGAATGGGTCAATTTGGTCTAAAATGAATTCGTATTGAATACATCTTAATTCGTTAGAATTTACCTTGGAAAGTGCTGCATACACACAAAAACATTCAATAAATTGAGTGTATTGCTGAGATTCCTTTAATAAACGAGGAATAAGAATTAATCTCTTATGAGCGAATTGAATTGTAAGTTAAACGATTAGATTCAGATTGGATTCAAATTGGATTCAAATCGGATTCAAATCGGATTCAAATTGAATTGCTGCCGAGGCTTTGTCTATATAGACCCTGCAAAACAGAGACATGGTAAACAGTAGTCAATCATCAAAAAGTTAAGGCATATATTCAAAGAAATAGCGGTGCCTTGATTGTTGAGTACATTCCAACAGGATCACCTGAATTATGTGCAGTGGAACAATGCTGGAGGCGAGGAAAAGATGACTGAAGACTGCCAAAATCAAAGTACTATCCTAAGTTTGGGAATCTCAATCAAATTCCGTCAAGTATTTAGTGCCTGCAAATTATCAGGTAAATTGTAGGTAGACAAATTTGCATCTGTTTAAGAAGAAGCAGATCATTAAGTGTAGCAGATGTGGAAAAATACCGAGTCATAGCTACAAGCCTCGCCGAGAATGGAATCTCCAAGGTGTCTTCTGCAGTAGTTGCCACACGGAAATGACCAAAGAATTTATTTTAAGACAACAAGAAGAGAAGACTAAACTCGAACAGGCACCTGAAATCTGTAGTCTTTGCGGAAAAGAGATCCTCGACGAAGAGGATAGGAATAAAGCACGATGGCAATGGAATATGGAAAGTGGGAGTGTTCTCTGTAAGGCCTGCTTTGATAAGAAATCCACAGAATATGAGAGAAAGCTGAATTTTTGTAGTATTTGTAATGGCCATATAGGATTTGTACGATATAATCCAAAACCCAAGTGGAAAATAGAAGGACAGTTGTGTAGAAAATGTTGGGATGAGCAAAAGCGACTAAAGCACTGATCAGGATGGGAATTTTAAAGAAACACGTATGTGAAGAGTGCGGTGCAAAGTTTAGGAAAGTCGAATTGCTTATGCAACACCTTCAGGTTACGCATGGGAGCGGAAGCTTATACGAATGCAAACAATGCAATTCCAAAGTCTATGGTATGGAGGCGATGCGTAACCACGTGAAAACATTTCATTCCTACAATAAAGAAAAAAATAAGTAACCAAAAAGAACCAGGCATCTACATCTATGGTGGGAACGTAAAGAATAAAATAACCTGCACCATCCATCTGCAAAATGATGAAAGTATGCCTTAAATGCGGAAAAGAATTTGACGAGAGTCTTGTCGATGATCCTGGCTCAAAAATATATCCTTCATGCACCGAGTGTTGGAAGGAATGGACTAATTACGCAGTTATGGTGATGAATGAAATGAGACTGGATATGTCCCTTCCCGAGCATAGAAAGGCACTTCGAAGGTACGAAAAGACATTCTTTGGTTTAGAAAAGTCTGAAGGCGAGCTCCAAAAGAATCCTGATAAACGTCCATAATCTAAACCATAAATTATACCCCTGTTACTTCATTTTCAAAACATTCAGAGCAGCGTCTGGTATTATCTGTATAAACCTCTCCACATTCGGCAATCCTAAGATAGCCTCCTTAAGGCAAGTGATGAATTTCTCCTTTTTGGCTTCGTTCAAGGCAAGAAACGCGCTGATAAGAGAGTCTATATTTAGTCTGTTTAATATTTGAGAGTCATCGTATAACTGTTGGCAATACAGTCGTAGCATTAAGACTATTTTTGAAGTATCAAATTCAGAGAGAACATTCATCCACGTAGTCACAAGCGAAGACAAATTGTCAGGCTCGATCGATGGCGCCGCCTTTAGTGCCAAATATATGGTTTGGCACTTATCAGATTCATCGAATTCATAGAACTCTTTTAACTTCTTTCGAAGAGTCGATTCGCGTACAAACTCATGCAAATTCGCCAGTATCTGAATTATACTCGATGCTTCTGTGGAGCCCGAACCAGAATTCACTGCTGGTTTTAGGTCCATACTCGAGTATTTAATTCTATGAACCAATTCCGATTCCTCAATCCCATCACGCATATACTAGGCTTAAATAGTCAAGGGCTGGAAGAGTGTAGTGCCATATGGCTTGTCTTGTTATAGTTGGCGGCTTCTATGGGGATGAGGGTAAAGGGAAGGTTGTTGCCTATCTTGCAAAAAAAGAAAACCCATTCATCGCAGTTAGAGGTGGAGTCGGCCCTAATGCAGGCCACACCTTTTCGTACGAAGGGAAGACTCATAAAGTTAGAATGCTGCCAAGCGCAGCTCTGAACTCTTCAACAAGGCTTATGATCGGTGCTGGAGTATTGATAGACCCTAAAATTCTGTCAAAAGAGATTAGTGAATTCAGTGCATCAAATCGAACTCTGATTGATGCACAATCAGGAATTATCGACAAAATTCATATCGAAAGAGACATTGAGGCCACACATTTAAAGGATAATATAGGGACAACAGGAACAGGCACTGGCCCCGCTAACGCTGACAGGGCTCTGCGAGTGCTCAGGGTTGCGAAAGAGATCCCGGAATTGCTGCCATACATTGGGGACGTAAGTGACGCTGTCAACGAGGCTATTGATAACAAGCAGAAAGTTCTAGTCGAGGGAACTCAAGGTACTTTTCTTTCACTTTATCACGGTGGCTATCCATACGTGACTTCCAAGGACGTTACTGCGTCAGGAATATGCTCTGATATAGGAATCGGGCCAAAGAGGGTAGATGAGGTACTTATTGTATTTAAGGCCTACGTTACTCGAGTGGGAAAAGGGCCGTTAGCTGGTGAAATTTCCAGCGATGACGCTAAGGCTAGAGGTTGGTTAGAATACGGAAGTGTAACCGGTAGGCAAAGAAGAGCCTCACCATTCGACACTGGCTTGGCTAAGCGAGCGATTAAGATTAACGGTGCAACTCAAATAGCGATTACCAAGTTAGACATCCTGTTTCCCGAGACGGCTGGCATAAGGGAATATTCAAAGCTACCAAAAAATGCATATAGCTTTATTGAAAATGTAGAGAGGGAGACAAGACTTAGGGTTGTACTTGTAGGAACAGGGGTAGAGCTTGACCAGATAATCGATAGAAGGACATAATTCCGATCAAGAGATAATCTAAGTCATATTATCTCAGTAGAAAGGCACAATATACAATTATAGGCTTGTGATTATGAGGGTTTGTCGGTTTAAGATATAACGGCTGCCTTGTAATATCGACCGGTCCTGTCCGTCCTGTACCAGCCCTTGTTATAGATAGCCAGGACTGAGCTAGAGCTTGCTGGTAAAATTGCTGAGTGATCCTTGTAATTTGCCAGGATTAAGTGTAAACGACGATTGCTGTTTTTCGAATGACTTTTAATAGCACAAACTGTATCTCTAGTAAAATTGCGACTTAAGTCCCCATGCTACGTAAAATTACTTGATTTAAACAATTTCGGTAGGCTAGTTTGCGCATTGGAACGCACACCTATGCCCGCATTCTCTCTCGTTTTGAATGAACATTTTGTATATGCTGTTCAGACTGATTTTATAGAAGGAAGGCCAGTGATATATTTTGCAGAAAACGATGATAGGAATTACGGTCAATATTTGGCTTACAGAATCACTGGTACGACTGAAGAAGTGACAATAGTTGACTCAGTAGTGAATCCTAGTTATATTTATACACCCATAATTAATGTGGAGAAATTTCCAACCTCACTAACAAAAAAGGCCAGACTAAATAGAAAATCTGGTTATATAACCATAAAATTGAAGGATCTTTCAAGTTTAGCAAAAGTTGCTGCTTATAAAACGATATACGACGAGCCACCTCTTCCTATATTATCGTTTAAGGATAACAACAACAAATGTGTGGTTGGCTCCGCGATCAGTTTTATAGAGTCTGATAGCATCTCCTATTTTTATTACCTAGTTCTAGATGTCGAACCGCCTGATTCATTTTTACGATATTCTAGTCAAAGAGTAGAGCAACCTTCCTTTTCTAATAGGATAGGCGAGCACGGCTACGTTTATTTGAAGCTAATAAGGCTCGCTTCAAAACATCCTTTGGTGGACATTAGTGATTGAATCTCATGTGTTTAGAGATAGAATAAATCAAACAGGAAGGCTCAAAGGGAGCCGAATTATACTCGCACTCGATTTGATAGATAACCCAGATTTATACGAAGCTACTCTTAGGACAATATCTTTATTAGAAGAGCATATTTGCGCTGTGAAGCTCAATTTTCATTTGATATTACCGTTATCACGCTCGGAATTAAAGCAAGTGAACCAATTAGCACATTCCTTTGGCCTCCAGTCCATTGCTGACGTTAAATTGAATGATATCCCTAGCACAAATGAACTTGCAATAACTCATTTATCAAAAATGGGATTTGATGCATTTACCGTGAACCCATTTATCGGACCCGAAGGCTTGGAAGCTACAGTAATACAAGCTCATGGAATACAATGCGGCATAATAGCTTTGGTCTATATGAGTCACCCTGGTGCACGGTTCGGTTTCGGTTCCAATTTATTAGAAAGTAACAACCATAGTACGCCGATTTATAGAAAATTCTTCGAATATGCAATCAATAGTCAAGCTGATGGGGTAGTTGTAGGCGCTAATCAAATCAAGATACTAAAGGAAATCTCATGTCGGGCTGATAAGATTCCAATTTATTCGCCAGGAGTGGGAGTACAAGGAGGTGATGTGAAAAAGGCCGCAAAGAATGGGACTGAGTACTTTATCATTGGTCGCACGATCATCCATTCCGAAGATCCTGTCAGGGCCGTATCGCGGTTACTAAAAATACTTAACCATTGAAAGCTAACGAAATACTAGTGCCTCATACCTGAGATAGCATTTGTTTATAATGAGCAGAATACCCGTTCCCAACGATGAAATCAGGTAGTAGTAACCTTCAGACGGAAGTATTCGAATATTTGTGGAAAAGTGGCAAACCTTCCACTCAATATATCACCAAATTCGACTAAAATTAATTAACAGGTAGGGTGATTTCATGAGTATACAACAACGGGTGTTAATAATGACGAATGTCAATACCCCAGCGAAAATAAATAGTGCAGGATTATCCACAGGCTCAGCAACTGCACCATCGTCAACACATAGCAAAATACTGGTTTTATGCATAGATCGGGACAACGACATTGGCTCTAAAGGCGGTATCGAGACCCCAGTAGTGGGGAGAGACCCTTG
Source organism: Candidatus Nitrosopolaris sp. (assembly GCA_051985995.1). Taxonomy (GTDB): domain Archaea; phylum Thermoproteota; class Nitrososphaeria; order Nitrososphaerales; family Nitrososphaeraceae; genus Nitrosopolaris. The sequence continues at coordinate 13,265 of JBPYDU010000052.1, forward strand.
CATCAATGCGGGGGTTAGACTTGCCATAGAAGACCCTGAGGATCCTGATGCAAATGCGATTTTTGCAGCAATCAAGACATACGAAGAACTCATTGCTAAGGGGTATAGCTCACAAGTCGCTCTCGTGGCAGGAAAGTTCAATCGCGGTATCGAGGCAGACGAAAAGATATGCATAGAAATCCAAAATGTTCTTGGGATGTATCGTGCAGACGGGGCTGTACTTATATCCGATGGCGAAGATGATGAGACGGTTGTACCAGTTATTCAAGGCATAGTTCCAGTTATCTCGATTCAACGTATAATTATCAGACACAGTAGGAGTGTTGAATACTCTTATGCTGTTTTAGGGAGGTATTTAAAGATGCTAGCCTATGACCCAAGATATTCGAAATTTTTCTTGGGTGTTCCAGGAGCTCTTTTAGTTGCCACCAGCCTCGCGAGCTTTTTCGGCCTTACAAAGGAAGCATTGGCATTGGTTTTTAGCATCTTGGGATTGGCTTTCATCATTAGAGCATTTGATATAGATAAAGCCCTAAGTTCTCTTGGCAGACCCACGCCAACAGGCTTTATTCGAATTTTTTCGGCCTTCGCTGGGATTCTAATAATTGTCGTTTCAATCGCTAATGGTCTATCAAGTATTCCCAGTGAAGCAATTATGCCGAACATGGGAGCTTTACATATTATAACGAATCGGATCATTGTAGGTAGCTTCGTTCACGGAACCATTACACTTCTTTGGATTGGTATTGCTACTATTCTCGCTGGATCACTTTTGAGCAACTGGTTTAAAGGAAGTATCTTGACAATGTCTGATATTTTGAGGCTGGTGGTATTGGCATTATTGTACATCCCCATACTACAATTTACTTCGGTTCTTATCGAGAGAACGAATCCTTTTAACCTTATTTCTTCGTTGTTGATAGGTTTGGCAGTAACTCTAGTCGCCGCTACCTTCTTATTCCAATATTTCAGGAATAGAAAGGGCGGAGAGGTTCTAAAGCATTGATTTGCAAAAACATCAATGTCTGCAAAACAGTAAAATCTTTGGGTACTTAGCATTCCATTTATCGTGATACAAGACATTGGCAGTAGGGCACTTGCAGAGACTTTCTTTAAACATAGTGGCCTCTACAACCTATATGAAAAGCGTCTTGAAGCTCAAATCGTTAAACACTCTCTGCCAAATCATATTGCGATCATACTTGATGGAAACAGGCGATGGGCAAGATATAATTTCATGGGGGTAAGGAGAGGTCACTTCAAGGGTGCAGACAAAGCCGAAGAATTACTAAATTGGATACACGATTTAGGTATTAGAATTACGACTCTTTACGTCCTGTCTACCGAAAATCTGGACAGAAAAGATGATGAAGTCGATAATATCTACCGTCTGTTGCACATCAAGTTAGAAAGGCTTCTAAATGATACTCGAATCCACCGGCGTCGAATGAAAATCAAGGCAATAGGCAACGTTAAACTATTACCAGACGATCTCCAGGAAATACTAAATAAATTGGAAGCTAATACGGCTGATTATGATTCCATGTTTTTGAATATTGCCATAGCTTATGGCGGACAGGAAGAGCTTGTGGATGCTATTAAGAAAGTGGCATTAATGGCAAAGACTGGCGAACTTCGTGTGGAAGATATAGACGAGAAGATCATCGAATCATGTCTCTACACCTCTCATCTGCCACAGCCTGAACCCGATTTGATCTTGAGAACATCTGGGGAAAAACGTCTAAGTGGATTCCTAATATGGCAAAGTGCGTATAGTGAGTTAGTGTTTATGGATGTATTCTGGCCAGAGTTCCGCAAGATAGATTTGATGAGGGCAATTAGAACATACCAACGAAGAAAGCGAAGATATGGTAAATAGCCGGTACTGCGATACGAAAATAATTATATTTAGAAGTAAAGTATAGATAGTTATACGAAGTGCCAGAACATGGTGATTATGATCCTAAATCACGCAAATGGTATTGTAGCAAGTGGCTATCCCAACAAGAATGGGAAGATATACACGATTACCTCTTGGCTGAGGATCCTAACGATTTATCTGATAATGTCATAAAGGACAAAACGGTGGAAGGCTAAACGAGTCGACTCACAGGAAAGTTGAAGAGAATGTTGTGAAAATAGAATTCCATGGTTGACGAATTTTCTGCTGGAGCGATACTCTATTCATTCAACACTGTTCATAAAAGAATAGAATATTTGTTATTAAATTATTCTTCAGGTCATTGGGACTTTCCTAAAGGAAACGTCGAAATGGGAGAAACTGGCTTCCAAACGGCAAGTCGCGAGATATTTGAAGAAACAGGGATTGATGATGTTCTATATGTGGGTGGATTTGTGTCTACCATAGAATATTACTACAAACGATCAAATAGGCTTATTCACAAATTTGTTACTTTTTACCTTGCTAAGACTGGCAAACGGGATGTTCGACTGTCCTTCGAACATCGAGACTTTGCGTGGAAGGAATATAACGAAGCCATAAATCAATTAACGTATGAAACTGCAAAAAAGGTATTGAGGGAAGCCAAGGCATATACTGAGTCACTAAAATGGGTTTAAAATGAGATCGAATTAGAAGATTGAGTAGGTTTAGAACATCCTAAGCAAGCATTGCCAATTTCAAAAAAATGAGAGTTTAAGTTTGTACCCCTCAACGCGATAAAGTAAAGTATCAGACTGATCCGAAGCATCTTCCGGATCTAAACAATTGTCCAGAACTAATTAAGCAAGCATCCAAAGAATATTGTCTTCTAGTCAAGCATTACATATTCACCTTGCACGTAATTATATTCTTCAATTCTTCCAATACCAATCTAGGCGGCAGTGGTAGGATTCACTTAGACGTTTAATGATTGCGATATTAACTCGGAATAAGGCACCTGTTAGACTTATATGGCTCCCTCTACTAGTACTATTTACAAGTCCCATGCTACTAGTAATAACCAATAGACTCGTAATTATCTAATACCTTCTCGATAGCTTCTCTGTCCTCGTTTGCTGTCGATTCCTGATATTTGAGGAAATCGAGTGGAGTAATCAAACCTATAAATTTGTCTAATCTATCATTATCAAGAATTAATAGATGTCTTACGCCTTTTTGCATCATAACATCCACTGCATCAGAAGGTGACTCGTCGGAAGTGATTGTAATGAGAGGAGTGGACATTATCTCCACAATTCTCACAGTGCTCGGAAGGACGTCCCTGATGCATACCTGCCTAACTAGATCACGCTCGGTAACTAAGCCAACAGGTTTTCCCTTTCCATCGACTACCACCAGAGAACTTACATTTTTATCCTTCATCTTAATTGCAACGTCTTTGACTGAAGTCGTTTCTTCAATTTTCTCGACTATTCCGCTAGCAATATCTTTCACTGTCGTTCGGGTCATGAGAAACTAAAATCCTTCACAGGGCTTTTAGATATAAAGGTTCTAACTCGGATCCATAAGGTCAAAGGATACCTAGTAAGTTTGCATTAATTCCTCGATTGTAAGATCTATTGATAACCTTGGCGTTGAGCAAACAGGATCAATATTTGTTATGACAATTTACTTATAATTCCCTATTCGTGTTGGCTATAAAAGAGTCTAGTAAATAACTTTCCTTGGTCGGCGGCAAACAACAATTTTCATATACTATGAACGGCATTTTATATTAATGGTACAAAAGCTAGTTGCTTTTGAACAAAAGAAGTCGAAGAAAGTGGCTTTGACTTTAAGTGATATTTCTCCGAATTGGGCTAAGAGACTAGAAAAGGACGATGGGAAGCTACCTAAGGTAATGTCACTTACCTGGATACATTGGTACTTTGAACTTAAGCGTGCGTCAAAATGCATTGTGGGAGAAGCACATAACTATTCGTCATCGTATATACATGATTGTAGCGAATGCGATGAAATAGGTTGGAGATTTATGCTTTATTTCAGTCTTCATCTAGATTCCAAGTTGAAGGAAAACCAGCAAAAATTTGTTACACACTGGAATTTGGAACATGAAGATGAATTTGAATCCACTTAGTTTATGCGGCAACTTCCAAACATTTGTAAAGCAATAACCTCAGTACTAGTACAACATTTTGGTACTAACCAGAATGATTTATGTTAGAATAATTCCACTACGCCGAGCCACACAACTTATTATGTTTATGTCAGTGCATTACATTAAATTTTCGTTTTGATTGTTATATTCTCCTTTCACTAGTTGTTCAACTGCCTTATTATTTCTCGTTTGTTGGAGTGCTAGCTCCAATTTGCGCCAGAAGAGTAATTTTCTTTAAATCGTCTCGCTTATCACGCTGGATCAGCCATGTTGCGTTACGTAAAAAAAGTATGTATTGGTATGGAATTCATCAGGAAATTCAATGTACCTTCCCTGAAAAATGAATCCACCGCCAGAATTCACATGAGCTATCTTTTTCAAGAAAATGATTTAAATCAAGGTATCAGCCGTTTACATTATATCAAAATTTTGGTAACTATACCTATCCCAAAATTGCGATAAACTTAGGGAATAAGGTATACCATAAAGCTGGCCAATATTATCCCTACAACAATTGCTGCTGTCAAGATAATGCCTTTCTTCGTAGTTTTTTTCTGTTTCCCATGACTACGCTCGTTCACGTCAGTACGATCTATTTCCAACTAATGGTTATTTTATCACGTATTAAATATAAATCGTACCCCAGCATCGTGATAAAGGTTGCACAATGAATCCTCTATCCGGATATAGCTTTGGACATGTCGAGCGTTGCTACACTGTTGTCCCCATGCTTCAAATTTTGAATGTCGGTACATATCTGTGGTGCAGGCGCTGTGGTACCTGTAGCGCATATCCTTATAGGCCCAGTCATTAGAGTGCTTGGCATCGTTATTGGCACTACTAATTTACTTTTTCCATTCGCATCAATATTTGTCGCCACAACAGTATCATTAACAGATATATTCAAAGGTCCAAAATGATTAGAATTCCGAATCAACGTGACACTAAATTGTGGTGTTGTGCTTCTAGATGCTGATGCAGATTGTTTAGACAGATTGGCCAACAAATATGTTGACACCAACATCACTAAAATTAAGAACACAAGAGGCTCCCTTTTATCCACATTCATATGCTGCCGATCATGATCAAACCGCATTTAAGATCATGTAATTAATTTATTAGACGTCGGGGAATGATTTAGTTTACAGACAGGCATCAGTATCGTGTGCCATATTCTAGTCAAATTATAGCTAAAAGGAGCTTAGCTGTTTGTCATAAAGCTTGCAAGTAGTCCCATTAAAAATAAGGGATTTGTTGTCAGATTACTAAAACCCAATAGATTAATAATGAATAGAAAAAAGATCAAGATTTCGCTTGAGGATGACGATGGAGGAAAATACGATCTTGCCCTAGAAGGCAATATCTCCAAAACTAAAATCATTAAATTTATTGAGGTATTAGATCTTTTGGAAATTAAAGGCAAAGATAACCTGGGGGAAATTAATAGATCAAATGAGAAGGAAAATTTGTCCTCGATAGGCTCCAAGATATGGAATATAATAGAACAAAAGTTCCCGCACAGCACCTTCACAACTTCAGATATTTTGGAGATTTATGAAGATGAATACCAAGAGAGCATCGTATTAAGCGTGATTTCGACTTACCTTTCTAGGTACTCTGACAGGAAAAAACTGTCCAGAAATAGGAAAGGGAGGGAGTGGGTTTATAAGATAATCAGAAATCCCTCGGTTTTGGAGGAGATGCACCGGAGCCCAGTATATTCACCTCCCCACCACCTGTCTAGTGAAGTCCCACCAACGGATATGAATTAGTGGTTCGAATCACTTCCGTTTTGCTTACGCTAATCTGATGCCCAACAGCATTTTGAATTTGTGCGTTTTGTACGGATCCCAGACACAGCACGAATCTATTTCAGCCTTGATAAATCGAGCTTCTGAAATAAAATTTTATGTAAACAATAATTTGAAAAAAAGACATGTCGCTTATATTGAGCTAGAGTAGCAGGAGAATATTCTACTATATAAAGCGGACAAACTGAGATCATATGTGATTGTTTTGTTTTTTTGTCAGACCTTCAGAACTGTCCATAAAATCGGATAGAGCCTTAATCATTGGTCCCATTTTATAATTTCTTGGTACAACGTCTACTCGCACATTCTTTTCCTCTAGCGCTTTAACTGTTGCAGGACCAATGGCAACGACGACTATACTTAGATTGAGTGAATTCAGCAAAGGATCCGCCAATCCTTGCTTAGTGGCTATGTTAAAAAGTTGGTTTACAGCGGGAGGGCTCGTAAAAGTTATTGCATCCACCTTAGACGCAAAAATATCCTCAATAAGTTTTGTGACCCTGACTTCGTTTGGATCGACATAAGCATATCCCATCATTTTGAGAATATCTGCCCCACCTTCATTAACACCAGTAGAATACGTGTAAGTGTAAGTCTCATAAACTCGTGCACCTTGATTTTCAAGAACCTGTTTCAAGTTAGATGACTGTGAGCCATGCCAGAGGATATGGATCTTCTTTCCAGCCACTCCAAGCGAGGCCAATAGTTTTCCAACTCCTTCAAAAGTATTGTCGTTTGGTATCATAACCTGAGCCTTTAGCCCACACTTGGCTAATGCTTCCCTAGGCTTAGCACTCCTCGCTATAACTCGTACATCCTGTAACATTTGGAGCAATTCTCTTTCTAATTCAAGGTGCTTAGCAGACGACATTAGCGAATAAACTCCCGGTCCAGTCATAAAAACCGCATAATCCACCTTTTCTTTAAATATGTTAATGGTATTAAGGACAGCTTCTTTATTTAATGGTTGATTTACCTCAATTCCGACTGTTGGGGAGATATAAGGGGTGCCTCCGAAGGATCTAATGATACTCGCAAGCTCCTCAGCCCTTCGGCTAGCCGTTACCGCGATGACTAATCCAGTTAGTGACAATTCTTTGATTGACAAGAAGATTATGCCATACGACAAACATAAGGCTTTTTTGGCAATCATGAATTAGACAGAAACGGTCAGAGAAATATCGTGGTCGGTTTTTTAAGATGGCTAGTTCCTTAGTTTGACCTTCTCTGGCCAACTAATTTCTTGTTTTCATGATGACGAAGTGGAACAAGTTTTCCTCCCTTCTTGATTCCAACAACGATTGTCCAGTTTGATCAGCCCATCGAATCATCTCCAATTCTGCAGTTGGATCATCTGAGACCAGATGAACTACACTACCAACTACAATTTTTTCCAATAATTCATCAAGTTTCGCGAGTGTAGCAGCACATTCCACTCCTATTTGAAATAATTCGAAGTCTGGAAATGCATCAAAGCAAACAACATGGTGTCTTTGAATCAGCGCCGCTATATCATCGCTACAACTTTTAATGCTCCGCAGATTCTTGATTTCTTCTCCCATACTTGTAACTTTTAATTTGGCAAACCAACCTTGCGTGTATGGATACTTATTTGCGAGCTCTGGCTTGCGCATCAGGGACGAATTAAGTTCGACAACCTTACCGCTTATCGGAGATCTAACTACGCCAAAATAACGTGGGCTTTCAATTGTGCCTATACTTTTCCCACGCTCTACAGTAATACCAACGGTTCTCAGATTAATATTCGATAATTTGCCACTTATATAACCAAGACAAGTTATGATGCCAATGGTCATCGTTTCATCGTCAGAGTTTAGCTTTGACCAAACAAAGTTTTCGACATCGTACAAGATATCTTCAGGAAACTCACAATGATTGATTTTCATACTAAGTTTTAATTGAAATGCTACATACCTTTAGTCTTTTATGAGTGAAATTAGACTTTTGAAAGAATACACAGGTACATCCTGAAATTGTTCTGCGCTTTGTGATTATGACGAATCCTCTACTTGAGTAAATTGCTTGATCGCCCAAGATGATCTGATGTAATATTAAAGGCAAGCCTTTGCAACCAATCTTTATTCTCACGAGTCAAGCTTATGATTTGATGACTACGCCCATTGAAGTTTGAAAGATGCGACAGTTTGGTCTAGCGCAGATAATACTGAAAGTTGAGTTGTTAGTCATGATGAATAATCCCAGATTTACCATTTAGGACCTCAGAACCAAATAGTAGTAATTGATCGGATATTGATTCAGTGAATTCTATAACGGATACACAGTTAGATCTTCTAACCTATGAATTCGCATCACATTTTTATATTTCACAATGGAATAGGCTCTTATGCCTAAGGCCTTTGTATTGATGAATGCTGAACTAGGAAGCGAAGACTCGATTGTGAACGAGCTGAAGAAACTTGAAGGAGTAAAGGAGGTCTATCAAGTTTATGGGGTTTATGATATAGTCGCCCAGGTTGAAGCAAGTACAATGGAAAGAGTCAAGGAAACGATAACCTGGAAACTTCGAAAACTCAACGGCGTAAAATCCACTTTAACTATGATTGTTATGGATTAATTCGGGATCAAAGTGATTTGCGTGTTCGATTTTTTTATTTTTAAGGTGTTTTCTTGTTAACGGAAGGTTAATTTATACTGAATTATCAGAATTAGTAAATAATAATGTTCAAGATAGACTTATTCAAAAAGAAAGGGAAAACCGACAAAGTTTTCAAGTGCAAGTATTGTAATTTGCAATTTGAGGACAAGGAACACTTGAATAGGCATTCGAGAAAAGCACATAGTGAAAAAAGCGACGGTGAAATGCCGAATAGGAACCCATTTGGATTCTAGAACCACTCTATAGAAACCTAACTAATTGCAACTTTAAAAGGATTCGAATTATGTTCCCTATCCATGATGATGCTGGGCGTACTCAAGGCAGGCCTTATGTTAACTATAGTCTCATTATACTCAATGCTGCCGTATTCACGTGGGAGGTATTGGCTACCAACAACTTTAGTGCTGGACGAGCGAGCGCCGAACTCTTCCTAGAATATGGAGCAATACCCAGATTAGTGCTTGCTGGAGACGTTCCACGCGTTGTGACATCGATGTTCATCCATGGCGGAATATTACACATCGCCGGAAACATGATCTTCTTGTATGTTTTTGGAGACAACGTCGAAGATAGGTTCGGCCACCTCAAATACCTGGTTCTTTATTTTGTATGGGGAATATTCGCAGCGCTAATCCACAGCATATATGCTTCAGCAACTGGCACCACAGATATTCCGGCCATAGGTGCTTCCGGTGCAATCTCCGGAGTATTGGGAACATACTTGGTTTTGTTTCCACGAGCAAGAATTTACACGATAATAGTTGCTTTTATTATCACGACTGTACGCATACCAGCGTTGGCGTTTCTTCCTTTTTGGTTTATTTTACAAGTAATCTTTAGTTTGATTGGTCAATCTGGAGGAGTGGCTTACCTAGCTCACATAGGAGGGTTCATAGCTGGAGTTGGAACAGGATATGCCTGGAAGTACTTCGTAAGCCTCAGACAGTCATCATTCGCTCGCCCTGTCAGGCAAATGCAAAAAATTAGACCTAAAATAGAGGATCTTGGTCATGCTCTTGAGCCGGAGGTCATTGAGGGAGATGATTTTTTCGAAATCATAGCACACATACCTGGCGTATCTACCCCTGACGAAATCAAGGTAGTATATGAAACTGAGCTTAGAAGAGTTCACATCTCGACCATTGGCTCAAGGAGGTACGAACTTTTTGCCAAGCTACCAGAGTCCTCAACTAATCCTGCAGTAGAACATATTGACTACCTCAATGGAATCGCCAAAATTCATCTTAGAAAATAGGCAGAAATTGGGTCAAAAGTTAGTGACAAATCTCCCGAGATGAGCAAATTCTGGTAAGTAATTCGGAAGCGATTCTTAACCCACGATAATTCGCAGGTAAATATTATTAAGCATATCTAAGTTTAGTAATTTGAGTTGGAAGATTCTTCCCGCTATAGAATTAATCAGATAATTGATAGTGGTAGTAACGTTGCCCTCACACTCAGCGAGGATGTAGAGCTTGAAACGGTCTCGCAGCAACAATTGATGCTAGAGTCTATTGATCGTGTAATTACGGATAAGGAGGTAATGAATCAAGTAAGACCAATTTTAGAGGCGATATTAAATTCGCAACCACAGACTGTAGTGAAAACATATGCCGAGACTATAGTTCAAATTACTATGCCAAGAAGACGATATGAAAACATTGGAAGCCCCAAGGTAGGGGACAAAATCTTAATTGACATTCGAAAGTCTTAGCTCACACAACACATATTACTGTCATCTTTTCATTGCATGGATTTCAGCTTCTCTTGCATCGAGGCCAGTGAGTAAAGGGGTAATGAACAAGTAGAGTTTCTACAAATCACAGCAAAGTCTTGTTTAGTACCGGTTGAACCGGCTCCCTTAAAAAAAGGGAGCTTCTGCAGACCACTCAATTGTAGACCATTTTGCACTAAGATAGTTATTGCATTTGGAATAAACTGCTTATTAACCCAATCAGCCATAATTCTGCCTTCACCGATCTTATTTTCCGCTCTAATTGTTATTTCAATCGGCTTTTTCACGTACATATATATGGCCATCAATAATTGCCCAAATCCAAAGGGATTTTGGCCTGATGCTTTGGACCCGGCTTCCATAATCCGCTCAGCATGTTCCAGGTAATATTGATTTTGCGTCAAAACATGAAGTCTCAGTAAATTTGCGGCAGCTATTGAGTTGCCGCTTGGGAGAGCTAGGTCATACAAGTTCTTGGTCCTGACGATTAGTTTCTCGTGGTCATTTGAAGTGAAAAAAAGATTGCGATCCACTGCATCCCAAAAGTGTTCAAGCATAAAATCTGTGTGCCTTATGGCTCTTTCGAGATACACATGGTTTGGATTGATCTCGAAGACATCCAATAACGCATTAACATAGAATGCGTAGTCATCAAGATATCCGTTAAGTTTAGACGTGCCATTCTTAAAAGTCCTAAACAACCTACCTTCAGTATTTGCAAGCCTATCGTGTATGAATTCAATCGTATTTTCAGTGACTTGGAGGTATCGTTTGTTACCAGTGACTCTATATCCTTTTGCAAACCCAGATATCATTAAACCGTTCCAGGCTGTTAGTATTTTATCATCTAGACCGGGTTTGACTCTTTGTGCCCTTTTTTCGAATAGTCTTGAAGAAGCTTCGTTAATCACTCGCTTTATGCTTTCTGGCTGTTGACCATGTTTGCGCGATAACTCATTGATAGTGGTCCTAACGTTGAGAATGTTCTTTCCTTCAAAATTACCAAACTGCGAAACTCCGTAATACTCACAAAAAATATCAGAAGCCATTTCATCGGAAAGTGAATCGACAATCTCTTGCTTTGTCCACACATAGTATTTCCCCTCTTCTCCTTCCGAGTCCGCGTCTTGTGCAGAGTAAAACCCATAATTTGGTGAGATCATTTCACGCATTACGAAATCCAAGGTTTTTGTCAACACATGCAAATATTTTTCATCCCCGCTTATCTGATATAGCTCTGCGTATACTTGCACCAGCAGCGCGTTATCATAAAGCATCTTTTCAAAATGTGGAACAAGCCATTTTTGGTCTGTAGAATATCGTGCGAATCCGCCACCGATTTGATCGTATATTCCTCCCGCTGCCATTCTATCTGCCGTAAGCATGACAAAGTCCTTGTATCTATTGATGCCAGAGATATCGTAGCAACGCAGTAAGAATAATAAATTCGATGGATTTGGAAATTTGGGCGCATGCCCAAAGCCGCCATAAACAGGATCACTAATTTGTAACAATCCAATTGCAGCCTCGTCCAAAGTCGCTCGACCAATTGTGATACCTGGTGATTTTATCGTGTCTCTACTCGAGCTTTCCAATGCCTGCAAAAACTCACCGGTGGCAGAGTCAATCTCCTTTCTTTTGGTCTTATAGGCATCAGCCAACTGACGAAGGGTGGTAGCGAAACCTGGAGTACCGTATCTAGAGTGTTTGGGGAAATATGTTCCGACATAGAATGGCTTTTGATCAGAAGTCAAAAACACAGATAATGGCCAGCCTCCATTCCCAGTCACCAGCTGACAAACCCTTTGATATATATCGTCTATATCAGGCCTTTCTTCCCTATCTACTTTAATGTTCACAAAATTATCATTCATTATTTTTGCGATATCCTCATCCTCAAAGGACTCATGAGCCATCACGTGGCACCAATGGCACGCACTATAACCGATACTAAGGAAAATAGGCTTGTTCTCAGTTTTTGCCTTCCGAATTGATTCTTCGCCCCAGGGGTACCACCTGACCGGGTTATATGCGTGTTGAAGCAGATAAGGGCTGGTTTCTCCAATTAGCTTATTTGGCAGCATTTTACTTCGACCCGGTTCGTCGTTAGTTCGTGCTTCCATTTCAATAACAGATAATATTTCATGCTATTTATTGCTATTATGAAACTAATCATTATCATCTGACTTAAATTCTAACACCAAACTACTCCAAACTGTTATGGATATGAAGCATCCAAAATCATCTAAAGAAAACATTAATGTGACATAATGTCGATGTATTTTCAAAAAAAATTGATAATTAAACAAAAAATCAAAGTGCTTATCAACCTTCCAAACAATAGGCCAAATAACTTAGTCTGGATTTTTTTGCTTTTTGCCGGCAACCAATTTTTCATTTGCCCCTTTGAATGTGACTTCGCTACTTGGTAACAGTAAAATTTGTCATATGCTATTATAGAATCCGGATAAAATTGCCTGACTATCTTTAAGTGGACACAATGTGTCACACTTACTCTGTTTGAGCCTCCATAAGTCAAAGTACTCATGCAGCAAAATTCTGATTTTGATTCAAAGACGAGATCATACGATAGATATTAGCATATGATAATTCTAGATTTTTTCTTTCATAAATTGATCTCATCTGATCAAGCGATGACCTAATTTTCTTTCGATCCTTCCTAAAAATATATTCTTCAAGCTTTCCTGCTTCAACCATATATTTGTGAATCTGGTTGCGAACCATATAGTTTTCAGAGAGAAGCGAAAAAACCAGATCAGGATCGTCTACCAAAACGCTCAAAGATAAAATAGACTGGATTCTAAAAGTTGTGCCCGAGAATTTTTTTAACGACTGATAATCTTGTTTAGATACTATGTTCGCAAATGCCAGATTAGTGAAGTATGTAAGTCCTAATATAGTCGCCATCAGCTTATCGTGAAGTTTTGGATTTCTAATAATGCCAATAGTAGCCCCTTTGAACAAGTCTTCTAGAACTTCCAATTCTGTGGATTCATCTCTGACAGGAACCAATATGATTTTCATCAAACCCAATTTGGCGGTAGCTGGGCCAAACATAGGATGAATGCACAAGGGCTGGATAGTTTTAGGAGCCTTTGTAAGCTGCCTAAATGATCTACCTTTCAATGAAGAAATTTCAGCAAGAATCGCGCCCGCTTTCATCCAGACTGTACATTCTTGAAGTGTATAGGACATCTCTGGGATTGGGACGCATACTAAGACTAGATCGGCATCCTGAACACATTTTTTGATATCGTTGCATACCATTACGTTCTGGGAGCGTTTTAGTCGACTCATCTTTATATCGTAGAGCATAAGTTTAATGGCTTTCCGGCTAAAGTACCTTGAAAACCATTTCCCCATTCTGCCGCTGGCACCTATAATTGCAATTTTTTCTATCATAGCTTTTTAAATTGAGTGGAGTGCGGAGTTTAACAGATCCAACCCTTTTGCCAGCATGTCGTCCCTCTGGCAAGCGGAGATTCTGATAAATTGACCATACTGACAACCAAATCCACTGCCCGGTGCAAGCGCGACCCCGAGATCTAAGGATCTTTGTACGAGGTTATGATCAGACTGTCCATTTCTTAATTTAGGGAAGACGTACAATGCTCCGTCAGGCTTTGAAAAACTTAGAGACATCTCGTGTAATTTTTCGCAAATTAGATCTAGTCGTTTGTTTATACGCTTTGCATTACCTGCTGGACTAACTTCAACAGCAGCTAGCGCGGCGTACTGCATGGGTTCCGCAACACTTGTAATTGCTGTTGCTTGAATCTTGGCCATTCTATCTATAATATTCTCCTTTGCAACCGCATAACCCACCCTGAAACCCGTCATAGCATGGCCTTTGGAAAAAGAAGAGACCATGATGCTCCTTTCATATCCATACTCCATTATACTCGTGAATTCACTGAATGCGTAATCAGCGTACACTTCATCGCTTAGGATATACAACTTGTTATCTTTAGCGATTGACACAATTTGATCAAGGATTTTCTTTTCAAGAATTTTTCCAGTCGGGTTATTAGGATAATTCAAAGCGATCATTTTAGTATTAGAGTTAATCATGTTTGCAAGCTTGCCTAAATCTGGGTTCCATCCATCCTCAAGAGTCGTTTGCAATGAACTAGTCGTTGAGCCAACGAAGCTGGCACATTCTCCGTAAGCTGGCCACACCGGTTCAATGCAAATAAGTTCATTACCTGGCACCAAAATCGAAGATATGGCAGCAAAAACAGCGAACCTGCCGCCTGGAGTAATTATCACATTTTTCGGCCATACACCATTGCTGGTCTTGCGAGCTATCGACGTGCGTAATTCGCTTATGCCCTTCGTTTCGCTGTAATGGTATCTTCTTGATTCAAAAACACTAGAAAGAACCCCTCTGACAGGCTCAGGAGGAGGATAATCTGGTTCTCCCACTTCCATGTGAATGATTTCTTTGCCTGCGGCTTCGAGCTCTTTAGCTTTTAAAAAAATAGTTAGATGATTTTCAAGCTGGGATTGGTCGCGTTGCTCCTTCAATTGTAATCTTACAGATTCTGAAAGTAGGATATTTAGAAGCCTACCAGTAAAATCCGGATTTATCCCAATTTCGTTAGATAGATTTGAAACGAGTAGTCTAATTTCCTGTTCGACCTTTTCATCCCTTACATCAATTTTTAGCCTTTTTTTGACCTCCCCAACTTGCTTGCAGAGCTCGTTTCTTTTTTGTACTTTCCGTATGATATCTGAAGTGATACTACGTATTTCAGATCGGATGCCGTCTAATTCTTCTGACGAACTAATTTTCAATCACCTTCGCAAGATTGGTGGGATAAATCCACCTCTAAGAGCAAGGTCCGCTAAGACCATCGATACCACGCACTCCACAATTGGAGGTGCCCTCGGAACTACGCATGGATCATGCCTGCCAGGTACACTCAGATCTGTTTGTTCCCCTGTCAGTAGATTAATAGTTCTCTGAGTTTTGGCAATAGAAGATGCAGGCTTAAACCCGACCCTTAGTTGAATAGGCATTCCATTCGACAGGCCTCCTAGAATGCCCCCAGAGTTATTGGTGGTAGTTACAACCTTCCCATCCTGTTTGAAATAAGGATCATTATTTTCAGAGCCTCTCATACTAGCGCCATTGAAACCCGAGCCGAATTCGACTGCTTTAACTGCAGGTATACTGAATAGAGCCTTACTAAGGTCAGACTCTAATGAAGCAAATATTGGTTCTCCAATTCCTACTGGAACCCCTGTAGTAACACACTCGACAATCCCCCCGAGCGAGTCGCCATCTTTTTTAGCCCGCAGAATTGCAGATTTCATTTCTTCTCCTTTAGCCAGATCGGGACACCTCACATCGTTTGTATATCTATTCTTTTTAGCCACATCAAGCTCTACTTGTTCGGCTCTAATGTCACCAATCGCCTTTGTATAGGCTATTGTCTCTACCCCTAATGAATACTCAAGTAGCTTTTGAGCTATTGAGCCCGCCATTACGAAGGTTGCAGTAAGCCTCCCTGAAAATCTTCCACCACCCCTATGATCAGTAAAGCCACCGTACTTGATCATAGCAGGATAATCGGCATGTCCCGGTCTGGGATTTGTTTTGATTAATTCATAGTGTGATGAATTTTGATCCTGATTCCAAAGGAGGGTACAAATAGGAGCCCCCGTAGTGAAGCCATTGTAGGTCCCTGAAATGATATCCACTTTGTCCTGCTCCTTTCTCTGCGTTGTCACGACTGATGTGCCAGGTTTTCTCCGATCGAGTTGTGTCTGGATATCTGACTCCTGAAGAGGCAGGCCCGCAGGGCACCCATCTAGCACCATTCCAAGGCATCTCCCATGGCTCTCACCAAAACTCATCATAATAAATCGTTCGCCGAGCGTGTTTCCTGGCATTTATTGTAGTTACGACTTGCTTATATTCTATATATTTGGCTTTTTAAAGTAATGGAAAGAGGATGCATCATTAAGCTACTCTCGATCTTCTGTTGGCCTAAGTCTGGCTCCAAGTGCTGTGAGATCCTGGATAAAATTTGGATAGGAAACATCGACTGACTCAACACCCGCTACCGTCGATTTATTTGTTAACAATGAAGCGATAGTAAACGCCATAAAAAGCCTATGATCATTGAAAGACTCTAGCGCTGCATTCTTCAAAGCCTTGGGAGCCCGTATTAACAATTGATTCTTCTCTTCGTTGGTCGTCGCTCCGAGTTTCGTTAACTGTGAAGCGATATTTGCAATTCTATCGGTTTCCTTCAAACGGGCATGACTTATCCCGGTTATTTTTACAGGAGATCTTGCTTTCAAAGCTAGTATGGCTACGACAGGTAGAAGATCAGGGCTATCTGAAAGGTTGAATTCTCCGCCGCTCAACTGTTCAGTTCCCTGGACTCGAATTTCGCCTTTTTGGCGGTCGACCTTGATTCGTCCATCCATTCCCTTAATTATTTGCACGATGCTCAAGTCAGCCTGAGGTAAACCGAAATCTATCCCTGTGACTGTCACATCATCACCAACCAGAAGTCCTGCGCCTAGCATTAAGGCCGCGCTTGATAAATCTGTGGGAACACTAAAAATAGTAGGTTTGTACCAAGATGGTTGCAATAAATACTCTCTGAAATCGTCATTTTGCACTTTAACTCCAAATGCCTTCATTGTCTCAATGGTCGACTCGATGTAAGGCTTTGATACTTGGTTCCCTTTAACTTGTATCACAACATTAGAATTCGCGTACACGCATGAGATTAGAAGTGAAGAGATGAACTGACTTGAAACACTGCCATCTAAAACGGTAAATCCTCCCTTTATTCCACCGCCCATAATGATGATAGGAGGTGTGCCATCCCTTTTGGTCGAAAAGGCATGCACGCCCAAGTTATCAAGTGAATCCAACAGGGGCTGCATGGGTCTCTTACGGAGGCTTTCATCTCCTGTTAACACTGTTGAACCGCTCTTGACCAAGGAAGCAATCGATGTCATTAATCTAATCGTCGTTCCAGAATTGTCAGCATTAAGCACATCATCGGGAGCAGCGAAAATATGTTTGCCATTGATATTTACTATATTATTGTCCTGTCTTATCGTAGATCCGAAAGCTTTACATGATGAAATAGTGGCGAGGGTATCTCTTGAATGCAATGGATTCTTAATCAACGATTCTCCTTCGACAAGAGAAGCGATGACAATCGCTCTGTGACTGTAGCTCTTGCTTGATGGACATCTAATGATTCCATTGATTTGTGATTTTGAGCCTTGAATTCTAACCAATTATGGTTTTCACTTTAGCCTTTTCATTGTTAACCTTCGAAATTATTACGCTTCCGTCGAATTTATTGAAGGCGTTCCATATCTGTGTTATTTTGCCTTGGCATGATACAGCAGCAATGGCTGGCCCATTACCTGATATGCTTGCGCCCAGTGCCCCTGCTTGTATTGCAGCCATTACAGGTTCATATTCATTAGATAAAGCGGTCGCCAGAAGTCTACCATTGAGATTCATCGCCTTCCAATATTCACCGGCAATAGCCAATTTGAAAGCTTCTTCGAATAATTCTGACATTGTGCCTATCTTTGTCAGATTTCCTCGTGTGTAATTGGGGATGAAAATAACCGCAAAGAGATCATCTGGAGCATTCTCATGCACAATAATTTTATTTACACAGTTATCGGTAACCACGAATCCACCATAAAAACAAGCAGAGGAATCATCATAGGCCCCGGTCACAGTCACTCCAGCGTCAAGAGAAGCTCGAGTTGCTATATCCAAAACCACGCAGTCTTCCACTTCCTCATTTATGAGAGTACTACATGCCAAGGCGACTGCGTTAGAAACTGCACTAGAGCTTTTGAGGCCAAAGCCCATAGGGATTTCGGATTGAATCTTTATGTGGACTGAATGCTCCTCAAGTACTTGTTGAGGTATTGTATTGTAGATAATATTCCGGATAAGTTTTCCGTAATTCTGACCCAAACCGGATATCCCGACCCCCGCTCTCAGCTCTGCCTCAGCGACAACTCTAAGAGAAACCCCTAAAGCGGATCCCTTGCAAGTCGCTAGGGCGTTTACGATTGAGATTGCCCCGTGTATCGTTGCACGTGTTCTCTTTTTTATCACGAAGGCTCTCCGAAAGGACCTAATAGTGCTTTTTTCATCACTTCTACGGGGGCATTTAACCCTGTCCAGATTTCGAATGCCTTAGCCGCTTGCGCCAAAAGCATTTCATATCCATAAATAACTGATGCTCGTGCTATTTTTGCTTGCCCTATCAAATTCGTCACCATAGGTACATACACTATATCATAGACTACGCTATCTTTACGTATATGCTCATGATCTAGCTGAAAGCGCGCAAAAATAGAGCCAGGAGGTGAGGAGTTGACTATCAAGTCTGACTTGAGAGCAAGCCCACCTAGATTCTCCAAGGTAGCAAAGTCAGCTTTCAACCCTAGATCAATAGCCAGTGATACGAGATGCTTGGCATTATTAATTGACCTATTAGCTATTGCTAAATTGGATATCCCTGTCTGATCCGAAAGGGAGGCAACTATTGCCCGCGCTGCTCCTCCAGACCCAATCAGAAGGATGTTCATTCCGTTCAAGCTTATGTGTCTCCGCTTTATAGGTTCAATAAACCCTTGAACATCAGTGTTGTAGCCTTGGAACCTGCCTTCAACATTGTGAACGGTGTTAACCGCATATGCCTTTTTGGCAGCCGGATCTAACGTATCCATAAATGGTAAAATATCTACCTTATGTGGTATCGTAACGTTAAAACCAGATATTTTGGTAACTTGAAGTGAGTGAAGCGAACGTTGCAGGTCGCCTTTGGGGACTCGAAACGCGATATAGGTAGAGTTTCGACCAATAGATTTGAAGGCTGAATTGAACATCACAGGCGAAAGTGAGCGATCTATTGGATCACCGATTAAACAGTACGTCTCAAATGGATTTTCGGACGATTTTGTCACAGACCCATCCCGTCATACAGCTTTCGCATTTCCTTGACAGTGAGTTGACCAGGGACAACCGGTTCTCCTATCGAAGCGTAAGTGAAGGGTGCGTTTCCATAGACAGTGCACAAAATACGAGACAACACTCCTAATTCACCCATTGCAAAAGATATCAGATCTAGATTAGTCACTACCTTATAGAGATCAAGCAATCTGATGCAGTCCCGTATGTCCTCTGCAGTAGTAACAACTTTTACAAAGTTGCCATATATCCTCATTTGGGCCAAAAGATCTACGAGTGCGTCATTGGCTGGGGTCCTCTGAAAGTCATGCCAGGAGACCAGAATTCTGGTTTTATGATCCGCTAGACAATCCACTAGCTCGTCATGATTTATCAGCGTCTCGAGCTCTACGTCAAGCAACATTGGCTGAGATAACGAAAGCTCTTTTAGCCAAGAGATTCTTTCGTCAGAGCTCCCTGAAAACTTGCCCATCTGAGAAGTAGGCCTGAGAGTGAACACGGCTTTATTTCTAATACTGCTCACTTTTCGTAGAGCTTCCTTCATTTCCGACAACGGCAAATAGTCAAATCGAATTTCAACAAAATTGGTACCATCTGTGAAGGCTCGATGAACCTGCTTCTCTAGATCTAGAGATGAAGAGGATGCAACTGTTGCACAGATGTTCAACGATAGATCATCTTTTCTTTGATTATAACTACCCAACGCCTGCAGGAGGGTGACTATGCTTGTCATGCTCCATCCGCTCGTGCGCACTCAAAGCTTCCATCGTCTCGAACATTCGCCCGCATCTACTACAGCGATGTGATTTAGGGGACTTGATGTTTGATGGAATAGACGCGACCATGTTTTATTATGTTATTATTGGTACCACAACTAATTAAAGATGATAATCCTATCAATAATCTGAACAGTGAGAGGGGATTTTCTTCCAATCTGCAATTAGCGCCTGCGGCCTTATGTGCAATTTCTCCTCAGCCAGCCTTGCAACTGCTAACTGCACGTATTCGTCTACTATTTCAATCCCAATGTACCTTCGATTGAAGTGTGACGCCACCTTCGTAGTCTGACCGCTACCGTTGAAGGGATCCAAGACTACATCTCCCTCGTATGAATATAATTTCATTAGTCTATATGGTATTTCTTCAGGAAATGGGCAAGGGTGGGTTATATACCCTGGCGGTACAGGAGCGATGTGCCAAACTGAATTTGCTATTTCTTTCGTCCATTCTTCGTGGGTTGCAGGAAGTGCTGCGACACGTTGTGTTCGACCAGCCTTCACATTTCCCTTTCGCAACACTAGAATGAATTCGTGCATAATATTAGCTCTGTAATACTTTGGATATGGATTGATTACAAAAGAACCGTACCTGTTAGTACCGCCAGTCACTTTATGCCAAATAATTTCTTCATGAAGGTTCCATCTGCCCGGGGTTCGAACCAGTTTAGATAGAAGAATGTGTGGAAGTGGCAGGATAGAACCGTTGACCACTTCATTGGCGATGACGATACAGCAATACCCTCCATCCTTGGTAACCCGGTAAATCTTATTATTGAAAATTTCTACCATTTCATCCAGATAATCGGCTGTTTCAATGTTACCTCGTCCACGATAATATTCGCCGTTCCCAGCTGCGTGCATTACGTAATCAATAGCATTCCTGTAAGGGGGAGAGGTGATAGTCAACTGAACCGAATTTGGAGCAATTTTTTTTAATGCTTCTTTGCAGTCGCCGCCTGTTATGACATTCTCAAGATTTTGCTGTACCTGCATCGATGATAAATTAGCGATATGTCCATATTTTGAATACTCTAAAATAATCGACTTACAGATAAAAAAAATATTCGCAGAATAAACCTTGATGTAAATCACTTCTCAACAATGTATTCATCAACTTCTGTTCCAAAATGTCGTCCCCCTTTGGGGGTAACAAAACCGAGTATCTCATCGCCAACCTTCACCTCAGTCACGGGTATCAACCTGGAATCACTAGTCATAAAGGCTATTGTTTCCGCATTTTGTAAGATCACTGTCCCCATTTCTTTATTCGTTATCCCTTTAATCATCTTCAAAGGTCTAGTCTCTATCTTTGATCGTCCAACAATAACACTCCTAGGCAACCCGTGCTCATTAACAATAAGAACCTCCATACCAGATTCAATTTCCGACAGATATTTGGTCTTGCCACCTGGAATTAGAGTATAACAATAAACTGCACCGGCATTTACTCTAAATGGCCTTGGGGATGTAAATGCAGAGCCCTCTGATTCATTGTGTACGAAAAACATAAAACTTGATTTGCTGCCCACCAGCATTCCTTCTCCCTTGACGAGCATAGATGCGGTATCCACACATACCCGTTCACCACTCCCAAGCTCTCTAACCTCGAGAACCTTGACAGGTTTGATATCCAGAGTAGAAGCATTATGAAGGAGGCGATGTGTTGCCTCTACTACGCTCGGATCGTCAGTTGACAGAATCACCCCGTCAACTCCTAATTCCAAGATCTCAAACATGGTCCTAACTTCAGCCTGATTTTTAGCAAGTGCATAAACAACTGTACTGGATTTATGCAACTTTGAAATTATATTTTCTAACGGAATAATTTTCCAATTTTCCGAATCAACAATGACAAAATCTGCACCCGACTCTGATGCAAAAATCACTTCCTCTAGGTCCTCGTTGCTCATGACTTTTCTGAAGAAACCTGCGATCTTGTTAATGGCCTTTAAACCTTTAATCTCATCAACTGATTTACAAATGATCATGTCTGCATCTCTTGATTCAAAGATAGTCTTGAATCCGCTTCCAGCGGCCAATCTCGGATCGATATTGAGAATGCTAATATTTTTTAGCTCCGACAAGAAGGATGATAACTTTGATTTATCGATGGCCGGATTAACGATTATTTCTTTATTTTTTGTGACTATCAAGATGGACTATGGCCTCCCGAACATTCTTGCCTTGTATGATTACTTCGCTCAGAGCACGGATAATCGCTGGTGGATTTGAATGCTGAAATATATTTCTGCCAAACGTAACACCAATGGCGCCAGCTTCCATTGCTCCGGCACACATTTCGATTATTTCCTGATCAGTATTTGATTTAGGTCCTCCCGCTATGACTACTGGAACTGGGCAACTCTTTACGACTCCTCGGAACGAATCAACGTCACCGGTATAAACGGCTTTAATCAAATCTGCTCCGGCCTCAGCTCCAATTCTTACCGCATGAGCCACGACATGTGGATCATATGGATGTTTGATGTTTTCACCTCTAGGATACATCATCGCAATAAGTGGCATCCCCCATTCATCACACTTGTCAGAGATAGTACCTAAATCACACAACATGTCTGATTCTTCCTTTGCACCAATGTTAATATGAACCGAAACACCATCCGCACCCAGTCTCACTGCCTCTTCAACACTTCCTATCAAAACTTTTTTGTTCGGGTTAGGACTTAACGATGTGCTACCGGACATGTGAACTATCAAGCCAATACTGATCGGAGAAGGCATCGTTTTAATAATACCTTTATTGACGAGTATGCAAGTAAGTCCAGCCCTCTCGCATTGATAAATCACACGATGAATATTTTGAAGTCCATTGATAGGGCCGCTACTGATCCCATGGTCCATCGGAATACAAAGCATCTTACCATTTTTCAAGAGCCTCGAGGTTCGGAGCTCTTTTCCGTAAACCATATATATTAAAGCCATTTCCTAACCTACTTAAAAGTGATTGTCTCTCAAGATGCAACAATAGTCAGCACTACGAAACGAGAACGTTCCTGATCGTATTTCAAATCTCATACACATGATGTTGATAAGATTAAATAATTTGGAAGGAGATTAGTATCTTAGTTGCAGACAGCTCTACGTAAGGTAGGCCCCTATATTGTCCGCCGGTGCGAGGCAGTAGATCTTCCTACAGTAATGGACATCAATATGCTCACCCTTCCTGAACATTACTCCGACTACTTTTTCGAATCAATTCTGAGCGAATTGCCTGAATCGTTTATAGTCGCTGAACTTTATAGCAAGGTAGTCGGATATATCATGTGCAAGATTGAGTATGGCTTCTCAAATTTTCGCAAATTAGGTTTTGTAAAAAAAGGGCACGTAGTATCCGTTGCGGTATTGAATGAGCATAGAAACCAGGGCCTGGGGAAGGCATTAATGATCGAAGGAATTAATGGCGTTATTGCCAGGAAGACGGACGAAATTTATTTAGAGGTTAGAATCAGTAATACAGCGGCCGTCAGAATGTATGAAAGGCTTGGATTCCAAATAAAATCAAGGCTACGCAGTTATTATAGAGACGGGGAGGATGCCTACCTTATGGCTTTGGAATTCGCATGAGGCAACGTGCAGCGACGCAAACAGAGCTCAATTAATTACTAAGGATATGTAAATATGATGGTAAAAGCGTCCAAAAAGAGATGAATAGCAGAAGAGTACGAGGTAGGATCCTCGGGACAGCGCTTCTTGCTGCATCAATTTTGGTGTTCATAATATATTCATACATAACTCTCGCAACGTCATTTGGGTTGCTCGTTTTGAAGATCACGATCATTGTTGCGGTAGGGGCATTATTAGCAGTAATGGGATGGATAGGATACACAATGACAACTGCTCCCGCCCGTGAAAATAACAAGCTTTAATTGATAGCCCTCTAAAGCTGTACATCAGAGACAATTTGGTACAGCCTGGGACCTACTTCTCTAACTACCTTCGTTTGGAGTAAAGTATGCCGATAATTCTTGAATGCCTTTGCAGCGGATACTGCACCTTCAGAGGCACCATGTTTCTTATTTCTAGCACAAACATGAGCAAAATAATGAATTATTCCCTTGTTGTCAGATAAAGCCTCAACGGCAGATGGAACAAATTCCCTTGCTCGTTCTGGCAGAGGCATCAGGACCCTATCTGAGCTACGAGATAATTTGGTCTCTATAACATGCACCGCATCGCCGAAAATGGAAAAAACTCTGTCTTGAACTTTGTTGAGTTTTGCATTCAGTTCGCACAGATTAGCGGCATGGGCATTGGAATCGATATTGTAGACTTTACACGTCTTGTTCATTTTTGCAATTAAAATGGAATATGTTCCTATGCCTCCAAACATATTAGTGACTACCTCGTTGTCACGAACCATTTGAGCCACCCTGAGCCTCTCAGAGGATAATCGGGGGGAAAAGTAGGCTTTGATGACGTCTACTTTAAATCGGCAGGCATGTTCTTTGTATTCAGTCTCAGTTTTGTTCTCTCCTGCAAGAAATTCGAGATTGCGCAATCTAAAATCCCCTTTGACCGCCGATGTTTGAATAAAGACGGATTTTGCCGTTTTAATGTTTCTAAGAATTGTTTCACCAATGATATCTTTTTTTTGCATCAAGCCCTCTGGGATCTTTAGGATGACTATATCCCCGATCATGTCGTAGGCTGAGAAAATCATATTTAATTCAGACGGGGCTAGTCTGCTAGCTAATGCATCCTTGAGCATATGCGGCATGCTATCAGGAAGTTTTTTTCGAATAATAATAATCTCCAGATATCTTTTGCGACCTGTCTAACCGGCTGCCCTCTTTATTGATTCTAGGCCTACCGTTATTCTCGTCTCTTCTATATGTGATAGAAAGTCCCCTTAGAAACATATTCATTCCAAATTCTTTCTGAAATGGATGACTGGCTGAGCCTTCTGTACCCGGTGTTCCTTCAAATATTACTAAAGAATCTGAAATGAGATCAATTAGTTGCATATCATGATCGATGACAATAGCTGATTTACCGTAGGCTCTTACAAAGCGTTGTAAAAATTTTGAAAGTGCGATTCTATCCTCTACATCTAAGAATGCAGAGGGCTCATCTAATGCGTAAATATCAGCTGACCGAATCAAGGTTGCAGCAATAGCTACCTTTTGTAGTTCGCCTCCGCTGAGACTTTTTACATTTCTTTCATAGAGTTTCTTGACTCCAATTGGAATTAGAATTTGCTCTTCTTTCGAAGATATTTCGGCGATTCCACCGCAAGCAGCGTAAAGTAGGTTATACACTGTGCCGTCATAATCTTGAGAAAGGTATTGAGGCTTGAATGAAATTTTGGCGCCTAGCTCTATCTTACCTGAATCAGGTTTGTTCAGACCAGCAAGCATCCTCATGAATGTGGTTTTGCCAAGCGAATTGGCGCCTATTACTCCAACTATCTCTCCCTGACGAATTCTACCTGCAGAAACCCTCAATTGAAAAGACGGAAAGGTTTTAGCTAAATCTGAGTAATCCGCTACTGAAATATCGGCAATCATATCCTCGGTCGAGTTTGCAATATCAAAGTGAAAGGCCTTTTCACGAAAACGTGTATTCTCGCTGGGTATAAACCCATCTAGAAAACTGTTAATGCTCAGTTTTGTTGCTTGCAAACCTGAGACAATGCCATACGCACCTGGTTCTCCGTATACTATATGTATATAATCTGATAGATAATCCAACAAGGTTAGATCATGCTCAACAACCATCACGCTTTTACCTGCTTCCGCAAGTCCCCGGATCGCCTTTGCAACCACGAGTCTTTGATATACATCGTTGTAAGATGAGGGTTCATCGAAAAAGTAGTAATCTGAGTCCTTGGCTGAAGCAATGGCAACTGCTAGCCTTTGCAGCTCGCCTCCACTTAATTCTCCCACGTTCCTGTCAAGTACCCCGCGTAAATCAAGGTCATCTGCTAACACATCAGCTACATTTCGCTCGTCATACTTTGTCATCAATTCCTTTGCGGTTCCTTTGAAAGCGCTCTGTATCAGATAAACCAACTGAGGTTTGATAGATACACGAAGTTGGCCAGCAGCAATTTTTTCAAAGTGGTATTGTAGCTCAGTTCCTTGGAAATTCATGATAATTTGATCCCAATCAACCATTGCCTCATAATTCCCAAAATTGGGCTTGATGGATCCTGCGAGGATATTGATTATTGTTGATTTCCCAATACCATTTTTCCCCAGTAGCCCTACCACATGTCCCTTTTTGAGAGTTGGCAATTTGTATAACCTAAACGAATTAATGCCATACTGGTGTATTTTTTCAGATCCAAGTTCCTTAGCCAGATTAACTATAACAATAGCATCAAATGGACACTTCTTGATACAGATTCCGCAACCCGTACAAAGGTCTTCAGAGATTACTGCCTTTTTGCGGTCATCATCAAGCACTATGCATTCCCCCCCCGTCTTATTTACGGGGCAATATACAATGCATTCAAGCCCACATTTTTTGGGCTGACAAAGTTCCTCGTCCAATACAGCGACCCTATGCGTTGGGTGAGCGGCATTTCTCATTACCGGATTTTTGCATCAATCTATTATATAGCTTCGTGATTGACCAAATCTTGAACTTTATATGCCTATAAGAGATACCAGCTACGGTGTAATTATTTCTTCGCCAAGCCAACGCGTAAGAGCCGTCAGGTGCAAAAGACTACAATTAAGGAATGAATTCTGAGGGAAATATTAAGTATATTGATTTCTGAGTATATTGATCAGATCATATTTATCACAGTCAATAAAAAAAATGAAAGTTTAAGCTACGATAACTTTTCCGACCATTGTTGGATGTACTTGGCAGAAGTATGGGAACGTTCCAGCAGCTGCGAATTTGTGGGAAAACGTTTTTCCTGTTGCAGTAAGAGCGGTAGGTCCAGATAACCCAGAATCAAACTCTTTGCCTTTGGCTGGGTCGCTTGATCCCGTGCCTGAAGTTACAGTATGCATGATGGTATCCTTGTTTGTCCAAGTGACATTGTCACCGACCTTAGCGTTTACGACATCTGGAGAGAATGCCTTTGACGCTAACGTCGAAGCGTTCGGCACTATTGTAACACTTACGCCTGTTCCCTGAGCTGAGACCACGGCATACTGAAAACCTCCAACTATGAAGGCTATAGCCGCGATTGACGCTACCAATACAGTCGACCTTTCTGAAGACATGCAGTTCATAACTTCCACCTACATTATAAGTGATTCATAACATTATATTCATAGTTCTCTGTTTATTTTACATAAATTATGTAAATGATGCGTCAAACTATCTATATATCATAAATTTCTAGGCTACAAATTCAGATTCTCAACAGACTTGCAAAAGTTAGTTCGATTTTGGATAAGATGTAATGCCCTATTCAGCGCCTACGTTTTGAGCGGAGGTTCAAACATATTGCTTGTGTTGGTGAAGTTAACCAATATAATGGATACGTTGATGTACTATACGCTGTATTTCGCTTTCGAATGAAATGCCACAATGTGTACAAAGGAAAATTCCAAGTTGTTCAATATCTCCTTTCATTAGAATGGCTATTTCGTTTTCTTTTTCGGTGTTCTCAGCCACTACGAAATCCCGAATATTGTTTTCCTGCAGCAGTTCCTCCAAGTTGGATTTCGTCCTTTGCATGTCAGATTCGTCATTTATTACAATAGTAGATTCATTTTGGTCTAAGGGGTTTGTAGGATCAATTGACTTTTGAATAAGATTTCGTAGCTTCTCAGAGGCATATGTAAGATCGATTGTGACCACCATTTTATAGGAAAATAACCAAAGTCAGAGTTAACTTTCAAGTATAATAAGCTTTGAAAGCCTATTGTAGCTCGATCTTTACTAGTCGCATAATTGATATACACTTTATTTGCAACTCCAACTTATCAGCAAAATTGGTCATGAACCTCAGAAATGTCAAGAAATATCTCTTAACAGAGTTGGAGCTTTCTGATGAAGAGTCAGAAACTTTTCTCTTTATTATTAAAAGCGGTAGAATAAATTTGAAAAAAATAGCTAAATCATCAAAATTTTCAAAGAATGTAGTATCCGATACGTTGGTATCATTGGTTGAGAAGGGGATGATCATAGAAATATCTCTCTCAGAGTACGAATCACTCCATCCCAAATTTGCCGTGGCAAATCGCTACAGAAAGCTTTGCTACGACAATAACCTTCCGCTCAAGAAAAATGTTCTAATTGACAATATAGGAATAGTATTGGAGCGACCATTTGAAGATGCAAGAACTAAATAGGAATAAATTGGACTGATGGATAATGTCTATAGAGCCTCCTAACGAAGATAAAGTGGTTTACTTCGGCGTGATAAACATTAACGAAGGTGAGAAAACTATAGGTGCAGTGGACATATGGCGAAGTCTGATTACCAAGGAGTTGTTTTGTGAAGAAAAAAGGTTAGGAGTCTTGGAGATAGCCGACAATATAGGCATGCCGAAAATCGAGAAAGATAAAAAATGGGCTGTTGCAATAAACAGGGAAGGAAAAGGTCATGGAAGATGGAGATTGATCAAGCTAATCAACGAAGGCATTTTTATCTTCAGAGATTCAGATGATTCAGAGATTAAGGTCGATGTTGCTGCGTACAGGATTACAGATGATCGATGGTGGAGTTTTCTGGTTGAAAGAAACGTGAATCGTAATATCGATATAACAAGTAAGAACAATGCGAAATGATGGGACAAAAGCGGTCCGAAAACAACGGAGAATTAACAGTTTTTATTCATAATGCCAGAGGAGGCGAAATTGCGAGCAAATTAGTCGGTCATTTTCTCTTAGGTGATCAAGAGTTCATATTCAAAGCTATTGCATTTGGAAGAATAGGCGGTCACAACATTAGTTTACATCTATCGAAGAAAACGATACAAAGAATTAGAAAAATGCATCTAGATCCAGATGAAATACACCTGAGCATCCAAAGAAAGCTAATTGAGGGCGACGTGATCCTTCCCAAGGGTCTAAAACTCCAAGAATAGATTTATAGTAATGATCCCTCCAAAGCATGTCCGCATCTACAGTTTAGTCGTTCACTGGGTATAAGCGGTATCATTTGCTTGATCAATTTCTTTGTCCTTTCAACATTTTTTTTCAGAACTTCCAATATATCAGAGGAAGAAACCTTTGACTCTGTCCACACATCATAGTCAGTAATCGTAGAAATCGATACATAGCATATTTGCGCCTCTCGCGCTAGAATACATTCTGGAACTACTGTCATTCCAATTATATCAGCCCCCATGTTTCTAAAAAAATGCGACTCAGCTACAGTAGAAAATCGCGGTCCTTCAATACATAGATAGGTCACCTCTGAATGGACAACATAGTTCAATCTTATGGCACATCCTTTTACGATACCACTTAGATCTCTACAGAAGGGATCTGCAGTAGATATGTGACATATTTCGCCACCGTCATAGAATGTGTATTTCCTATTCTTTGTAAAGTCGATAAATTGGTGTGGAATAGCTATATCTCCTGGTTTGTATTCTATTTTCAAGCTTCCCACGGCTGATGGGGCGATAATTCTTGTAACTCCAAGGCTCCTTAGAGCCCAAATGTTTGCGCGACTATTAATGCGATGAGGGGGGATTGTATGATTTCTTCCATGCCTTGGAATGAATGCAACTCTTCGTCCGGCGTATTCACCGATATTAATGAGATCAGATGTCCCACCAAAGGGAGTGTAGATCTTTACTCGTTTATCGTTGCTAAATAGATCTGCGCTGTAGACTCCTGTTCCTCCTATAATCCCAACTTCGGCTTTGTTATTATCAACCATCATTATTGATACACCACTAGCGAGTGAACGATGTATCCTTTTTCCCTAAGTTTTGTAGCTCCAAGAAGATTAGCTAATTCAACCACCACTGCTAGGGCTGCAACTGTACCTCCGGTTTCACTTACTAGTTCCACTGCGGCCTGAGCAGTGCCACCAGTAGCTATCAAATCATCTACAACAAGTACTCTTTGACCTTCAGATATTGTATCACGTTGTATCTCCATTATTGCTGAACCGTACTCAATATCGTACGACCTTTTTATCGTGTCTCCAGGCAACTTCCCGGCTTTCCGAACCATGGTCAAACCTTTTTTAAATCTCAAAGCCAACAGTGTCGCAACGACAAATCCCCGTGACTCTATGCCTACTACAGTATCGAAAGGATTACCTTTCAAGATATTTTCAAATTCATTCGCAATGTGGTTAATAGCTTTATAGTCGCTATAGACTGGACTAACGTCTCGGAATAAGACACCGGGTTTCGGAAAATTAGGGCAATCCCTTATTAGTTTACGTAAATCAACTTGTTCTGGTTCCATAGGACCTACCTACATATTGTCCTAAAAAAAATTACCCCTAACATCCAAACTGTTGTACAAGCTGGTCTTGCTTTATCAACGTTAATTCATAAAAGCTTCAGGTTTCGCTATGGTTAGAACGGGAACACCAAATTTATTGGGTTCATTTCCAACAAATATAATTAAACCTCGATTAGCTGACTCAAATCTAATCCAACTTTTTTGCGTTTGGAGCAATAAATCTAGAAAATGGCTGTTCAAGATATCTATATAAAATTATCAACTAAACGCGGTTTTAGACGAAAAACTTCTAACAAGATATAAATAATAATAAGAACATGCCTAATATGATCAGTATGCCTATTAGAAGTGGGGCAGAGTATATTCAAAGTCTCAGAGGCAGAAGTTTGAAGGTTTTTCTTTTTGGTGAACTAGTGAAAGAGCCTGTTGACCATCCGATGATCAGACCATCTATTAATGCAGTCGCAGAAACCTATGATATAGCAGAAAGAGATTCTGAAATCGCATCTGCACAATCTTCGATTAGTGGAGTGAGGGTGAATAGATTTTTACATATCACTGAAAATACCATGGATTTGGTAAATCAGAACAGGATGCAGAGGAAACTAGGCCAACTGACCGCCACTTGCTTCCAGCGGTGCGTTGGGATGGACGCTCTAAATTCATTGTATTCTACTACATTTGAAATAGATGCCAAATACAGGACCGATTACCACAAACGCTTGATCGAATTCATAAAAATGATCCAGAGAGAGAATTTAATGATAGGAGGTGCGATGACTGATGTAAAAGGAGATAGGAGTCTATCGCCCTCACAACAAGAAGATCCTGACATGTTTGTACATGTTGTAAAAAGGGATACAAATGGTATTTACATTAGCGGGGCCAAGGCGCACCAAACAGGATGCATAAACTCTCACTGGATTATAGTAATGCCAACCATGAGGCTCAGAGCGGAGGATAAAGTATATGCCATCGTAGGGGCAATACCGACCAACGCAGAGGGCATCACTTACATATACGGGAGACAGTCATGCGACACAAGAAGTATGGAAGGAGAAATGGATGCGGGGAACGCAAAATTCTCTGGTCAGGAGGCAATGATCATTCTCGATAATGTATTTATCCCCAATGAGTTAATCTTCATGCAAGGCGAGGTAGAGTTTGCCTCCATGCTCGTCGAACGATTCACCTGTTATCACAGACGAAGCTATGTATGTAAAACTGGTCTTGGCGACGTTCTTATTGGAGCTTCAGCTGCCATTGCAGACTACAATGGGGTAGCAAATGCATCTCACATAAAGGACAAATTGGTCGAAATGACACACCTTAATGAGACAATTTTTGCCGCAGGAATTGCTTCTTCATATCAGGCGCACAAAACTGCTTCAGGAAATTATCAAAATGATGACATGTTGGCAAATGTTTGCAAGCACAATGTTACGCGTTTTCCCTATGAAATAGCAAGGCTTGCACAAGATATTGCCGGCGGTTTGATGGTTACAATGCCATCTGAAAAAGACTTCAGGAGCGCCGAAACCGGCCCCATATTGGAAAAGTATCTCAAAGGAAGAAAAGGAGTGTCAACTGAAAATAGGGTGAGAATATTGAGGTTAATCGAGAATATGACACTCGGTAGGAATGCTGTTGGGTATTTGACCGAATCTATGCACGGTGCCGGATCTCCACAAGCTCAGCGGATCCAGATTGCCCGTCAGATGCAACTAGAATACAAAAAGAAACTCGCAAAGGGAATAGCCAATGTCCTTGAAGGAGAATCAACTGAATTAACTCACGAACAATCTGAATATTTCAATAGAATTTTCTCAACTGAATAATGATAAGCTTTATAATATTTTTTTAAGATTTTAGCAGCAGAATAAATCTTTCTTGTTATTTGCAATGATTAAACAGATTTAGAGTATAGGCTCATCAGTTTAAATTGCCTACCTATGTACCTGAGTTCCGATGGATTCTCAAGGAGCCGAGGAATTCGTCCACACATCATACACATCTAAACCAACCTATGCAGAGATAATGGCGGGAGTTCCTGAAGGGTATCGGCAAATCAGAACTTTAGGAGACCTCTTGGAAGTGAATTACAAACATGTGACCGTTGATAAGCAATTGCGAACCAACCTCATCATTAAGTTGAAGAGAAATGAATTCCCATACCTAGGAATTATAGGTTACGAAGATGAAGTTGTCCCGGCTGTAAACAGGGCAATTTTAGCTGGACATGATATACTCTTTGTTGGACAGATTGGCCAGGCAAAAACGAAAATAGCCGAATCGATCGCACAGAGATTGTTGTCACATATTCCGGTTATAGAGGGTAGCACCACCAACGATATTCCCACCTCAATACCGGAAGAACAACTCATTAATCTGCTCAATGACGTCGAAATTGTTCGGACTACTCCTGAATTCACAGTCTCGAAGGAGTCAGAAGAGTCGATCAGAAATAATAAACTAGATACAAAAATCAGCTGGCTGGAAGGCTCACAGAGATATAGATACATTTTGGCTACCCCCGACATTTCTGTAAAAGATTTAGTCGGACAAATCGATGCGATGAAAATTGCCAAGAAAGGAATAGAATTGTACAATATCGAGTCATACACCTCGGGCCAATTATTACAAGCAAGACATGGAATACTATGCATCGACGAACTTCCAGTTTTAGATCCTCGTAAACAAGTAGCTTTGTTAAGTGTTTTGCAAGAAGGAAAATTCACTACTGGTTCATATCCCGTAGTCTTCAAGCCCGACGTAAAGGTTATGGCTACAGCAAATCCGATAGATTACACTCATTCTGGAAAAATAATTGAACCTCTTTTTGATAGATTGCGTAGCCACGTAAGCACACATTATCCAAGAAACAGCCTTGATGAGATGCTCATTATTCTACAGGAGGCAAAAATTCCAGATGAAGTCGCAGTGTTTATTCCTGTATTTATGTTCAAAACAATAGCAAAGATTGCAGGATTGGCGAGGATTCATCATGATATCAATCGGGAGAAAGGAGTCAGTGTAAGAGTGGGAATCCACTCCATGGAATTACTTGTAAGTGAGACTGAACGAACCAGATCAATATCCCAATTAATAACTACAGTTCCCCGGTTTTGTGATGTCCACAGTATTCATCAATCAGTTAAGTTTGAGCTAACGGAGATTGAGGATAATCGTGATAACCGGATAGATGTCCTGAGGTCAATTATAAACGATGCCATAAAGGATGTCTCGCTTCAATATATCCAAAAGTTAACAGAAGAACAGCTGTCACTGCTCAGAAAAGACTTTGGCAATAGGAAGACATTCACGATCTCGCAGACAATGCCTAGTCATAGCAAAACCACTTCTCCTGATTACCAATCACAACTGGAAATGTTTCCCGAATTGAAAAAAGTCGTGTCGGATATGCTGTTACGTATTGGGGCGGAACAAAATGAATTTACTGAATTCGCAAACAAGCTTGGGATAAAACGCGACATAGTGCGTTTCAGAAAAGGTGTTGAAGCCGAATTTGCCGCCGCTGTCGCAGAGGTCGCCTTGGAGGGACTTACATGGATCGATCCCCCAATTTTAGCACGGAAAGAGGACGGCTATGGTGCAGTCGCATGACATTTAGTCATGTTGAAGATGCCAAGAAATTTGTGTATTTTTCTGCTACTTCAAACACAAAGAAGCTCGAACAAGATCGAAGCGAAATAACGAGCAATCTTTTGGACAAGACACTAAAGTTAATCGGAAGAGAAGCCTTAAGAGAAAAAACTCCAACTATTCAAGATCTTGAGCGATCGTTACAAGGGTTGATGGCTACCAAAACAGATCGTATGGAAGGGAATGAGAGCGTTGTGCATGGACGTCAAACAATGGAGTACAATCCCCTTTCAGGTGCGTCTATGATTGCACAGTTAGTTCAAAAAGGCTATTTAAAAGAGTCCGATAAGTGGCTCACTAATAAGGGCTTCATAAGCGTAGGGGGGAGAATTTTAAGGGATATTACCAAAGCCCTAAAAGCAGGAGAATTAGGAATGCATGAAACCAAGAGTTTAGGTAGAGGCGAGGTGGTTTTAGATTCGACTAAGAGCTATGAACGGGGTGACGATACAAGAGTTGTAAATGTCCCAAAATCACTGCTGAATAGCGTCCATAGACTCATGAGCAATGATTCCCTCAGATTTCCATTGGAAATAGAAGAGATCGATCTAGAAGTTTATGAAAAGCTGGACGATGTCCGAGCGGCAATAGTGTATTGCATAGATCTGAGCTCAACAATGCGTTATTCCTCGATGTTCGGCGACATGAGTCGTATTGAGACCGCAAAGAGAGCTTTGTGGGGGCTATATTTGGTGAATCAAAAGTATTTCCCATTAGACTCCATTCACATAGTCGGTTTTGGGGCTCTCGCGTTCAAAGTTCCTCCTAGAGATATACCTTATTTAAAGACCTTTGAGCCTGGATCAGATTTCTTACATTACACAAACTATCAATCTGCTCTGAGATTGGCAAGTAAAATACTTCAAAGAGATGATACTGAAAATAAACGGATAGTGCTAATAACGGATGGACATCCAAGCGCATGTTTTATTGACGACAGAACGGAAAAGGACAAAATTGTAGCCCAAAAACCATACTCTCATTTTTATATGCCTGACAAAGATGTGCTTAATTCCAGTTTTGATTACGCCACTGGTCAGGTGGTCTATCTGTGTTATCGATACAGACAAGTTGATCAATACATAGGTGAGAAGACGATTCTCGAAGCAAAGAAATGTCACAGGAACAGAATTCAATTAGATACAGTTATGATCAGTGAGGAAGATTCTCTGTTAGGATACGTAAACACTTTAGAAAGACAAGTCAAGGGCAGGTCGTACTATATTAACCCTACGACATTGGATAAGGTGCTTTTAACTGACTACCTCAGCAACAAAAAGACTATAATGAGTTCTTGATTAGCCTGAGGGATCTGCTTATGTGAGTATGGCTTTTTAAGCAAAGAGGTTGTCAAAATGGTGATGAAAAGTAACGTAATGGAAATAGATTACCTTGATTGGAATAATGGTCTTGACGTACTCACTAAAGCCTACCAAGTTGGTTTATTTGCATTGATTATTGGACCAAAAGGCACTGGTAAAACAACCCTCGTAAGAAAGTTTGCTTCAGGGTTAAACCAAGAATTATATTCTGTAAATTTCAGTCTCCGTACCAGAGAATCCCACCTAGTTGGATCTAAGACACTCGAAGAAGGACAAGTTGGCTTTGTTGAGGGAATATTGGTTAAGTCCATGCGGAATGGGGGATTACTTTACCTAGATGAATTAAATGCAGCAGAGCCAGACGTGTTGTTACGATTAGACGAGGCCCTAGATGACAGAAGGCAAATTATATTAAAGGAAGCTGAGGGGCAAATTATCAAAGCCAACAATGAGTGGTCGGTGATCGCGACAATTAATCCGCTCTCCCACGTCGGAACCAAAGAACTACCTCCTCAACTTCTAAGTAGGTTTCCAATAAGATTACGTTTAGATTATCCTCCCGAAGAGATTGAGCTTGAAATTGTGCAACGTCACACGTCTGTAGATCCCTCCAAGGTTGCGGATATACGGCATGCGATCAAGCTAGCAAAGATTTTGCGAGAAGCTGCCGCCATTGAGGAGCTATACTATAGCCCTAGCTTGAGGGAATCGATAGCCTTCGCGAAGCTTCTTAACACTGGGAGTGATGCAAAGGAGGCGGCTGAGATAGTTTATGCCAATGCTTATGATCAGTGGGGAGAAGTCGAATACCAAAAGGTGATGGACATGATAACTTCAATTTTTGCTGACTAGGGTGGTCGAACGGGCTTCATGGTAACATCTGGGATTGACTTCACACTTTTGCGTAGTGATGTACTAGTTGACCTTGCGACCTTCTTGGGCAGGCGTTGGTCTGACAACGATAAGACAATCATAATACTGAGTAAAGACAAGATGCCATTCACAAAAATTGACAAAAACCAGATTTTCTTGCCCTTCCTCAATTACTATCTAGGCAGCGGTTTCCAACAATATCGACAATGGCGCGTAAGTCTGTGGCATGAGTCTATGCGATTGCACTTCTCATCCAAGACATTGAGTAATGAACACGCCTTTGGGTTTCTCCTCAATACATTGGAAATCAAACGAGTTGAAATCCTTGGGCTACGAATTTGGGAAGGGATGATGAAAGAACTTATCTTCAATGAAGGAATTTCATGGGTATCACGTCCTCTCCTTAATTCGATTTACGGAAAATCGAAAATTCTTGAGGCCTTTTCTCAATATTTCTTGACAGGCTATCTCAAGGGTGAATTATATGGAAATGATTTGGAAAAGGTAAAGAGGGCGTCGACGTTCGCAAATGAAGTAGTGGACGAAGCCATCAGTAAGCACTACGATACTCGGTGGATTGAAAAACAGATACCTCCATTGATTAAAATGCTTGAGTTAGATGCTCTTACATCAGTAGCTATCCTAACGCCTAGAACTAGGTTGATTGGATTGGGTATGAACCAGAGCGATCTCGTAAAGCAGATAGAAAAAATCGTCAAAAAAACTAGCAAGACATCTGATTATGAGAAGAGATCTAGCGAAATCATCGAGGGAAATGAAGTACTCGGAGAGTACGAATCCTTACTTAAGGAAAGCAAAAGAACGGAAAACAAAGGCTATGAAAGCTTGGAAACTCTTGGACTAAGCGTTCCCGAATTGATGAATATCGACCCGTCCCCAATATATGATAATGACCTAATTAGGAAGGTCAAATCTAAATTTAGAGATTGGAAAACAGGTTGGCTAGAGAGACACGAAGAATCTGGTGAAGAATTTGATCCTGAAAGTTACCTTGAAATGCTTTCTCAGAATTTCTTGACCGATTTGAAGCTCACGCTCAAAACAAAAGTTGCTATCCTACTAGACCATTCTAGTAGCATAGAGCAGGTGGAGATAGAGTATAAGAGGGCCACAATTGCACTCTGCGAAGCATTACATTATCTGGGAATAAGGTTTGCAGTGTACGCCTTCAGTACAGAATCGACACAGTTGAAATGTTGGATTATAAAGCCGCAAAATATAAAGTGGTCAGCAACTGCAGCTCGTAGGCTTGCTCAAATACGAGCCAGTGGAGGGACCCCACTCGCAGAAATGTATGGTTTGTTGCAACCAATTGTAAAATCATTCAAACCTGAAATAATGGTAACCCTAACTGACGGGGAACCTTCGGACTTCGATGCAGTCCGTGAAATGGTTCTCTCATATAGGAAACTGGGGATACACATGGTTGCATTAGGATTAGGTAGGAATTTAAGCGACGCGATTAGCATCGGTTCAAATTTAAAATATCTAACCTATGAAAAGAGTCTTGCAGTTAGTAGGTTGGAGGACATACCCAACAAAGTAATACATTTACTGCGGGATTAATTAAATTTCAACGTTTGGGGTCTCGTTCTTCAACTGCTCCCAGTCTTGAAGGAAGGAGGCTAGGCCCTTGTCTGTTAACGGATGAACGATCAATTTAGCCATGATATCAGGTGGTAGAGTAACTACATCAGCTCCAATTCTGCCTGACTCTATAACGTGAAGCGGATGTCTTATACTAGCAACAAGTACTTTTGTTCCAAAACCATAGTTCCTAAAGGTCTGAACAATCTGCCTTATAATTTCAAGACCATCCTGCCCTACGTCATCCAACCTGCCAATAAATGGGCTAACGTATGATGCTCCAGCTTTTGCGGCTAAGAGTGCCTGGTTCGCAGAAAAAACAAGTGTCATGTTAGTGGGAATTCCCTCATGTGTGAGCTGTCTAACCGCTCTAAGCCCTTCAGGTATCATCGGAATTTTAACGACGACATTATGGCCGTACTTCATCAGACGGTGGGCTTGTTCTACCATTTCCTCAGTCTTTGTTCCAGTCACTTCCAAACTCACAGGCCCTTTAACAATGCTAACTATTTCTCGCATTAACGTAGCCGGGTTGTCTCTTTCTCGTGACAATAAAGTAGGGTTTGTAGTGATTCCATCTATTATCCCCATCTCATTATATCTTTTAATGGACTGCAGGTTAGCAGTATCCAGAAAAATTTTCATTTCTTGCTCCTTTTCTTACATTCAATAACTGCATGCACGATATCTTTAGTAGCAAGCCCATATTTATCTAATAAAGCATCGATCTCTACATCCCTAGCTGATTCTCCAAAGGTATCGTGTACGCCAACACGTTTAATAGGGATTGGATAAGATTCCGACGTTGACTCTGCAACTGCCGACCCTAGTCCCCCAATCATATTGTGTTCCTCCGCCGTTACAATTGCTCCGGTATCTTTAGCACATTTAGCCACTAAGTGAGCATCTATAGGTTTAATTGAAAACATATCAACGACCCGGCAAGACAATCCGTAGTTAGCTTTCAACAGCTTTGCGGCGTTTAATGCTCTCAATACCATTAAGCCACATCCGATGATTGTCGCATCAGATCCTTCTAATAAAACATTCCCTGAGCCTACTCTGAAATATGCATTGTCCTCGTACAGCACTTCACTAGCTGGTCTCGCAAGTCTTACATAAAAAGGTCCTTCTATCATAGATATTGACCTGATCAAATAGCGTGCGGCCACCGCATCTGCAGGGACAATTACCTGGATGTTAGGGATCGCCCTCATGGTAGAAAAGTCTTCCAGTTGTTGATGAGATGCACCATCTGGTCCAACGGTTAGACCAGCGTGCGAAACTACCAGTTTCACGTTAAGGTTCGGATAGCATATAGCATTACGGATTTGATCTAAGCATCGGCCTGGAAGAAATGCAGCGTATGTACTCGCAAATGCAATTTTCCCGGCAATCGCAAGTCCGGCCGCAATCGAAACAAGATTTGCCTCAGCTATACCCACGTTGAAGAGTCTGTCGGGATAATGGTCCCCAAATTTCTTAATTTTCAGTGAATCTGTCGTGTCTCCTCCCACGCAAACTATATCTTGGTTAACAGCCCCTAATTCTACAAGAGTATCCCCGTAAGCACCCCTCATATCGGATTTCTTTTGTTCATTACTTAAGAGCATGTAATTCTTCCTCTATCCCTAGCTCATTCGCGAGTGGAATCAATATATGTTTACGCGTCTTCAGCCAATCACGCCTTATACCTATCTCATTTGCTTGATCCAATAGTTTTCTCTCTAGAGCTACGTTTACCTTATGCCTTAACTGGATAATTGCGCCGTGAATGTCGCCACTCCCATAAACGGCATTTCCGGCCACAAATATCCTTGCCCCAGCCTCGTACACTTTTTGTACAATGGTAGCATCAATGCCGCCATCAGACTCAATGTAACCTTGGAATCCATGCTTGCGCAGCTTCTGATTTATCTCATGGATCTTTAATAGTATTCCCGGAATGAACTTCTGACCTGCGAAGCCTGGATTCACAGACATTATCAAAACTACGTCGAGATCATGCAGATGGGAGTAGAGCCAGCTTGGAATTTCTGTAGATGGGTTTATCGCAATACCTGGGCTAATCCCATTTGAAAGCAATCTGTCCATAATTTGTAAAAATTCACTTTCGTTACACGTCTCTGCATGGACAGTTATTATATCACACCTAGCATCAATATAATCATAGACGTGACCTAGTGGATTTTCAATCATGAGATGAGCATCGAAGGGTAATGAAGTAGCTCGTCTCAGCTGCTTGATCGTATCAGAAAAGAACGTAGTATTAGGTACAAATTTCCCATCCATTATATCGAGATGTATTATATCCGCACCTCCTCGTTCCGCATTTTTGATCTTCTCTTCATAATTCTCTTTTTGGCCCGCTATAATGGAAGTTGCTATAAAACATTCACTTCTCAATTCCTCTAATAATATTGGTGTATGTTCCCTTGGCGGCGCCTTTCCATGCCACTGAGGATTATTTGTCATGTGCTTGATTCCGTTTCCCTTAATTGTATTGGCTACAATTATAGTAGGCCTATCCTTCGTTTCACTGGCCTTGTTTATAGCATCGATTATCTGTTCTACGTTATGACCACTAATTTCAATTACGTTCCAATTAAAGGATGACCACTTATCGCGAGTAGGATCAAGAGGCATGATGTCTTCAGTAAAGCCATCTTGCTGTATGCGGTTGCGATCTAGTAGGACAACCAACCTATCCAGCTTGAATTTGGCGGCAGCCATAGCTGCCTCCCAGATCTGGCCTTCATTTGACTCGCCGTCGCCAATTAAGGTAAACACGTAGTTTTTTCTTCCATCCAATCTATTTGCTAGAGCTATGCCTATCGAGACAGAAAGACCGATTCCCTCAGATCCTCCTGAAAACTCGGTCCCAGGTACACTTTGAATCTCATTAGGAGTGTATCTTACTGGATGACCCTGCAGCCTGCTCCCTAGCTTGCGCAAGGTTTCCATTTCTCGCGGCGGAAAATACCCAGCTGTTGCTAATGTTGCAAAGTAACCTGGAGCTGAATGTCCCTTTGAGTTGATAAAATAATCCCTTTCAACCCAATCTGGTTTATCGGGTAGATGGCGCATCTTTCGAAGATAAAGGACGCCCATAATCTCCGCAGCTGAAAATGAAGCGCCTGGATGGCCTGAGCCAGCCTCGGCAATACCCTGTATTGCCAACATACGTATATCACATATCTTCCTTTTAAGATCAAGGTAACGCATCCTAAAGCCCACGAATGTCACAACCTCTTATCATCTCACTTCATCTCTAGTCAGATCAAAAGAAGAGCTAGCTTTGGGAAAATAAAAAGATATTCTCGTATAGGGTAACAATGTAGACTCTAAACTTAAGCAACATCTCTGTCCAGATAATTTAAAATAATTAGAAAGTTACGCTAAGACATGATAGCGATTAAAGTAAGAGAAAATGTTTTAGATAAAATACCGACTCCTCTGTTAGTTATCGGAATATTTGAAAATGGAATGGAATTTTCGGGATCCAAATTTATTGACCAAACAGTGAATGCTGCAATAACTGAGATGATTCAAAATAAGGAATTCAAAAGAAACTTCGGATCACGTATTATGTTCCGTCTAATAGGGATAAAGCCAGTCAAAAAAATTATGCTAATAGGTCTTGGAGAGAGGGAGGAATTTACAAATGAAAAAGCTAGAATTATTGCAGGTAAAGTTGCTTTGGAAGCGAGAGAATCATGTATTGACGAGTTAACTATATTGCCCTTCAAGGAGGTTGATGATTCACTGATAGAAGCCATTTCCGAAGGTCTATACCTCTCGCTATACTCCTTCCAAAAATATAAAACAAATCTCAGGGATGCAAACCTTGGACCTGCAGTAGCTACTATATTGGTCGAATCAGAATCTGAAAGATTCCAAAGTATTGTAGACAAGACAAGTGTAACAACACAGGCAGTCGAGTATACTCGCGATATTAGTAACCTGCCTCCGAATGAATGTACTCCTGCACAAATCGCCAAGTTTGCATTAGCTTTTGAGGAGTTCGGAATCAAAGTGACGATACTGGAACGCTATGAAATGGAGTCAATAGGATTGAATGGACTAGTCTCAGTTGGTAAAGGGAGCAATAGTCCACCCAAATTGATAGTATTAGAATACTACGGAGGTTTGAGTGGCCTCAAACCGTACCTTTTGGTTGGTAAGGCAGTAACCTTTGACACTGGTGGAATCTCATTGAAACCAGGCGACAAAATGGAAGAGATGAAATTTGACAAGTGCGGCGGCTGCGCAGTACTAGGCATACTCAAGGCAATAGCTTCGTTGGATCTCAAGATAAATGTAATAGGTATCATTCCCTCAGTGGAAAACATGCCATCCAGTACCTCCTATAAGCCGGGAG
The DNA here is from genome assembly GCA_051985995.1 of Candidatus Nitrosopolaris sp. GTDB lineage: Archaea > Thermoproteota > Nitrososphaeria > Nitrososphaerales > Nitrososphaeraceae > Nitrosopolaris. The sequence continues at coordinate 55,493 of JBPYDU010000052.1, forward strand.
AAATAATAACCATGTACAACGGTAAAACGGTTGAGGTGTTGAATACAGACGCTGAAGGAAGAATCATCCTCGCAGATGCAATGGCATATGGCATTTCAAAATTCCAGCCTAAGGCAATAATAGATCTTGCAACACTGACAGGAGCGGCGATTATTGCCCTTGGCGCTAATGTTGCTGCTCTAATAGGATCGGATGAGCAGCTAACAACAATGTTGATTCAAGCATCTGAACAAACCGGAGAAAGAATATGGGAGTTGCCACTATTTGAAGAGCATCACGAACAGATAAAAAGTAGCATAGCAGACATTAAAAATATTGGAGGAAGACCCGGGGGAGCTATCACAGCAGCTGCATTTCTTTACAACTTCACTAATAATGTTCCATGGATACATCTAGATATTGCAGGAACTGCCTGGACCCAAGATGGTACATTTGAGAAGAGTTATAATCCCAAAGGGGCAACCGGATTTGGAGTTCGTACCATGATAAAATTTTTGACGGATCAATCAAACGAGTGAGTCTATTGCTTGTCTCCCACCATAAATTATTTGACTAAGATTCAGATTTTAAGAGGTGCTTCTAAAGGATAGACTGGCTTACACTTATGCTCCTTACATCGACGTGCAAAATCAAGCGCCAGCACTGCTGCTTCCCAACCGCTCACGCAGGTAAGTAATACAGCAGCGACGACAGGTTTGACTTCCGGGTTCGGAATGGGACCGGGTCGCGCCCTGCCCCTATGGCCGGCTGATTGAATTTAGTGTCTAAGGGTCAAATTAACTTTGCTATAGATGTGATATAAGCCACGATTACTCGGCGCCAATTAAGCCTAATAAGTCGAACCCTTCAGCAGATTTGGTTTCGAGCTGTACGATCGATATTAGATGCTCGTCAGGGTCTTCAAAAATGGCATGTTTCCCGAATGGCTCTTGTCTGGGTTCTTTAAAGAATTTCACTCCTTTTTCTTTCAGCCGTTTAACCGTATTGTCGAGTTCGTTGACCATAAATCCAACCAATATTGTTGAAGCTTTTATCTTGCCCTTCCTCTTTGCAGGATGCAATGCTAAAATTGTACCACCATCGAAAAATTCAGTCCATTCTGTGGATTGTTGCTTCAAGGGTAGCCCGATCAGGTCTTGATAGAAGTCTACGGATTTTTTCATGTCAGTCACTAAAAGAATTATTGCCCCCAGTCTGGTGAGCACCATTATATCACTCCACAGTGGTCTTACTTTAGCCGCATTAAGAATCTATCGATAAGAAGTGATAGTGGCATAAAGTCCCCCAAAACCTTGTCATATTATTATGTTATATATATCAAGAGCGGTAATTCATCCGTGCATCCTTCTAAACTGTTCTTCATCTACGTTGCACGAAATGAAGAATGGGTGACAAGACAGAAAGAGGATTGGGACTACGTTACGTTGATGTCGAGGTTTTACCGATGGTGGATAAAACGCAATTTTGATCTGGATTTCAACGTTGAGGCTGATATTTTGCCTGTCGTCCCCGGGAGAATATTCGATCGAATGTCCATTAGTTATCTGAGCAGGGATCACATAGAGCGTGGTAGATCGGTTTATCATTTCTATCTAGCCAACTTCAAACCCTTTTGGACAGACTGCCAGACTGATGGATACGCCTCGGAAAATTTCGGCATGATCTATTGGAAGAGACTAGAACCAGAGGTTTCAGAAGTTAAGCGTGCAAGGTTTTATGCTGACGTAAACTGCACAAAGCTTTCCCATGTTTTATGTCATGAGATTCTTCGCATGAGGGGGAAAAAGAGAAAGGAGTACTTTGACTCGATTCATGAGCTGTGGGATTCTCACATCTACAAGGAATTACCATATCTTTATTACAATGAGCAATTTAGAAAAGTTTCAAAGGATAACATATATCAATTCGTAACTATTGATGTAAATCAAATCCGTTGATATTATTAACAACAATTATTTGGGACAATTATTTCGGTGATCAGTTCCATTGAAGGTGAAAATTTTCATAAGATCAGGGGCAGTGCTCTCTTCCCTCGGTGCAATATTGCTAGTCATCATTTCTATTGTGCTACTAGCCTATCCTATTATAAGTGACTGTCATGATGGCAAATGTACTTTGACTTCATCAGCACCAAATCCACTCAATGCATTGGTTAAACCAAATTTGGTGGCAATTTCCATTGGAGTTATAGCATTGGGAGTCGCGATAATAAGATTCGGTACATGGTATCAACTTAAATCGCGACTAAAAGCGGACCGGACATGATTCTGTATCTAGTGAACCTGAGATACTGGTCACAATTACATCTAGATATAGTGGAATGTTAAAAAGGTAGTTATAGTCTATTTATTGGGTCTGGTGAAGTCTGAGTGACTGAATATGATAGTAGTGCATACTCGGTGCATTTTGCCCACTGCGCGGGCAAATTAGAAGCTCATCTTCTTAAGTTTGGTGTTACGTGTGCAGATGCAGATTCAATCATAGAAGAAAGTTCGGTGATCTATTTTGAAAAGTTAGGTTCTACAACAAAAAAGATCTTGAAGTTTGTAAGAAAAGAGGATCCTACGAAAGTCTTTGTCGATTCTGCATACAAGGCAATCGAAAAGCATATTCCAGAAGCAAAAAATACTTTTGGTTCATATTCTGAACTGACAAAGTGCATTCAACAAACTCGTTAGATGCCACTGAAACCTGATATTAAGTGGGGTCGAAGGGATTTGTCCTGACTGAGTGTTGACTATAGTCAATTGAACCCTTGACCCACGGGTTTCTTCCGAGGCTAGCCCTGATCTTTCAGATCTGGAGCCCGTTGCGATGCCTGGCTTCGCTACGACCCCACTTTGGCATCCTCTATGGTAACATAAGTTATGTCTATAAGTCTTGCTAGTACTTAAGGTAATCCTATCGAGGCTGAAAAGAGATTCATTCATAGCCTATGAGCTCACTCAGAAAGAGATAAATAATTTTGGGCTCTATAATCGACATTGACTGGAGAGACTCAGCTTCGTGCTAGACGCACTAGAATTAAGATCTTGCGGGCAATTGCAGACAAGAATGGGTCAGCGTGTTTCACAGAAATCAGGGATGCCACTGGCCTATCGACCGGATCAATTTACTACCATTTAGAGAGGATGAGTACTTACGTTAATAAAAATTCGAAGCATTATACGATTACTGAAGGCGGCTTACAAATGCTTCGTGAGCACGATGGCAAATCTTCAGATCCTGCTAGTGACAAGAGCGAAGAGAATTCATTTGATTCAATCGGAAAAGAAAACGAAAACGAGATCAGAGAAAATTTCAACCAAGAAGGAAGGGTCGGATCGTTTATTGGCGAGAACTCCTCTTTGTTCCTTGTTGGATTGGTCGTCATATTAGTGCCAGTGGGTCTATTCGAGAATTTTCGCATGATTTTCCCGACACTATCTACTGCAGCGAACATGATAGAAAATGCAACCATAATATCATCGCTCTCAATCGCAGCACTTCTTTCTATTTCTTTTGTGGTAATGCTAAAGAGACGAATTCTTCCAGCTGGGTATAAAGGAATTACCATTTCTGCGCTAACAGTCCTGGCAGTTTTGGTGGTTAACATCTTAATCTTTTCCGGGCTTGGGACTCAAATTGGAATGAGCTCTTTTATGTTTTAAACCAACATTAGGATTCGATTAATTTTGTTACTGTACTAGCGTGAGATTCTGATTTTATCGACTCAATAATGAATAGCTCGATCCACTGGACAGCTTACTTTGGTTTTCGCCATCTAACAAAAACTATGGAATGACATCGTGTTTTCTCCTTGGCTCTCGTTTAATATCGTATTGTGTCTCGGTTAAAAAGTGCTAAACCACTCGTGCACGTTAACGAAAGATCAAAGGAGGACACAAGTTTTGTTACTATCTGATCGGGGAGAACTTTTGATTTAGAATACTCGAATTCATCGTGAGTACTATCCTGGTGCAAGAACCGGTCTGTACGTAATTGACTAGCCCCGTTTAGAAAAAAACGAGCTATTCTAAAAGCCAAAGATGTCAGAAGGTGGCTAAATATTGGT
>JBPYDU010000053.1:0-2590 GCA_051985995.1 Candidatus Nitrosopolaris sp.
AAATGAAACGCTGCTTAGGGAATATTATTGGACAGATACCGCAACAATGTTATCGGCTCTCCGCATAGAGTTAATCGATCAAAAAAGAACTGCCCTGAGTGTAGGGGAAAAGTCAGACAATAGAAAATTGCCGTATCCAAAAGCATCTAGAGTTATTATTACAAGGAATGCGCAGAACGGCGATCTTCTATTAGATTATTTTCAAGATGACAAGCGAGTGGCGCAGGAAATAATATATGGACATACTATTTCAAGAGTATCAGTCGAATTCCCCTAGATACTTCTACGGGCAGCAGTTAACTAATTTACTTTATCCTTTACCCTTAAAAACTAAAAGCTGGAGGGCTTTGGTACTCGGATAGTATCAATTTTCACTTGATCTACACGAACTTCCTGAACTGAAAATATCAACAAACTATAAAATAATCGATTGAGCTATCCCGATTGTGAAGATGAACAAAGCTGGTTGTCTGTTTATCCGATCATATTCAGAATAGCTCGGACATGCACTTATCTATAAGCTATAATCGATCTCATCGTCTAAAGATTGTCTTAGCGACAAGCATATTCATCCAAACACTTTAAGAATTGTTCCCGCCTTCCTTCTTATCACAGATGACTAATCAAAATTCTATTGATTTATCGAGGATATATGAAGAGAGCGAAAAAGTCAAAGTAAGATTAGAAGGAAAAAAACTTGATAAAATTAGAAGTCAAGCTTTGGAAAACCCTGAGCAATTCTGGGGACAGCAGGCGAAAAATCTGATTTGGTTTAAACATTGGGACAAAGTATTAGACTCGAACGACCCTCCATTCTACAAGTGGTTCGTCGGAGGTACATTAAATGCATCTATCAACTGTCTTGATAGACACGTAGATTCTGATTTAAAAAACAAGGCTGCAATAATCTGGGAAGCTGAAAATAAGGAAAGCAAATTATTTACCTATTCTCAATTATACCGTTCGGTTAATAAGTTTGCCAGTGCCCTAAAGAATCTCGGAGTCAAGAAAGGTGACCGTGTCACAATTTATCTTCCCATGGTGCCAGAGCTTCCAATCGCTATGTTGGCATGTGCAAGAATTGGAGCAATACATGTCGTTGTGTTCTCTGGCTTCAGCGCGCAGGCACTATCCGATAGAGTAAATGACTCAAGCTCGAAAGTGGTAATAACTGCCGATGGAGGTTTAAGAAGAGGAAAAATTTTTGAATTGAAAAAGGTTGTAGACAAAGCGATTCCTCTTTCTTCTTCAATCGAACATGTTGTTGTCTTGAAAAGAGCTTTAAATAACATTAGCATGGGCCCAAAAGATGTATGGTGGCACGACATAATTGAAAATGCACGACCGCATTGTGAGCCTGAGATTATAGAGAGTACCCACCCGTTATATATTTTATATACTTCAGGTACGACTGGCAAACCTAAGGGCGTCGTACATGGCACTGGTGGTTATCTAACCCATCTATATGCAACAGCTAAATGGGTTTTTGATTTTACAAACAGAGACATTTTCTTTTGTACTGCCGATATTGGATGGGTAACTGGTCATAGCTACATCGTTTATGCCCCGCTAATGCATGGAGCTACCCAGATAATGTATGAAGGAACGCTCGATTATCCGAAACCTGACAGATATTGGGATATAGTTGAAAAGCACGGTGCAACAATTCTATATACTACTCCCACTGCTCTTAGAATGTATATTAAATTCGGAAATAGTATTCCTAATTCTTTTGATTTGTCCTCACTACGTCTATTGGGTTCCGTTGGTGAGCCGATTAATCCAGAGGTATGGATGTGGTATTTTAGAACTATTGGAAAGGAAAATTGTCCTATTGTTGATACATGGTGGCAAACTGAAACAGGCGGCATCATGATAAGTGCGTGCACTGGCATTGAAATCGCCCCGATGAAACCCGGTTCTGGTACCTTTTCTCTGCCTGGAATAGATGCAGTAGTTGTGGATGAGAGTGGAAAACCAGTAACTCCAGACAAAAAAGGATACTTAGTAATTAGAAAACCCTGGCCAGGAATGCTGATGACACTTTGGCGCGATGATGAAAAATATCAGAACACTTACTGGAGAAAATTTGACAACAACATATACTTTACTGGGGACTATGCACTTTATGATGCCGATGGGTATCTTTGGTTGCTAGGCAGATCGGATGATGTACTTAAGATAGCAGGACACAGGCTGGGTACAATGGAGTTGGAAAGTGCCTTTGTCTCACACCGGGCAATTGCGGAGGCAGCAGTTACCAGTAGGCCAGATGAGAAAAAAGGAGAATCGATAATTGCATTTTTGGTATTGCGTGCTGAATTCGCCGCAGTATCTGCTCAAGAGTTACGAAATGAACTTGCTAATCACATTAGAGAGACGGTAGGACCAATTGCGACGCCCGGTGAAATTTATTTTGTCAATAAACTTCCAAAAACTAGAAGCGGAAAAATAATGCGTAGATTACTGAAATCGATATCAAGCGGGTCATCGACAATAGGCGATGTAAGTACATTAGAGGATGGAACATCAGTAGAAGAAATAAGGCAAGCTTATGATGATCTGCACAAAGCAATTAGTTAAGTGAGCA
>JBPYDU010000054.1:0-8924 GCA_051985995.1 Candidatus Nitrosopolaris sp.
ACTCTACGCTCATCAAGGAGGAGTGAATGTTGCGATTACTGATGTAGCATCATTTACAGATGCTAATGGCACCAAAAATATTGTAGGAACAGTAGAAAATAAGATTGACCTACCAGTTCGGGTCTTGGTTGGTCTAAATGCAACCAGCAGCAATGGCACTGGCTTACACCTGGTAACAGAACCCTACGGTAAAATTATTTATCCTTATGGAGAAGTTCCTTTCAAATTCAAGATCTTCTCCTCCTCGGACGTAAAGCATCCGGGTAACCCGTTCGTGTATGAGGCAAGGAACGTAAGCGTACCTTATTATGATGTCATAAGATTAAACTACAGCAGCACACCAAGACAGAATGGTACATTAATAGGATCTATCAAGAATATCGCTTCATTCGATCTATTTGATTTAACAATCTACGCTTCAGCCCATAACAAAAGTGGAGGACAAATTGACTCTGTCAGTAGCTACATGCCCGTTTTAAGATCTGGGGAGCGAGTTATGTTTACTGTTTCTCCTGATCCTGCGGTCAGATCAGATGTGTCTTTCTACAGCTGTTTTGGGGTCGATTTTAGGACTATGAACATGAAGATAAACATAGGCGGAAGTAGGTATATTACGTCCAATATGACCGGTCTTGCAACTATTGATAACATTAAATCCGATCCTTCTACTGGAAGTATTCTTATAAGCATAAACAATCAATACCCCGTTCCTGGGCCATTAAGATTAAAGATTCCCCAAACTTTCAATACTCCAACGATTTTCGTTATGATGGATGGATCTTTGTATAGAAACGCTGTGACACTAGCAAAGGGGTATACTTATGTCGATTTGAATATTCCCGCCGGTAAACACCAAGTAAGTATTAGTGGTATTAAGTAGATCTTTCCTTCTACTGCTACTATAAGTAAAATTATCCGATACAAGGGAACTTAAGGATCCACAATAACAGATATACTTATCTATTACTAAGGGAAATGAGATTAATGAAAAAATCGTCTACAGCACTCACTACGGCTGTATCGGCCTTTATCCTCGTTTCAGGACTAATGCTGTTACCAGCTGTTAGCAGAGGGTTCGCCATGTCTATGAATAGCTTTCCTGCTCCATCGACTCAAAGCATGCAATCGGCAGGCTTAAACTTCGCTATGGACTCTGGAGCCTTTACCCAAGTCAGTATGCAAACAGCCCAAAATTTGATGCTAAAAGGAGATCCCGTACACAAGGTATCGTTGGTAGCATATGAGACAAACCTTACTCTACCTCAAGGAAATCTAATACATGCATTGACTTTCAATGGAACTGTTCCAGCCCCGACAATTAGAGTGACCCAGGGTGACCTGATTAACGTAACACTGATAAATTATCCTAAAAATAAACTCTCGCACAGCCTCGATAATCATGCTTCAATTATTAGTGCAGTGCCGAATTTTGGACCGGTCATGCCAGGACAAGAGCGTTCATATGCATTTATAGCGACACAACCAGGGTTTTTCAAGTATCATTGTGAAGGAGTCGCCGTACTTACCATGGACCAGCATGTGTTTATGGGTATGGTAGGTGGGGTTATAGTTGATCCAGCGAAGGGATACACAGGCTACATATACCCAACATACGATAATAAAGGCAATAAAATAAACGAGACTGTAAGTCCAAATGCAAAAGAAGTTCAGTTCATCTTTTCAGAATGGTACCTAACGAAGGACGGTAACTACAACCAAACTGCAATGTTCAACCATGATCCTACCTTTGTATGGATGAATGGTATTCCATTTGGATATGATCCAGTAATCACAAAGACAAAAGGTGCTATGCCTCTTCACTTCAAGCAAGGAGATCATGTTAGATTCTTTTTGCTGAACGAAGGTGACGTTATGGTAAACTTCCACATAGTAGGAGCCCAACTCGACAGAGTAATTTCTGGTAGTGTAGTCCAAGCATGGGGTAAACAAACATGGTTGCTCGGCGGTTCAAATGACGCGATAGTAGATGTGACGTTCACCCAACCAGGTGCATTCGCTCCAGTGAATCATGACTACGCTTCACTATTCAAAGGACAAGCAGGCATTATAGCAATAGATCCTCCGGACGGGTCAGTAGGTAAACTATTAGGTCTTAAGAACTTCTCCAATCCTTCAAACGCGATTCCACCCATGGGTAAGAACAGTATACCTGTACAAACCACGCCATATCAATTAGGGACACCACTTAAAATGACTAGCGCCCAGGTAGGACCCCTGAAGACATGTAAGGCTGAAACATGTCCATGATTCAACCGACAACGCGTCAAGTAAAGGAAAAGTAGTGAGAACCTAAGGCCAATGGTGGTTGGTAAACAATTACCACCACCGCCTCCGCATTTCTATTTTTTTAATGGATAAAACATCTTTAGTACATTCGCATTAAACTATTTTGCATTATTATTATAGTGGTATGAGATGTAATGTTTAATTTAAACTAGTGAAAGAAAAACTGATGCCATATAATCTATGAGTAACAAGTGCAGATGTTAGGTACATTGCAAGTTGCAAACTTCTGATTCTAACAATATTACCCGTAAAGGTATAGCAACCTATTTCAGGTTGATCTTCTGTGATCGACTTTAACATTTCCAAATATTTTAGGCGGTTATAGGAGCTAGAATTTGATGATCTCCCACATTTGATGTTTGACTAATAGTAACATCTCCTGATTAAGAACAACGCTGTTACCACAAATTGTATTACTGGTAACACTACTGTTACGTAATATGTACTTCAGTCGTTTTTCCTTATCTTAGTCTTGATATCGTAGTTATTGAAACACGACCCTGTTTCTTATTGTACCTAGATTTTCAATGGAAATTTCTACGATGTCACCATCCTTCAGATATTTTGGTTCCTTCATTGACATGGCAACACCTGCCGGTGTGCCTGTCGAAATGATGTCACCTTCCTCTATTGTAATTATGGAGCTCAGGCTGGAAATTATTTTTTTTATGGGAATAACCATATTTACACTTGAGGATTTCTGCCGCAACTCCCCGTTCACTTTAGTAGTGATCTCTAAATTTTGCGGATCGGAGATTTCGTCTTTCGTTGTGATCCATGGACCACAGGGGGCAAAGGTATCGATACTCTTCCCTCTTGTGAATTGCTTATCTTTAAACTGAATATCCCTTGCAGACACATCGTGAAGAATCATATATCCAAAGATAGAATCGACAGACCGATCGATCGATGCCTTTTTTGTATCCTTACCAATTATTGCCGCAATTTCAGCCTCGTAATCCAAGCGGTTAACAAATGAAGGACAGACAATGTTACTGTAAGGAGAATTAAGAGTGGTCCTTGGTTTCATAAAGATCACCGGCTCGTCAGATGGAGTTAGTCCAGCATCTTTAGCATGATCATAATAGTTGAACGCTAGACAGATTATCTTTGGGGGGTTTGGCAGCGGGGCCAACAGCTCGATCTCGTCAACCTTATGAACATAGTCTAGCTTTCTTCGATTTTTTTTAACCTCGTCTAGCCAACCTTTGAACATAAATTCCTTAATGCTGTACGGTAAGGGTATGCCTGTCCGGTCTTGAATTTCAAGTCTGGTAATTAGTCTTTTTCCATCTTCGGAGACAATGGCATATGTCTCGACCAGACTGGCGTTCCTTATTCGTGCAATTTTCATTTCATTTTATTCATTCTTCCTCTCTCTTGCTACCTGTGCGTGAATATTGCTGTGTTGTCACCATTTATCCTGCAGAAGCCGAATCTTACTAGTTGGACCATCGTACCTTTATTAAGAGAAGACACGAATGATTCGGCAAATCCTTCACAGGTTTCGAGACTATTTGTGTTATAATTTTCTCCTATGTAGAGTTCCCTCGCAATCAGAACTTTGTACGGTAATGCATCAACCATTGCTACCCATTGGATTTTAGGCATATCCTGGTGTATCTCGTCCCCGGTCTGCTCAGCTATTATTAATCTGCCGGTATTACTGGTATTACTTGCATTCATTGGCACGTCCACGTCACTATCGGTGCCAGTCCTACTATTACTCTCGTCCGAGCCATGTAGCCCTGAGGATTTAATCTCAGCTATCTTTATGTTGTATAACTCCATCAGCCTTATTTCATCTCCAACTCTTATACTACCTGCATCTTCGCCGGCGATGTAAAAGGAATTTGACACCCGTATCTTTCTTTGCCCCAGATTTATGTTAGGATGGTTGCTTAAAGCTACGTCCTTCGAAGGGCCATTTCGCACATGTAATTGAACAGGATCTCTAACGAAAAATAATCTGATGCATAGAGGGTCAATAATTTTTCTGTTGAATGCTTCGAGTGCTTCAAATGGTGGCTTCGTTTCGGACAAGGTCAAACCCAAAGAGAGCACGAATTTACGAATTGCCTGTGGTAAAAAACCTCTCCTTTTGATTGCCGCTAAAGTTAGAAGACGAGGATCGTCCCAGCCTTGTACAAGACCCTTTTCGACTAAGGGCTTAATTTTCCGCTTCGAAACAGGCATGCCATCGAATTCCAATCTCGAAAATTCCAACATAACAGGTTGACGAAGGGAGAGTCGTGCCAAGATGGCAAAGTAGAGAGCCTTACGTAATTCATACTCCTTTGTTCGAAGTGCATGTGTCACTCCATCGAGACTGTCTTCTATCGGGGCTGCAAAATCATATGTCGGCCACACTCTGTTCGAAGTACCTAGTTTTGGGTGGTAGCCATCGATTATTCTAAAAAGTGTGGGATCTCTCATCGCCGTATTTTGATCGGCCATGTTACCTTTGAATCTGAGAACAGCAATATTTGGTTCAAAAGAACCATCGAAGAATTGTCTTAATAGGTCTCCGGCGTGTACTGAATCCGTTCTGCAATCACACTCCAATCCTTTTGCTCTGAGATCTCGCATCACAGGTTGGGTACATCTACACACATATGCTCCATCAGTCTCGACTAATTTTTTTCCGTAATCACATAATAATTTGATATCGTCAGATGTGTTCTTCACAATATCTGGTTCTATTCCAAGCCATTCTAGGCCTTCTCTGATCGCTTCATAATATTCTGGTTCTTCGTTTAATGGGTTCGTATCGTCGAAACGCAGGATCAACTTTCCGTTGTACCTGCGCGCGTATTCTTCATCAATAATCGCAGCCTTGGCGTGTCCTATATGAGGATAACCATTTGGTTCCGGTGGAAATCTTGTGATTACATTCCCCATTTGAGCATCTTGTAATGAAGGCAGGTTTGTATCGTGCTCTCCCGTAAACTTTTTCTTTTCAGCAGATTCATGAGGCGCTATACGCGTGAAAAGTGTTTTTTGTTCATTTAACGTTAATGAATTTATTTCCTGTACCGTCAATTTGATTTCAGGAATCAGAACCTTTAAGTTGTTTCGAAAATCTGGTCTTTGGGCAACAATTTTGGAAATAACATTCTCGATTCTGGCTTTTCCGCCGTACTGAATAGCATTTCTTAAAACTATGGTCTTAATGATATTTCTAGTGCCTTGATCAACTGACGAGGACGAGGATGAGGAAAAGGACATTTAAGCTACAGGCTCCTTTCAACTATGAAGGAGGCAGAAGAGTCAAGTGCCCTTTTTGCTCTCGAGTCAGCGTAATCAGCTATTGATTGTGCGGCTTTTTCTACATGTGTTCGTGCGGCCATTCTAATCTCTCGATCTATCCCTATACTGGAAATAGTTCTGACCGCTTCCTTCAGATCGTTAACCGATGCATTCTTTCTGCCAAAGATTTTGAGGATCTTGCTTTTATTCTCACCCTTCGCATTTCTCAGTGCTAAAAGAATCGGATATGTTTTTTTTCCTTCTCGCAAATCGTTTCCTACCGCTTTGCCAGTAAGGCTCGGATCTCCTGTGATGCCAATCAGGTCATCAACTAATTGGAACGCGATACCGATGTTCCTTCCAAACCATGAAAGACTCTGCACATCAGCGGCGCTCGAATTCGGTGCAGATAATACCCCTAGGGCGCAAGAAAGCTCGAATAACGCAGCCGTCTTTTTGGTAATCATATTGATGTATTGAGGTGAATCAATGGAGAATTCATTATTAGCCGAGGCCATGAGGACATCGGTGGCTTGCCCTTCACACACTTGTATGCATGCTGAAGATAGCCTGGCGACCATCTCACAAGTTGCTTTTTCCGAGACGCCGTTGACTCTTCCTTGAATAGCCAACAACTCGAATGCCTTTGAAAACAAAATGTCGCCTGCCAAAATTGCTAATGGCATACCATAGAATTTGTGAACTGTTTGAACACTGTGGCGCATATCATCGTTATCCATTATGTCGTCGTGTACAAGAGAGAAATTGTGGACAAGCTCAACAGCAGCAGCAGCCGGCATAGCCCTCTTCAGATTACCGCCAAACATCTCACTTGACTTTATTAATATAAAAGGCCGTAGACGTTTGCCTCCACTTATAATATAATGTGAGGAGGCCCGGTACAACTCAAATGGTTCACCCTTTAACGAGGAAAGGATGTATTCGTTCACGCTGGAAGCGTTGGACTCTAGCTCGTCCTTAATATCGATTGCCTTCATCGGTTGCTACTAGCTCCATCTGCTAGATAGCCAGTCAATATATACCTTGAACTCTTCAAGTCTTTGATATTTTTAGCTCCGACCAGAAACATTGTGCTCTTAAGTTCCTCTGTTATCATATTTGCAAATTCAAACAAACTTTGCTTTGACTCTGCTGCTTTACGCAAAAATGGATAGGCCATCCCACAAATGTTAGCCCCTAATGCAAGGCACTTGGCAACCTCTAATCCGTTACGTAGACCGCCAGAAGCAATCAACGGCATCTCCGGGACAGCCTTTTTAACTTCGATAAGACTGGCAGCTGTTGGTATTCCCCAATCCCAAAACAATTCGCCCAAACGAATCTTAACTTTGTCCTTTTGTGTCTCTGCACGCAATTTCTCTACTCCTGCCCAACTAGTTCCCCCTGTGCCTGCCACGTTGATTGCGGAAACGCCAGCCATCTCCAATTTGATTGCAGCTTCCCTAGATATTCCTGACCCTACTTCTTTTACCATGACAGGCACATCCAGACTCTTTACTAGTTCTGAAATTTTTTGAAGCACTCCTCTGAATTTTGGTTCTCCTTCTGGCTGGATAAGTTCTTGTAAAGGGTTGAGATGAATCACAAGAGCATTTGCCCCTATCATTTCTAGAATTTTTCTAGTATTATCAACAGACAGGCCTTTCGCAATCTGTGCACCACCGATGTTGGCTATCAGAAATGCGTTGGGAGCATTTTTTCTTGCCACAGAATATGTATGTGCAAGCTCCGCACTATGAAGACCCGCTCTCTGGCTACCCAGACCCATTCCGAAACCATACCTTTCTGCAAGCTCACCTAGTCTAGAGTTAATCACGGTTGCTTCTGGAGTTCCGCCTGTCATCGAGTCGATAATGATAGGGGCAGAAAACGTATGATCCAAGAACTTGACTGAGGTGTCAATATCTTCATAATCAAGCTCAGGAACTGCATTATGTACGAATTTAACATTTTCCAAGTACGTAGAGGTAGTCTTCGCTTGAACATCTTTATGCAAAGGTATGTCGATTCCCTCTTTCTTCCGCTGCTTAATTATTTCCAGATCAGGTGGTAAGTCAGAGGCATTCGACAATTTTATCTACCTGTTTTTTATACCTCTAATTACCGTACCATCAAAATCGATACCTTCTATAGCATCCGAAATACGTTGAGGCTTTAATCCATTAACCAGCAATACATCTATTCCCGACGCTGCTATCTTAAATGCTTCCCCAATTTTTCTGCTCATCCCCCCTGTAACGTCGGTAGGGAATTTTGAAAACTCTATCGATTTGTAAGTCGCATAATGGATTTCCCGAATAATTTCTCGAGTCTTCAGATCTTTATAAAGTCCATCGACATTCACTAGGAATATAGTCTTTGTAGGCAATAGCGCCTTTGCTAGAATTGTCATTAAGGCATCCCCAGAGAGAATAGAATAATTGCGACCCTTTACATGAACAACATCCCCAAAAGTTATAGGAATAATTCCCCCCTTGGCAATGGTTCTAATTTCTTCGATTTTAGTCTTAATTGGTTCGAAACCATCCATGAACATGGAAGGTATGACGGCATATGGATTCACCCCTTCTGCGATTAAATAATTGACGATGATTTCGTTTAAAGCAATCATCGATTCATGAACTATTGAAATACCGCGTATGTCATAACCGTCAGGCTTGGTATGCATTTTATATTTGAGTGACCAGTAATGTCCGAATGAACCTCCGCCGTGGACAATGACGACCGGCATCCTGATTGATGCCAGGACGCGGGACAGATCCTTTATTGCTATAAAGTTTGGTGAAAGAGGTTTTTCTTTAAAAGTTACAACGGAGCCCCCCAATTTCATTAGCAGCAGCGCAGATTTCATCTTTTTCACACCATAAGTCGGATAGATTTAAAGTTTGGTATCGTATTAGGCTACAAGAACTCCATTGTAATCTACCTTCACTGGAATCAATTCAGCACCCCACATATTCTTGTCAACAACATGAAAAAGTTTTTACAGGCTTTCTTCGTTTGGAGGAATCAACACAATAATACTTCCTCCCCCTCCTGCCCCGGTTAGTTTGGCTCCCCAAGCTCCCATTACCAAACTCATTTCAACCAATGCATCGATTTTCGTATCTGATACGCCGATCTCTTGGAGTAATACTTGATTCTGATTCATTAAATTCCCCAACATTTTTTCATCTCCTTCTTTGATTGCGACGTAGGCTTTCTGGGAAATAATTTTCGAAAGTAAGGCTAAGACCTTAAATGAGAATCGATTAATCTCCTTGAATTCTTTGACAGATGACACCAAATTTGCAGTTGAGTGTTTCTTCCCTGTATTTATTAATGCCAACGACAACTCCTTTTTTGAA
>JBPYDU010000055.1:0-5154 GCA_051985995.1 Candidatus Nitrosopolaris sp.
ATGGTTCTATGGAATTAATTTCTCACACACGAGAGGAGAAGCCATAATATTACCGTAATGTTGCAAATATTTATGAGCGCCTGCTGAAAAGAGATAGTTCGTTTCATTCAATCCCCGAACTTCTGCCGTTCTCAGGCGCTCGTGTCTTTTATAAATCAACGTTAATGCCTTTTAGCAAGGTGAATTTAATTGAATTGACCTACTACAATTCTTTCTTCTAGGTTCATTTTAATTGCAACATGTATTATCGCAAATCCTGAGAGAAACGATTCCTGTTAATTCTTAATACCGATAAGGTTGCTATTAAGTTAAGTGACGTTAATGAGATTTCTTAAATAATTGCCGCCTAAGTCGGTCTTACTTGTGACCATTGTCATTTATGAGCAACAGGGCTTAGGGTGTTCCAAATGCGATCGTCGTATGCCAATGGCCTTATCTAGTAATAATTTGTATATGGGCATGACCAAACAATGATACTGGTCATTGGAACGTATTCTTTACAAAGAGCATCGAGGCCGGAAAGACTATAAAGATAATGACTATAAGCGCGGCCAAGGAATTACGGTAAACGAGAATACACCTCTTTTGCACGCATGACAGAACTAGTACTTATACCCACGTTATTACTCTTTGGATTATTTTCTTCTTGAAGGTAAATGGATCGCGTTGTTATTAACCTCTCTAGCAGCTTCAAGAAAGGATTCCGGAAGTGTTGGGTGGGCATGGATTGTATCACATAGATCTTCAATTTTCAGCTTCAATCTGACCGCAAGAGCTGCTTCGGCTATCATCTCTCCAGCATGCGGTGCAATTATTAATACTCCAACAATTATTCCTGCTTCCTCAAATACTTTAACAAAACCGCGCGATTCTCCCAAACAACTAGCCTTTGCACTCGCTGTAAGGGGGAATGCTCCACTCCTTCTACTACTAAGCTGACCAACGAAAGCAATCTCCGGATATGTAAACACGCATGCCGGTACGGAGTGGTAATCCATAGAGCTACTTATCCCCATTATGTTCTCAGCCGCTACTTCGCCCTGTTTGGAGGCAACATGTGCGAGCTCGTACATACCAGTAACATCGCCAATGGCGTACACATTATCTACATTGGTTTGCATTTTGTCGTTGACAATAATACCACTCGAAGTAAAATTGACTCCGATCAGATTCAATTCATTTTCCAACATACTCGGTTTTCTACCGATACAGATCAGTAGTTTACTTGCTTTGATCTCCTTTCCGTTGACCAAAGCGCCCGTGTCCGTGATCTTATCTATCTTAGAGTTAGTCATAACATGTATGCCGTCGAGTCTCATATACTTCTCGATAGTATTCCCGACTTCATTAGGAAGACTGGGGAGCAGATTCTTTTCTGCCTCTACTAGATACACCTTTGATCCTAGCACATTTAGGATTGAAGCAAACTCGCAACCACTGTAGCCCCCACCGACCACGACAATAGACTTTGGTAAGGTTTGTAATTCAAGAATGGATGTAGTAGAAAGTATGTTGCCTTTGAAAGTATGATGGTTTAAGCTGGTAGGATAACTTCCTGTCGCAATAACTATATTTCGAGTTTCTATTGATGATGATCTGTTGTTAACAGATATCTCGTTCTGAGATACTACATGTGCATCACCCGAGACTATATCTATATCATTACTTTTCAGAAGCATCTCTATTCCTGAGGCAAGTTTCGAAATTGTGGACATCATCCTTGACCTAATGAGATTGTAGTCCAATTGGATTGTTGCGTTTACTCCATTCTTCTTGGCGGCTGCTGTTCTTCTTACAATGTCACCTAGAGAATGAAGATATTTAGTAGGAATGCAACCTTGCTGAGTACAAGTTCCACCCATTCCATTCTTTTCAATTATACATGTCTTTGCTCCGAGCTGAGCGGCTCGAATAGCACATGTGTAACCGCCCGGTCCTGCTCCAATTACTACCACGTCATACATAATATACGATCATACTTCAAGAATCAAGGCAATAAGCCTTAGCACTACTGGTGTGTTG
This sequence comes from Candidatus Nitrosopolaris sp., assembly GCA_051985995.1. Lineage (GTDB taxonomy): Archaea > Thermoproteota > Nitrososphaeria > Nitrososphaerales > Nitrososphaeraceae > Nitrosopolaris. The sequence continues at coordinate 2,023 of JBPYDU010000055.1, forward strand.
TAGAGGTACGAAATCTACTCCGTCAATCTATCTATCTATCTATCTTCTCCAGTTCCAATGATATGTACCGTATTTTTCTTTTATTAGCTTTTGCGAATCACTAATTTCTTGTGTTGTGATATTATCAATTAAAACCTTGGCAGCAAATTTCATACAAAATGCTTTCTCAAGCGCAGCAGAGACCTCATCGAATGTCTTGCTGACACCCATTACTCTTTCCTTTACGTTATCAATGAGCTTGTCACGAATTTTTTCCTTAGGGACCTTCAACACGGTGAACATCTTTTCAGGGTCAACATCCAACAATATTGTTCCATGCTGGAGCAGAATGCCTTCTTTTCTCGTTTGGGCGTTCCCTGATACCTTTTTACCTTCGACGACTACGTCATTTAGCGGTGTAAACCTCACCTTGTTAAACCCTAGATTAACAAGGCAAATTATGATTGGCTCACAAATCATCTTGTAAGATTCAAGTATATTTTGGGGATACTTTCTGGTTATGAATGAGTATGTTAATTCAGAATCATGTAATACCGCCCCTCCTCCTGTCATTCGTCTAACAAGGTCGACACCCGTGTTCTTGCACTTTTCTACATCAATTTCCTTATCCATGCTTTGAAAATATCCTATCGATATCGCAGTAGGAAACCATCCGTATAGACGAAGGGTTGGCATATCTACCGCATTATTGCTGACGCTCTTCATAAGCACCTCATCCAAGGCCATATTCCAGTAGCCGTTGTGATGGCCCGTTTTTAAAAGCCGGATTTCGTTAATTTTTGGTCTCACCCGCCGCATTATTCAAACATCCCATGATTGCCTTCGTCAGAGACTCTGAATCAAACCCAAAGACCTGAGATCCACTTAACCATTGTTGTACCCTTTGCCTAACAGTATTTTCTTCTAATCTCATACCAATTAGACTGGCTTCAAGTTCATTCAAGCTTTCTTCAGGATATACGAAGAAATCACCCGTTATAGTTATCGAATTGATGATGCTATCCTGAGCAGGAGTTCTCTCTGTATACTCGAGCAAGATATGGATCAATTTGGTTGATTTGTAAATGTAATTGCTTTTTTTCATTAGATATTACTATCATGAGTTCGCGACATGATTATTACTCCTACTGATACTACTAGCGGTACGACTACTGGTAGGAATGGGAATTGTTTCTAATCTGGACAAAGAGGGGAGCACCACTTAACCTCTGAGTCACATTCAATAAAAAGGAATAAAAGGATTTCAGAGTTGGTGACTATCTCCTTCGGCTACATCATGATGACTACTTCTCCTTGTACTACTACTGTTACCGACATTGCTGCCGACATCTTCGTATTTAGTTATAGACGGATCAGGGGATGGAGCCCATCGCAGATTTGGTTTTCTCGCAGCCACTACCTCATTTAGCTTTCCAACAGGGGTAGTATGAGGAGAAGTCTTAACTATATCTGGTTTTTCTTGCAATTCTTGAGCTATGCTTAGTAAAGCAGATGCAAATAAATCCAGAGCCTCTTTGCTCTCAGTTTCGGTAGGTTCAATCATCAGCGCTTCCGGAACGATCAATGGGAAATAAATTGTAGGAGGATGAACGCTGTAATCTAACAATCTCTTGGCAATATTCAGCGCACTTCCTTGTCCGAATTTCCTAGAAGATAAAACAAACTCGTGCGCGCACCTGCGATCATAGGGAAGTTCGTAGACATCTTTTAATAAGCTTTGAAGGTAATTTGCATTTAATACTGCATTTTCCGAAACCCTTCTTATATTAGAACCATAAGCTCGGATATAGCTATAAGTTCTAACAAGCATCCCAAAGCTTCCATAAAAGCATCTAACTTTGCCTATAGACTTTCGTTTTGCGAAATCAAGAAAATAATAATCATTATTATAGTCATTGTAATTATTAACGTCCACATATTTATTTTTTCGATTAGGTCTCGAAGGATGCGCTCGCAGTTCTTGTTGTGCTTGGAGTAGTTGTTGTTGTTGTTGTTGCAGCTGACTTTGCCTACGAACCCGTGGAACGGGCAGATAGTCAGCCAAAAAAGAGCTTACTCCCAATACTCCGGCACCTGGGCCACCGCCTCCGTGCGGAGTTGAAAATGTCTTATGCAAGTTAAGATGAATCATATCGAAGCCCTGGTCTTTCAGTCTAGTTATTCCCAAAAATGCGTTCATGTTAGCACCGTCACAATACATCAACGTGCCGTTTGCATGAGCTAACTGGCTAATTTGGACTACGTCCTCCTCAAAAAGACCCAGCGTATTCGGATTTGTCAACATAACAAGTGCAATATCGGAGCCTAGTGAATGTTTGAAATTCTTTAGATTCATGTTGCCGCGAGGATCAGTAGGAATGGATATCGTTTCGAACTTGCACATGGCAGCAGTTGCAGGATTAGTACCGTGTGCAGAATCGGGGATAATTATCTTGGTCCTGTTCTTGCCTTCCTTCTTTTCTTTATAGTATGCCTTAGTTATCATGACACCGATCAACTCGCTTTGTGATCCTGCTGCAGCCTGCAGGGAAAAATGATCCATGCCAGTCAGCGTCTTGAGATATTCTTCCAGCTCATACATCAGCTGCAGCGTGCCTTGTTGACAATCTTCAGGAGAATAAGGATGAAGAGTTGCAAATGCCTCCAGTCTAGCGATCTCCTCGTTTACCTTTGGATTATATTTCATGGTACACGACCCAAGAGGATAAGAACCGACAGCAATACCAAAATTCATTCTGGACAGTTTGGTGAAGTGTCTGACCACATCGATCTCGCTCAAATTAGGTAGAGGAAGTCGTTTTCGCTTTACATTCTCTGGTAGGTCTAATTGGGAATCTCCATCATTTTTAGACGAAAACTCATGACCATCTAGAAACGAAGAAGAACCTGAACTATCAGGCACATGTTCCGTGATACATTCCTCCGGATATTCGAAGAGGAGCTTTTCCATATTCGTCCCTCTTTTTTTACTCCACCAGAGAACCCGTATCATGTGATACTACAGAGATAAAATCGTCAATATCTTGAACGGTATTCATCTCAGTGCAACAAATTAAAAGCCTGTCTTCTCTTAAATCCAACCCGCCACAAATACCATTTTTAGCTAAGTTTGCCAAAATAGTGTTAGAAGGC
>JBPYDU010000056.1:0-7014 GCA_051985995.1 Candidatus Nitrosopolaris sp.
AACAAAACTCTAGCTCTTCTGATACAATTACCTCCCTCTTTACAAATTCATGAGGGGTTGGAGCGCTTGAGAGATCTAGTTCGAGATTTGGACACCCGATTTCGATACGCGATAGAAGTACGCCACAGATCATGGTTCCAGGATTTGGCATACAGTTTCGTTGCAAATAATGACATGTGTATGGTTTGGAATCAGCTGGCGGAAATACAAACCCCACCCTATGCCACAACTGATTTTGTATATTTGCGATTCATAGGAGATCGAAGCATCCAAGAGAAAGATTTTGGAAGAATACAAATAGATAGAATCGCGGAGATGCAGAAGTGGGCCGATATTGTTAAAAATGTTCAGGAGGATGAACGTGTCAAATTGGCAATCGTAGCAGCGAACAACCACTATGCTGGGTTTGGACCAGGTACCGTGAACGTATTTCGGAACATGTTGGGATTACCAGAGGGCAAATGGAAGGAGGTAGAAATGGAAGCGGAGGACCTGCCCGCTCATGATTTGAAGCAGCGTACGCTTTCTGATTTTCTGGGCGAGAACAGTAACAACCCACTTTAACCCTTTTCAATCCTAATGAGAAAGTATTAACGTTCAATCGGTGTTGCAGTAGAGCGCAAAGTTGTATAAAGAAAGGACATTTGTATTACTAGATACCGCCCCCCCCACAAAAAGCTTATAATTTTTCAAGCTTTTTACTTTTTGATTCGGTGGTGAAGATGGATTTTATTAGAATTTTGAATTTCTTATGCGTTATGAGAAGTGGTCATCAATTTTCGTAATGTAGCACCGTGCGGTGGTTAGACATTCTATTAGTACATTCCTCTAAATATTCCTACCATAAGAAAACCCGTATATATTATTCCTTCAGAAGATACGATACGAAAAATATGTCAAAAAATAGAACTACAGCAACGCTGGTCCTCGTTGTAGCTGTATTGGCAGCACTAGGGGCGTTGGCGGCTGTAAGTAGCGCTCCTCTCAGTGCAATGGCAGACGGACATCACGATGGATGGTCCAATCCAAACAATCCACATTATGTCCCTCCATGTCCGCCAACTGGTTGTATACAATAACCCCATCCAGCACATATCAAACTAGCTATAGCTCCCACCTATTTTTTGGAAAGTGTTTGTTTACGGCGGTTACTTTCCAATTTGTTTGTTCCTATACTGCTGCTATTTCGCCATTTATGATATTCTGGATGCATGAAGGGTACTCCCTAATACTTAGTGGGCGGTTCTACTCCGATATACATCAAACCCTATCGAAACAATGCAGAATATTCCCTCAACCAAAAATCCTGATTTTTTGTATTGAAATTCGACACCTTCCGAACGGGCGTGTCCGTTACGATCTGGAAATCCCATCTAAATCGCCACCATCAGGGGAAAGTGGCGAGAGTAGCGGCGGTGGTGGTTGCGGTGACATAATCTAAGAGTAGGAAGCCACTCATAAGGAAACATTATTAGATTTCGGAAGCACCTTTTCGGTATCACGGTTTAATCTAATGTTATACCCCTCCCTGATTTCATCGTCAACAGTGAAAGTAGAAGAACAAGAGGTAACTATCGTGCGGATGAACCCCTGAGTTTGGTCCGAGGGTTCAAATCCCTCTCCCGGCGCCTTAAAACCTTGGGGATTAAGAAACAATCATTCCAAAACCATTTATGGTTGCATGTTTATCACAAAGCAAATAGGGTTAATCAAATAGCGATCGCCCCCTAAATCAGCTAGCACGAAACTAGATCTCTTCGTCTATTTCTTCAAAAGCCAGAGCTTTGGATATTTCATGAAGCCGCATAGCGACAATTCTTTGATATTCTTTTTTATTAATTATGCCCTTCTCATCGAGTATTTCCACGAGAGTCATTATTTGAATTCTAATCTCTTCATCACATTTTAATTCCTTTCCGGTAATTTTTCTTTGGAGGTGTTGGGTTTCATTGTTAATCGTCCTGCGATTCTGATCTCTCTCACTCATACGAAAACAATGAAGCCATTCAATCTTATATATTTGCATAGACATTTACGCTGCCTCAGCGGAAGCGAAAGGTGCTCGTTTTTTAGAATTCGCAAGGTCAGAAGATTCGAAGTTGAGCGCTCTGTCCTACCAAATAATGAGAAATCCAGCTCATGTCAGTACCCCACCCATACTACTTAAGTTTAAATAGAGTATGAACATCTTTCGCCCTATCTAACCGATGTCGTTGCGGGAGAGAGATTATGACATCATCATAGCAGGCGGAGGCCTTGCCGGTATGATCGTGGCCTCATCTGCTGCTTATTATTCAAATGAATCGCTTCGAATCCTGGTCATCGACCGGAATCCCATGTCTGTTATGGGTAAAAAAACTATGACAGGATGGATATGCGGTGATGCTGTGGGAAAAAAAAGCGTAGAGTATATGTCAAAAAGAATCGGCATAAGTTGGGAATATCCGGAAGTAGAACATCCTGTTAAGGGTGTAATTGCCTATTCGCCAAATCACGAGACGGCTGTTTCTTTTGACGGTGAGGGTTACATCCTTAACAGAAAGTTGCTTCCGAAAAAGCAATTGAAGGACGCAGTAGAACGAGGAGTTAAGGTGCAAGATCGTGTTGCACTGCGTTCCCTGATAATCGACAACGATACTGTTATCGGAGTGGAAGGTGAGGATCTTGTAAACAAATCTGTCTTCAGAAAGTCTGCAAAGCTAGTAATCGACTGCACTGGAGTGACATCAGTCCTACGGACTAACCTTAGAATCAGGACCTTTATTCAAGCGAAAATTGATAGAGATGACTTAGAAGCTACAGGAAGGTATATTTACGACTTTGACATTGCCGGCAAAGATGACACATTTTTTCACCCAGACTACTGCATTATACATTTGGATCAAAAACTTGCACCTGGTGGATATGGTTGGGTATTTCCTAAAGGAGAAAATAAGGTCAACATAGGTGTTGGTGTTCAGCAGAGAGCGTTTGACTTGCGGAACAAGGCAATGGGGCTCCGAAGGGATCTGAAAATGCTAATAGACGAATACGTGCACACCAATCCTGTTATCGGCAATCCCAGAGTTGCTAATAGCGAGGTGGATGATGGGAACGGCTGGGGGACATGGTCGGTTTCGGTCAGAAGACAAAACGACTGTTTGGTTGCGAATGGCTATATGGTTGTAGGAGATGCAGCATGGATGCCCAAACCTCTGGATGCTGGAGGAATTGGTCCGGCAATTATAGCAGCTACCATAGCAGGAAGGGATGCCGTGGAAGCAATCGAAGCGAATGACACTTCTGAGAAGGGGTTATGGAAATACAATAAAGATTACGTCGCAGATTACGGCTACAAAACAGCAGGGTTAGAAGTGTTTAGACGAATGCTGCAAGGTTTGACTAACGATCAGATAGATTATGGTATGAAGCATTTTTTATCAAAAATGGACGTGGACAAAATAACAAATGGTGAACATCCCGAATTCGGCACCGTAAATAAAGTGGCCATGTTTATAAGAGGTGCACTAAATAAAAAACTAGCAGAGAATTTGAAGTACACAGCATCTACCAATGAAAAACTAATGGAACATTATCATAACTATCCGGCTGATCCTGAACAGTTTTTGGACTGGCAAGAGATTTTGCATGAGACTTTAAACGAATCGTTTGTTAAATTGTCATGACAAAATTTTCGGTCGTCATGACGTTATCGACGTAGATTTTAGCTCACCACGGGATAATACATCATTTAAACATCATTTTTCAGTTTTCTTTCCAAATGCGCCAGAGCGTTTATAATTAATTCTCTCCTAGAATCTTCGGCAACAGCAGCCCTGACATCTTCTGTTATCATTTTTGAGATATCTAACTTTCTTCTAAGCCCGGGTATGAGATTATCATAAACGCCCAACGCATATACTGCATTATATAATTCTTGCATCAAACCGAACAGTTTTATTACGTCTGATGCTTGGGAGCGTCGCATCTTGTCATAAATTAGACGCTTAATTTCTCCTATGGTGTCCAATATCCCTGTTATGTATGATGGGCCAGATACGTTGAGATCCTCTCGTAGCGGGAGGGGTGAATCCTCGCAGATCGATTTTAGCATGGATGCCTCCACGAATTCCTGTTCTGCATCATTCATGTATCTCTGAAGATCGGTTTTGGCGTATAGCTTAAATTCATTCAACAACAGCCGTGCTTCTTCGAGTCGTTTTTCCCCTTCTTTGATTTCATTACGATGTAAAGCCACTATTGATTTTCCGCACAAAAGTACTATCTTACGTGTCCCGGTGATTAGTTTTTCTCTTCTGTCCTCAATACTTTTCAATTGTTCGTGTAAATCATCTAACGAAGCTTGGACTTTCGTGATCATCATTGTAGAGATAATAATAACGAGCAATTCAATAAAGGCTTTATTGTCTTATTCAAAGTTGCGTTGGTTAAAGGTATTCTTAATAATGGAGACTCGGTCTTTTCTCTAGTTGCTAAGGCTCATCATCTTCACCTCCATTCTCATATGAAAGGCATTCGATATAGTGGTAGAGTCAATTTCGTACACTTCTCTTGGTAGATCGCAAAAGTCTCTCCGTTGTACATACATTTTACCACAGGATATTCCGATCTTTTAGACAGGACATCTGCTAGTTTGTAATATTCTACTAGCTGTCGTCCTTCGTACACGATTTGAGCCTTTCGTTTGAACCTTTTCTTCCTCATGAACTTAAACGCCAGTATAATATGCCTTTTTTCATAATAACTGAACATTCGATCAATTAACAAGCACCGCTGTATTTGGTCGGCAGGTACATACAAAATGTCGCCGGTTCCGGATTTGGCTTCTATTGTCAGCAAAGTACCGGTCTTATTATTAACAGCAATGATATCAGGTAACCCCGTGCTCGATCCGCCTAAACGCCTGGCCTTCCATTCACCGAAATTGAGTCTTTGTACTAATCTATGCTCGAAACTATACCCCCTGCTTCTTCGAATATTAACCAATCGTATCTCATCTCAGACACCGAAGTAGGAATTCAATTTAGCTCGGAGGACCCCTCGATAGAATAATGAATCAATTGATACGTATCCAACAACTAATGCTCTTAATAAAGTACGCTTGATTCAGCAAGAGTTAGAACGGCTTGTTAAAATAGAATCGTTATGAGATGCTATGTGGGTTAAGTGGGGAAGGGTTTGTGTTTTGATTTTGGACTATCAAACGTCGGATCCATGTATTTATATAAAATGATAATCCCGGTTAGTTGACTTGACTGAACTGATTGCTGACGAGCTAAGAAGAATAGCGAAGGGGGAAATATTTGATGATGAATGGAGTCGAAAGATTTATTCGGTTGATGCAAGCCATTATACTCTTCTTCCATTAGTTGTTGTGCATCCAATGGATGAATTTGATATTCAAGAAATATGTAAATATAGTTTCGCTAAAAATTTTCCCATCACTGCTAGGGGGGCCGGAACAGGTCTTCTCGGACAGTCTCTGTCTAATTGCGTGGTGATTGATTTTACAAAGAACATCAACCGGATTTTGGAAATTGAAGAAGACTATGTTGTGGTCGAGCCAGGTACCGTCAAGGGTTTACTTGACAAAGAACTGAGAGGTAGAGGGAAATTTCTTCCTCCTGATCCTGCGAGTAGCAATTATTGCACGATAGGAGGAATGATAGCAAATAATTCAAGCGGGCCACACGCATTAGGTTACGGCAGCACGATAGATTTTCTTGAGGCTGTGAGCGTTGTATATGCTGATGGGAGCTGCGGGTACCTCAGCGAAAAGAGTTCTTGCGAAGAACGGACTATAAACTTGTTAAAATTACTGTCACCCTATGTAAATGTGATTCGGAGGGGATATCCACAGGTCAAAAAAAATTCATGCGGGTACAGATTAGATGCCGTACTAAGCGAAAATGGCTTTCGTCCACATAAAGTGTTTGCAGGATCGGAAGGCACTTTAGGCCTTGTCACCTCCGCAAAGTTCAAGATTCTCGATCTACCAATCTATCGGAGCATGCTGGTTCTAGCTTTTGAAGATCTGAATTCAGCAACAGTCGTTCTTCCAAATATTTTGAGTTTCTTGCCAGCAGCTGTTGAAATGCTTGATCATAGTGCTATTTCCAGCCAAGAGAACGCCACTGGCCGACCAGCCGGATGCCTATTATTTGTGGAATTTGCAAATGATGATTTGATGGACGTCGAGAGAAGGCAATCCCAATGTAAGGACGAGATCGCCCCAAATTGTGCCTACATCGAAACCGCTAACGATCCACGCAGCATCGACAGGATATATGCCGGAAGGAAGGGTGCGTTAAACAACATAATGAAAATGACAGTGGGAAGTAGAAGGCCAATTGGGCTCATAGAAGATACAGTAGTCAAGACAAGTTTTCTTTCTGAATACGTGCTCTATCTGCAGGCAATGTATCTTGAACATGGATTAGACTACGTCATGTATGGCCACCTGGGAGACGGAAATATACACACTCGGCCAATAATAGACATGAATTCTCCCAATGAAGTGCAACTAATAGAATCCATAGCCGACGAAGTATTCAGCAAAGTGATAAAAAACGGGGGAACAATTACTGGAGAGCACGGAGATGGTTTGGCCAGAGTCGGTTATATTCCTAGGGTCTATGGCCAAGCCATCTTCTCACTATTCCGGCAAGTAAAGCAATTGTTTGATCCTGCCAATTTGATGAACCCTGGAAAAAAAGTGCCTCTTGAACGTCCAAAATAATAATTACAGATAAATTGATACTAAGCTTCTTTAACTGGAAGAAACCAACTGATCTCGATCAGGGTCTTCGGATGAACCTTCGGAAAGACTAGATGAATTTCGAGCGGTGAGGTGACCAAATTCCCTACTTCTCCTGTATTGCAGATCCACTTCCATGGCCGCTGTGAGTATTTTGCTTCTTTTAGACTTTGATGGTGACGATGATGAATGTAGAAACATCTTTGTATCTTTTGGTAGGCAGTGACCTCCTATTCCTTCTCTTGGTTCTAAAATGT
>JBPYDU010000057.1:0-29565 GCA_051985995.1 Candidatus Nitrosopolaris sp.
TCGAAGTAGATTATTTGATTCATATATCGAAGGAAGAACTAAAGTCAAGAGGAAAATCCGGATAAGGGGAATCACGTCAAATGGATAAAATGGAGAACGATGAGTAGCGGCTTGTTATTAGTCTAAGAAATAGAGGATGGATTCGAAGTTGCAGGTACGAAATCACGCGTTGCTGGGGTGATTCAAACCGAAGGAGTATTGGGAATTAACAAAGCAAACTGGAGAATATCATTAAACATTAAAATAGTATTATTAGCTAATTGATTTATATATGCCTCTTCTAATGGTTAAGTGCAAAAAATGTGGATTCGAATATCCCTTTGCTACACAAATGAATGCGGAAACACTCAAGACTATTAGATTAGATAACAGTAAGGAAAACTGTCCTGAATGCAAACGAATATCTGCATATACTAAAGCGGACTACTTCTTTAGATAAGCCACACTCTATTTTTTACTATTCTAATGGCTAAAAACTCCGCGTAGCAAAGGCTATCAACAGTCGAAAGAGATTGGACCGCAATCTTTACGACCATAAGTTGTTGACTTAAGCCTGCTCAATGCGTGGATGACCTTCCGTTTCTTTATTTTATTGAACTATTTAACAATAATGCGAATCACATGTATTGTTATGTTTTGAGCATAGCTCGTTATCGATGTAGTGTTACGATATGCGATCTGAGAAAGTTACCGATCTTATAGAAATTACTAGTCCTTTCGGGGAAACATCTCCTCATAGGGCTCTAAAATTCTTCTGCAAAATTCCTTTCCCTTCTCTGTGACATCATATTTGATTATCTTTTTGTTGCCCCATGGTTCTTCTATTCTGCTGATAAATCCTTTTTGTTCCATCTCATTGACTATATCTTTATGCTTTACGAGATTAAGGCCACAATAGCTTAATAAAGAAGTCTGGTTAAGTTGACCGTACTCCGTTAACTTGAGTAAGATGTCTTTTCTAATGTAAATGCGATCACGATATTCATGCGACAAGTATTGGATTTGACTGTAATTGGAGAGGAATGCACGAAGCATTAAGTTTTGTTATCTCTCCAGAATCACAAGCTCAAGTAGTGATTTTCTTTCTCCGGCTAAGTCGGCGAACTCACAATCTTAACTCACATTCTACTCAATTAGATATCACCACTATATCCTATGTGGCAAACGCGGACCAATTGGTACAATGAGGAGCTTCATGCTCGTAGTGGGTTTTTCTACACCTTTACACATATACATTTGTGTTATTGAATTTCATTCGCCTTCCAAAGGCCTATCAATTCTTCTTAAAAATCTTATTATTCGCGTTAAAAACGGGTGAAGATTAATAACCGAGTATTTTGAGTATGAGGTCTTTAAAAGGAGCTGGTTCAAATATTTTGTAAGCCGGATTTGAAATGCGAAGAGTTTAAAGCAGAATTGACATTCAAAATCGCGCGTTTGAGTTGCAGAAATTTATGTACAACTACATTGGCGCCGACTTCATGATGAGGATGTCTTTGAACATGTTGTAATTCTCATCGTTATTTATCTATTTGGTCCTCAAATATTAAAATATTCTTATTGAATAATAGTAGATATTAAAAAGATTCGTAAAACCAGCGATAATACCTGGCCGGAACCATAAGGAAGTAACAGGTAACATTGAGTACAGCCCGTTGTTATTCTTTAAACTCGGAATTTATTTGTTATACGTAAACTTCGTAACTCGACTAATCTCAATTATTCAGTAGAATAAAACGAAAAGTCTTGTCCCACCTCGACAATAAAACGAATGCAGACATTCATATACTTGAATCTGTGTCTCACTAACATATCCTGACACTTTACCCTCGTTACGATAATGCAAAATTCAACTGTATGCTCAATGTGCAAAGAAGATCAGACGATTATCACTGACCTATTGACTGGTGAGATAGTTTGTAGTAAATGTGGTCTAGTAATTTCTGATAAGATTCAAGACACCAGACAAGAATGGCGCGATTTCGTGAATTCAGAGGAAGCAAAAGATAGGAGGAGGACAGGAATGCCTACGTCTTTGGCTCGCCACGATATGGGACTATATACAATGATTGGTAGAGGACGTAAAGATGCGAGAGGGCAGGTTTTGGATGCATCTATGCGGTCTACAATGGGGAGGTTGAGGACATGGGATCTTAGAACCCAAGCTAGCGCTAATAGAAACCTCAGAACTGCCTTTAATCAGCTTAACATATTGAAGGATAAACTTGGTCTTCCAGATGCAATAATCGAAAAAACTGCATACATCTATCGAAAAGCCCATGAAAGGGGACTCATCCGTGGAAGGCAAACAGCAGCCGCATTGGCCGCAGCTCTCTACCTAGCATGCAGGCAAGAAGGTACTCCAAGAACGCTTAAGGAGATTTGTCTAATTAGTAACCTCAAACGCAAAGCAATTTCACGAGAGTACAGAGATATGGTGATTGAGCTTGATATCAGAATTCCTACTGTCGATCCAACGAAGTGCATAGCGAGGATAGCAAACCAGATTAACCTAAACCAGAAGATAAAACAGAAGGCAATCAATATCATGAATGCTGCTACCAAAAGTGAGCTTTCCGCGGGAAAGAGCCCGATGGGACTTGCTGCATCAATTCTTTACTTATCATGTCTAATTAACGGAGCTAGTATAAGCCAGACTGTCTTCGCACAAACAGCAGGTGTAACCGAGGTGACCATCAGAAATATATGTAGGAATCTGAGAAATCATCTTGATTTGAGTTAGCGATGCCAATGCCTTATTTCTTAGATATTGTCAACAAAGCAGAATCATGAATTAGGTTGGGATTGTTATTAATATATTACTGGTTCTATTGATTCTGAGATTGTACCAAAACAGTGTTGGCTTTTTTGTACATTATACTGGTTGATTCTTCTTTTCTAAATCGACCTTGACCTCGACGTCCATCATAGATTCTAGTATAGAGATTTAGTGCAAGCTTCGGAGGGATATTTTTTATCCCATGATATGCCACCATAACACTAGAACACATGAAATTCTCATTTGAAATTGATGCAACTATCGTACCCTCTTTTGCTTACCTCATTCTATTTTTATTCCAATTTTCAAACCACGGTGCATCAGACTGCTAGTTATCCAAAGGTCCCTCAGGGACGGCCCTATAACTATATACGCGCCATGAATCAATAATGTACAAAAGTGGTAACTGTCAAAAAAGCGATGGTGATCGGACTGATGGCTGTCCTAGGTTCATCGGTCTTGGTTGGCGCTCTTTCGCTCTATAATCGATCTTCATCAAATGCTCCTTCTACTATTAGTAATCAAAGTGGACTTAACATAAGGTTAAACACCATACTTGACTTTTGTCTGAGGTCTTTACCAAATGGAATACCGGCTTGTGATAAACAGCTAAAAGACCTCGTTACTCAGGTGTGTGCTGCTAATAATGGAGAATTAGATGCATGTCATAATGGAAGAGTAGATCAATACTATGTAGTCAGAGCTGCAGAGGTATCTAGATCCGCAATTAATAAAACACGATAATATTAAAAACCGCTATTTGTCAGCACGACGAATATTCCTCCGCTGTATAACATTTCAGGTCGATTCAATCTCATACTGCGGGTTCATTCGAATAGTCTGTTATATATTGCTCTATCACCATCTTTAAGGCTCGTAACTTGATTCCCAATCCCCTCTACCACACCACTTGTTTCAGGTCCAGGGCTGTGGGTAAGGATCTTACTTCTACCCCCAGCAAACAATCCACGAGTATCGATCGGGTTCTCCATTTATCTTAACTCCTATTAATATTATGATGCATGTTATTTAATATGATGATTGGTATGTTGTTGTTTATTGATATTTGCTTTGTACTTCCGTTGCATGATTATTTTCGATCAAAGACCGCGCATTTTCAAAGGGAAGGACCGCTACGTCTTCTTGCCGGAATGGCCCATATCTTTTCATATCTACACCCATAAACTGTTCCATCGGTTTTAGAAACCTGACTACTATCTGCTTGGAATGAACCCGTTTTGAAATCGATTCGAGTACCTTTGGTCTGCCCTTGATAATTGCCACCAGTATGTCGTTTCTCCTTCTATCCGACTCTTTTTCCGCATCCAAGATGTATTTTTCCTCCTCTGTGAGTTTTGAATAATCTATCGCCGCTGCAGTAGTCGTAGTGGTAGTAGTTGTAGCAGTGGTAGTAGACGCAGCTGGAAATGAAGATGGTGATGCCGAAGAAGCTATCATGCTTTGTTGGTCAAGCATCTTTTGGTGTCTGATTTCAAGAAGAAACTTAATCGTCGTAGAAATAAGTTCTACCATGGTATCTCTTATTCTTTCTTCTAGCCCTTCGCATCCATATACTTGCAGATTTTCGAGGATAGTTGCTATTTTTGGGTAAGTATTAAAAGGTAATGCCTGTAATGTCGGAATTTGGACTTCTTTTAGCAGTAAATTTACTATTTCAGTAATTGTCATTGATTCGTCGTAATTATCTCTGTTTAGACCTATTTATGCCACCCCCAACTATTCCTATCTCTCTACACCCCTAATTTCTTTCTGACTTATCTCTTAAGCGAACCCCACATTAAATAAGATTGTTGACTTAAAGAAAAAAAGGAAAATCTCATCTCTCTCACAACTATTATACCTAATCATCAATTCTGATGCCACATAGGTTCGAAGTAGTGGTCTTCACACCTTATTAATACCCATATTTCGTACAAATCTTCTCCGAATTCAACCGAAGCCGTAAATATTTTCACGCGGGTGGATACAATATTCCACCACGCTTTGTGTAACTGCTGTCGTTCCAGATATTTCCCATTATTCTATCTTCGCACTTTCCTTTGTAGTTCTGCCATTGGCAAAAAACTAGACGAATGAGTTATTTTTTTACATTTAACTGATCGCGCCAATACGAATCATTCCATCGTGATTAATCTTTGACTAATTATGTCGGTTGCAATGAACTCTTGTAAACTAGGTGCTATGTGTTTATTTACTCTGGTACAGATTCACAAACGAACCTCCCGTTTTCAATTCTTACGAAAAGAAATCTGTTGTCCTTGAAAATGAGTGTAATGTCATTATCTCCTACTTCTACATCTAGAAGCTCCTGACCTTTTATACCGTCGAACTTTGCCATATCTAAAGTATTATGATTTGTGCTTCTATTTATTAGTGCAACGCTGTTAGGATTAGGGGCTCCGCGTGTCCTATTCCTATTCAACGTTGATCTTATTTGTCATGATTTATGCGCATTACAAAAAAGCGGTGTGCGACCCTTTGCCTTATAAGTGATATACACTTATGAAAGAGTTGTTACATCTAAGATGCAACGATGTCAAACATACTGACTATATCGGGAAAGAGGTCACAATAAGGGGCTGGGTGCATCGACTTCGAAAACAAAAAGAAAATACTTTCATGCTGATACGCGATGACAGAGGTGGAGTAATTCAATGTATACTCTCTAGTGAGAAGGCACCGAATCTCACGATCGAATCATGCATAGAAGTTATGGGCAAAGTGCGGCAAGATTCGAGAGCCCCGGAAGGTGGGTATGAAATCAAAGCAGCTGATCTCAAAATATACGCTCTAGCAAAAGTTGGCTATCCAATAGGGGAGTATCAGAGTGAGGATCTTCTGCTCGATAATAGGCACTTGGCAGTTAGAACTAGGCGAATGAATTCAATAGCAAAGCTCCGGGCTTCAATTTTAAAATATGCACGTCAATGGTTCATCGAAAATAATTGGTTGGAGGTAAATACTCCTAGCATAGTAAAGGATTCAGTCGAGGGTGGTTCAACACTTTTCGAAGTGAGATATTTTGATGAGGAGGCGTATCTGTCGCAGAGTGCACAGCTTTATCTCGAAGCGATGGTCTTTTCTCTAGGACCTGTTTGGACTGTTGCTGAGTCTTTCAGGGCAGAAAAGTCGAGAACGGTTCGACATCTTGCTGAATTTACACACTTGGAAGCTGAGGCTCCATGGATAATTTTAGATGACATATTAAGAATCCAAGAACAATTAATTTTGTATATCGTTCAAAATACTGTTAAGGAAAATTCAGCAGATCTTGGTTATCTAAAAAGAGATCTAACTGACTTGAAATCGATCGAGACGCCTTTCGACAAACTATCATACGAAAAAGTAATTGAAATTCTTCGTTCTAAAGATTTTACAATAATCGAAGATAATGGAACCGAACGAAAAATAGAGTGGGGTGACGATCTGAACATTGATTCAGAACGTGAATTGACAAAAAATCGCACTAGGCCAATTTTTGTAGTCGACTTTCCTATCTTATTAAAGCCTTTTTATGTGAAGGAAGATGATAAAAAAAGAGGGACAGGATTGAGTGCAGATATGCTTGCACCCCGTGGTTTTGGAGAGATCAGCAGCGGAGGAGAGAGAGAGACTGACATCACCTCTATCACAAAAAGAATACAGAAAGAGGCTCTAGATCCTAAGAACTATGAGTGGTACTTGGATCTGAGAAGGTACGGCAGTGTGCCGCATGCTGGATTTGGATTGGGAATAGAGCGATTAGTTAGGTGGGTGGCAAACCTTGAAGATATAAAAGATACAGTACTATTTCCAAGGACTATGTCGCGCGTGAGGCCATAAGAATTTGTCTAGGCCGACATCTATCATCTAATCTCATTTTAGAAACTACATTTGACTATTCTGATTTGAATCAGCTTCTTTCATGCACGGTTTTCAGTTAATGGGAATTATTTAAAACGAGTAGCGTTATCTCATTAAGTGGCTAACCAAAATTAAGCCAACAACCGAGTTAAAAGGTATCAATCTAAATGTAGTTAGGACTGGAATCACTTATTCTCAATAACGTTCTTCTTAGCAGTTAGAAATCGACTTAAGATAGTCCGATTTTGATTAGTATTGCCAAGAGAAGATTGATATCAAAATAGGCTACTCAATCATCTAGAAGCCTGAACCAATAGGATCAGCAGGCTTCATTAGTTCTCGTAGTAGTGTTGTGGCATACGATCCCTTAGGCAGCTTAAATGACAGCGTGAGCACTGGATTGTCTATTACAGAGAAATCGCTGCAACACATTGGAGCCTGTCTAAATCCTCCTTTCGAACTCAGCTCTTGCATTTCTTTAATATAGAAGTCTCTAGCCGTTACACCTTCGTCCTGCATCGTATCCTTGGTTAATAGGTCAAATCTTCCTTTACCAGCCTGAAAGGAGTAACCAGCTAACCTGATCGCTGGAACTACATTAGATTCCGAATCTGAAATTAAATTGAACTTTCTTATTTTGCCGAATATTAGTGGACCTTCGATTTCAAAGCAGAGATCCCCATCTTTACCTTTACGCAGGTTTTCCCCTCTTAGTATTGCTTTGCTCAAACAGAGGTTGAATATATATGACTGATAGGCTTGAACAAATAATCGACGCAAATTAATTGGAATGGCTCTCAGCGCATATATTTCATCCTTTCCTTTTACTAATGCGGATATAAGCTGATACTCAATATCCATTCCTCGAGGGAGTTGCTTAAGGATTTGTGGATAATTGTGAGGATCTCGAGTCTTCTCCCTGGTTTCCCTGCTCATTTTGGAATCGTATTCACTACTATAACATAGTAGTAATTCGACGGCGTTTTTGAAATTACGATTTAGGATTTCCTTTCCAACTAGATGTGTTACTGCTCGCTCACTCCCAAACCTTTGTAGTCCATAAAAATTGGCAATATTTTTTACCTCAGAAACGAAGGTAGAAATGTCCAACTGTTTGTTGTGGTTAATGGTTATAATAAACTCATTCCCCAGAAGTGACGCTTTCCCTAGAGGGTTTCGGCTAAAACCCTTGAGAGTCAGAAAGAGTTGATCAGTTCGTAGCTCTCTCGGTATATTTTTTAATTGTTCCGTTGTTGCATACTGCTTTGTATTTGCTTTTGCGTCTTTTAATCCTATGACTTTAAGAGGAATGCCAAATCTTCTCTTGACTTCCGATACTGCATGATTAGAATCAATATTGCTTTTCTCTAAAATGTAAAGCGGATACCTGTGCAGCTCGTCTTGTACAGAAGACAAATCATTGAAGACAGCCAAATCTATTATTTCGCAGACCCGAAACTCATCGGCTTTTTGCTTTATCGCGCCCCCTATCCCCTTAAACCCTGTGGAGTAGCAATTCATACCAACCTTCTGATCGATAATAGGAACAGGAAATTTTATCATTATAGCTCACGCCGGCCTTCATCAACTATGCTAGACGGTTCTTCTCGACACCATTTTATTGTGATATCACTATCCATGACCAATCGAGTGTCAGTACGTGTCAACATCTAAATCTATATATTCAATCAGAGATAACTTGGCCAATAATTAGTTAACTGCAGAACTTTTTCAGCCATATTAAGAAAGTAACAAGTGTACTTTCATACGGTAATGATCTCGAATCCTTAACATTGTATCCAAGTAGTAACATTCTGTCTTCAAGTTTTTTTCTTAAAGAATCGGGAAGGGAGTTTTCTCTTAATGGCTGAAATATCTCAAAAAATTGGTCTTGTTTGTGGCAAGCTATGTGTTGCGCAAAACAATCCGTGAGAATAATTGGATCCCCTGCAATTCGATCGTTCATTTGAGACGGATTAAACGAGGATTTCGTTATGTTATCCCTTAATTCTATAGAAATTTGTAAGGCTCTATTGGTATAGTTTTGTCTCGTGAAATTCGAATCCATTTTGTTAGGCGAGGTATGAAACATACGAGCAGTTCTAGTTAAATTCGCAACCGTTCTTTTTGCGAGATCTGTGGCAACTAGAATCTCCTCTTCTCCGTATAGTCCTTTATTTTTTCCAAAAATAAAGAAAGTTCCCATTAGTTCTTCTTTTTGAATGAAAGGGAATTCTAATTTCCCTTCAATAAACAGCGCAATTCTTCGCGATATGTCCTCAGGCAAAAACATCCCCATGTATGAATCCGTTACCGCAGCCAATGTCTATATTGTGGTACAGGAAGGATTTAATCATAGCCAGAAACACGAAGGATGGACATCATTCTTGCAGGTAGAATTCTGATCCTCATTACTCTTGGTTATTATCTTGTTGTCTCGCTCATGTCTCGGGTGGATTTTGGGTATGTTACCGGCAATCTTTCGGTTGCTAATATCTGTTATCCAGCCGGGACAGGTGATGGCATAATACCTAGACCCCGAGGATTGATTCTGCTACTGTTAGTCAAGGATAGATACGAGGTCAAATAAGAATGCAAAGGAGCATCCTTCTCATTTGAAGCCATGGGTTGGCAAAAACAATCTATTTCGTGGCCGTTCTATAACCGTGTGTGAAGCCCGCATCATAAACCTTTGAAAATTCATATTTCTTCGGGGCTATCACATCCCCCACTATGATAACAGCAGTCTTAATTATTTTTGCCTCCTTTGTCTTCTTTACAATGTCACCTAGAGTTCCCCTGATTATTTTTTCGTCTTCCCAAGTTGCTCGATAAACAATAGCTGCAGGTGTCTCCTCCGTATAAGCTCCACTCTTCATAATCTCCTTGACTACTTCAGCTATCAGATGAACGCTCAGATATAACGCCATTGTAGCGCCATGTTTAGCCAGTTCCGAAATCCTTTCTCTTGGAGGGACTGGAGTCCTTAATTCTGCTCGTGTTATTATTATTGTTTGAGTATTACCAGGCAAGGTCAATTCCAGGTTCATAGCAGCCGCTGCACCAAGTATAGCAGTGATTCCAGGAATTACTTTACATTGAATTCCGTCTTTCTCTAACTTGTCAATCTGTTCTCTAATCGCGCTGAAAAGACCTGGATCTCCATCATGAAATCGTATTGCAAGTTTTCCTTTTTTTATCGAATCTCTTAATAGTTGATAAATTTTCTCTCTATCAATAAGAGAAGCATCGTGAAGCACTGCATCTTTTTTTTTATTTTCCAAAATTTTGGGATTTAGGAGAGAGCCTGAATAAACTATTACGTCCGCTCGCTCTAGCAATTCCTTGGCCTTAAGTGTAATGAGCGATGGGTCGCCGGGGCCAGAACCTACAAAATAAACTGTGTTACTTTCTATCATGGTTCTTCTTTTTCGCCACCATTATCGAAAAATATTTTTCAGTGGGACCTTTAGTTCCTAGCAAATCGCGCAGTTTCTCCATTTTCAAGATCTCTCCTTCCACGGATAGGTCCTGTGCAATAGCTATAGCAGAATCATCTGCAAAGCCTGCTTCAGAAAGCATTTCAACTACCCTATCAAAATATCTACCATCCTTAAGAAAAATAAGTGTATCGCAACAACTCGCAACTCTTTTGATTCTATTTAGATCGTAGCAGGCAGGAATTATTGCAACAGTTTCGTCACTTTCCGCAAGACTTATCTTTGCTTGTGCAGCAAATGCAAACATCGATGTAACACCAGGCACGATTTCAATTTCGATATCTTCATGACTGCAAACTAACTCTCTGTGAATGTAAGTCCATGTACTATACAAAGCTGGGTCACCTACTGTTAAGTATACCACTTTTTTGTTTGATTTCACCGCGTTAGCTATCTCCAGAGCATTTCTCCTCCAATAATCCCTCAACCTTTCTCTCTCTTTGGTCATCGGAAATACGAGGCTAACAGTTCTAGCTGATTTTTTCAAATGCCTTTCGACTACTGAAAGGGCGATACTCGGCCTGCCGTCTTTGGCAGTAGGTGCAAAAATTACCTCTGCAGCCTTAATTATATTTACGGCCTTGACAGTAAGCAACTCTGGATTGCCTGGTCCACAACCCACACAGAATAGCTTCATGCACACAATCTCCCCATCAGTATTATTTATATTCACTTTCTCATATTTTCAATTAATAGTGTGATGCGTGCAAAAGCTTCCTAGTTGTCATGGCTTTGATATAAAATTAATATATTAATTTATGGTTTTGTGGCGGAAATTATCGTTATCGGATTTCGCGCAACCATCATTGTTCCACTTGTGATCTTCTTAGCCTTGGCAATTGTGGCCTGGGTGATATCTACCTCGCAAAGTTGAGTATCGTAAATCGTACTGATCGCAACATGCAATGTTTCGACTAGAATAGTATCGATTACTATCCTACCTCCACTCTTCAATCGGTCTATGCCCAAGCGAATAACTCGGGCTGTATCCCCTGAGCTTCCGCCGATTATAACTGCATCGACCTGTGGTATAGATGGCAAAATATCCTGCGCAGATGACATGATTAATTCAGCTTTCACCCCAAACCTAAACAGATTCCGCTTAGTTAGTTCTATTGCAGACTCGTCGAAATCAATTGCATACACTTTCCCTCCCCGAGCTTGCAGACAAATCTCTACAGTAATGCTTCCACTCCCGCAACCTACATCAATCGCCCAGGAATCTTCTCTCAAACGTAATTTACTAATTACAAGCGCTCGTATCTCTTCCTTAGTAATTGGAACTTGGTCTGACCTTTCAAATAATTCATCAGGAACCCCACCAGTGCAGTAAGTCCAAAGCATTGGATTCATGTTATTTTTGAACACCATTTATTTTAACATGTTCTGATGCAATCCAGTATAAACTGCAATCATGAACATAATTAGCATGAAAATAAACGGAAATATTCCGTTGGTGGCCAACTTTCGTCTCTGCGGCTTTGGGGTATTCTTTGCCATACGCTTTGCAACTTGATATGATACAATGTAGAATACTAGCCCCATCAATATAGCCGTCCCGACAGCGGGGCCTTGACCAGTTCCCGGTGCAATAGCAAAACCGGTAAATATACCAGCGATCAATCCAAGGATGGTTCTCATGTAAAAAACTCTGTCAAGAGGATCCAATTGTATTACTTTTGTCATTAATTTATACTAGGTTTAATTCCTTACGGTTTATCGTCAGCATGAGCCGCAGGCGTCAGTAGACATGTTTTATGGGCCTGCAGTTTATTTTGGTTAATATTTGTGGTAGACCAGTTAATCAAGTGTAATGGAATTGTCAGGAATTGAACTGAGAAATCTCATAAGCGAGATTAATTCAAAGATCACTTCAGAATATTATGTCAGTAATATCATTGGGGTAACTAGAGATTCTTTTCTCTTCCGAATGCATCATTCTATAGAGCCCGATATTACGCTAATGTTATCTGTTCGAGGCGTATGGCTTACAAAGTTCAAGTTCAAACAAGTGGAGGAGAATGAGCTTATCGGTATTATCAGACCTGAGGTCGAAAGAGCGAAGATCGAAGCGATCCAACAATCTGGTAGTGAGCGTATCATCACGATAAAGTTTAGGCATTTTGACGGTAAATCAAGAATAATTGTGGCCGAGCTTTTCGGAATCGGAAACATCATATTGTGTGATGAAAAGATGCAAATTCTCGCCATTCTAAATCCTATTCAAGTTAGACACAGAGTTCTTAAGAGGGGACAGCGATATTTTCCTCCCCCAACTCGCGGAACGGATGTATTGGATATCACACTCGACGAGTTGCAAATAATGCGAAACAGGATAGATGCAAAAGACTTAGACGTTTTGCGATGGTTAGGAAGAAATATTTCAATTCCAAAAAAATTTGTGGAAGAAATAGTTAGCAGGGCCGGTATTTCTGCTTCTAATGTTGGACTACTTTCAGACGATGACATATCTAAAATCTATACAGTAATCAAGGAGCTAGTTGCAGATTTCAGTGCCGGAAGTCATGACGCACTTGTAATTTTAGGTGACGATGGAAAAGCACGAGATGCGGTTGCCATTCCAAATACGAACACACCTAACATAAAACCGATTGGAACCAGGGTGAGAACAGCCCGCTCGTATATGGAAGCAGTTGATGAAGTTCTAGCCAACGAAATAGCGGAACGGCATAGCAATTTGAAAACAACTGAAATTGATAAAAGAGTGGCAATTCTAGAGCATGACCTAGCAGAACAGAATAAAGCAAAAGAGGAAGTTATTGCGAAGGCTGCTGTCATAAGAAAGATTGCTAATGACTTGATGGCAATTTCTCTCGAGGGAATTAATAATACTTTCGATGACGACTCGATGAAAGAGTTCCTTGCCGCTAATTCGGCACTCATCGTGATTGATAAGGGGAGAAAGTACCTTGAAGTACTGGGCGAACGGGTCCCGACAGCAGATTCGAGCTTCGCAAAAATATCATCTCTTATGTTTGAGAGAGCAAAAGAGCTGGAAAGAGGCTGTATATCTATTGAAGATGCAAAGGCAAGACTGTACACTCAACTTGGTAATTTAAGAAGCAAAACAACCGCAATCCAGGACAAGATCGTTATCAAAGAGCAAATCGCTAAAGAATGGTATGAGCGTTACAGGTGGTTTATTACTAGCGAAGGATTGCTTGCAATTGGCGGAAGGGACGCATCATCAAACTCGGCCATCATTCGGAAGCATTTGACAGAAAATGACATTGTATTTCATGCTGAGGTACATGGTTCACCATTCTTTATTCTTAAGGATGCATTACACCTTGGCGAAAATGGTGCTAGTCTCATGGAGGTAGCGCAGGCAACTGTGTCCTTCAGTCGGGCTTGGAAGGATGGCTTATTCAGCGCCGATGCGTATTGGGTTGACCCTAGTCAAATAAAGAAAGGTGCTCCGACAGGACAATTTGTTCCGAGGGGTTCGTTCGTAATTGAAGGTAAGCGTAACTACATAAAGAGTATCGAAATAAAACTCGCGGTTGGACTTGTTTGGTCCCTCTCGAGCTATGTTCTTGCTTGCGGACCTCCCGCTGCCATAAGGAAATATTCGTTAGTTTATACGCAATTATTGCCTGGGGGGATAGACCCCAATAGATTAGCAAAAAAAATTAAAGCAGAACTTGTCAAGGCAGCCTATTCAAACACAAATACCAAAGATGATGAAAATGTTCAGCTGGCAGATTTCATTAAATCAGCTAGTCTTGGCGATTTCATTAAGGTAATACCAACTGGACAATCAAAGATATCTCTGACTGCAAAAGGGGAAGGGGAAGAGCTCAAGCATAGCTGAGAATCGATGAGCAAAGTAATTAAAGCTAGAAATGAATTCACTGTCGTGGTAAAGAGAGAGCTAGCTAAACATAGAGACGCCAATATGACAACAAGGGTTCTTGTTAGGGATATCATGAACAGTCCGGTGGTTTCGGCCGCTCTTACGGATAGCATTAAAGATGTTGCTTTAAAGATGAAAGATCAGAAGGTTGGCAGCATCATAATAATGGAAGGAGAAAATCCGGTCGGAATTGTTAGCGATTGGGATATCGTTTCAAATGCTGTGGTTAAGGACGTTAAACCAAGTACTCTGAAGGTTTCAGATATCATGCAAAAACTCCATACCATAGAAGGGGGAGAGGGTGTCACCGAAGCTGCTCGAATTCTACGACAACACAATATCAAACGGCTGGGTGTTGTTTATAAGAAAAGACTTGTAGGTATTATTTCAGCATCAGACGTAATTGCCGTCACCCCAGATCTCGTCGATGTAATTTCTGAAAAGGCAGCAATTGTGAGGGGAGAGACTGGTCGCTCTGCTGGTTCTGTTTCTGGATACTGCGACGAATGCGGGGAATGGTCTGATCTTTTGCAATTTGCAGATGGGACCTTTACTTGCGAAGAATGTAGGGGCGAGGAAGTTATTAGTTAAATCAAAACCGGCTTTCCTAGTCGATGCAATGCTGGGAAGTGTCGCTCGAAAATTACGATTTTTTGGTTTAGATACGTTGTATATTACAGACAGCCCAGATGATGAGATAATAAGAATTGGTTTCAAGGAGAACAGAATTATTTTAACTTGCGATAAGGAAATGCATAGGAGAATAATGAAAGTTGGTGGAGAAGGGACCTTGCTCAACGGTTCGAATGATATGGAAGATATCGCACAGGCATTTTTCAGTTACGGAATGATGCTATCTCCCTACATAAAGTTCAATTCTCGATGTTCTATGTGTAACGCATTGTTAGCTGAAAGAACGTATGCGGATGTTAAAGGAAAAATCCCTTTCAAAAGTATAAATTGGCATAGGAGATTTTTCGAGTGTAAAAACTGTAACAAGCTCTTTTGGGAAGGTAGTCATTATAAGAGTCTTATAGCAATGTCAAAAAGGATAGACAGCCGCATAAAGGAGCGAGTAGAGGAAAATAATTCTTAAGACACTCACATCACGTCGTTAAAAAGCCCTAGACGGTCCAATAAATTTAGTGCAGAAACGGTTGGACCATAATTAATGTCTTGGTTTGTGCTAATGTCGATCGTACCGTCTATGCTTGTTTGAAAGATTTTGTAGATTCTCTTAGTCTATCTTACTTAGTCTGTCACCCACCTAGGTCAAGGTATTAAGGTGTGACCATCCGAATTTCGTTATATATGCACAAAAGATGGATCTATTTCTCGCCCTTTTTGTTTACCACCCATCGCTCATAATTCTTTATCAATTCTTCTACATCCTCACCGCTTTCCGAATAGGTAATAATCACAGCAAATTTACCTTTGGTGTCATGTCCCTTTGCAAAATAGCCCCAGAACGTGTCAGGTAGTCTCGCAAAGTTAACTTTGTTTTTGCTGACGCCAATCAGATTACTCGATATCGTATCAATAACTCCGATGGCATCATCAGCTTCCAACATGACTGGTTCAATCATCAGCTCAACTTATAAAATCATAGGAGCTGTTATAATTAAGAATAGAGGCTGACTCCGAAATCAAGAGTTGTATGAGGCGGTGTAAACTACTTTAGGTATTTTTGGATCACGAAACTAATTCATTTATTGTAAGCGC
Organism: Candidatus Nitrosopolaris sp.; assembly: GCA_051985995.1. Lineage (GTDB taxonomy): Archaea > Thermoproteota > Nitrososphaeria > Nitrososphaerales > Nitrososphaeraceae > Nitrosopolaris. The sequence goes on from JBPYDU010000057.1 coordinate 15,743, forward strand.
CCTGCCACAGTACCTACATTTCATTATTATCTTATGTTTGTCTATGATATCGATAGTAGATCTGATATCTTCTTCACTATTTGTGACGCAATTTAAATTTGGACAGTTAAAAATTCCCACAATGGAATCGGGTAGCTGTATCTTTCGCTTTTCTACTAATTTGTATTCTCTTATTATATTAATGGTCGCATGCGGTGCAATTAACGCCAGCTTATTAGTCTCATTCTTTTCTAAAGATCTATTTTCTACCTTTATGATATCTTTTTTTTCATGTTTGCTACTTGGAACATTTAGAGCGACAGTAATGACGTTGCCTTCTTTGCCTGTTATATTGAGGGTACGCAAAACTAGCATAGCACGCCCTGATTCAATATGATCAATTACAGTTCCATCCCTAATTCGTCGAACAAGAAGCTGACTACTTTCAGACATAGCCTTTGCTTACCATTAATATCATCTCCAGGTAATATTAAGCATAATGAAATTTTGTTCACTTAAATGTCTGTTTAGATATCGAGAAAGGTATTACCTAAACCTATCTCACCACCTTAGGCATAGGTAAAGAGAAAGGTATTAGAAACCATGTTCGCCTCCTCATTCACCATTGATGATTGATTGCATATTATGAAACATCGGCTTTAGTTCAGAGGCCGGTCCATGTATATCTATTCTTGTGGTACCCTGGATAGAAATCTTCGACATTCTAAACATTATCCCTTTCTCTGAATATTCCAATCCATTAAGTCGATCGAGTCTCTCACTTACAATGTCATCTGACTTGAGAATATGACCCCTTTGTGCGAATAGAATTATCCTTTTGTCCGTTATCAAGACGCGGTATTTTTTAACTCCATACCGAACAGAACAGTTGCTATGAAATTTTACGTTTTCCAAAGGGAGTAAAAAATCCTGAAGCGGCATGGAAAGGTACATTGTGAATATTTGACAGAATATATATTGAAAGCAGTTGAAGCTATTTATCAAAATTGCCAACAAATTTAATCTAAAACAGCTAGCAAAATCTTTTGGTAGGCCAGAATTTTCATTCCATAGAGCCGTTGGAATATGATGGATGCTATACTAAAGATTGGATAAACTATTTTGCCATAGTTTCCTGCTATGTCTTTAACTGGATCTACCGTGAAGCTTTTATTATGATTTGCAATTTAATAACATCTTGACTCTGCAAGAACATATTCTGGGGGGCAAAAGGAGAAGATTTGAGGATTTCAAACAGCTGCCAGAAAATCGTCCTGCTATGTTGCTCTCGGCAATCTATTTAGGTGAAGAACAAAAAGTTTACTTGAAGTTTTATGATCTTCATGAGCATTCTATCTGCTTTTGGCGTGACAGAACGAATCACAAACCGTACTGCTACACAAAAATGCAATATTTCGATACGGTCAAAAAAATAATTGAGACAGAGAAAAAATTTACTTTGGAACAGACAAAGAAAATGGAGTTGATTACCGATAAAGAGATTGAAATCCTTAAGATAATTGCTCCTGATCCTCTCTCAATTGGCGGTACGGAGAATAGTATTAGAGAAAAAGTGACTGCATGGGAAGCAGACATAAAATATCATGAAAATTATCTCTATGATACAGGGTTAATTCCGGGTGCATATTATTTTAGAAAAGGGGAAGAAATTACCAAATTCGAGCACCATATTTCAGACAAGGTTCAACATGAACTCAAAAACCTATTGTGGGATAAAATTAAAGAGGAAGCAGGAGGAACCGGTAATCAACAGTATCAACAGTACATAACGAGTTGGGCCAACCTCCTCAACCAGCCTATTCCTGACTTAAGAAGACTTTCAGTTGATATCGAAGTTGAATCGGAAGAGGGTAGAATGCCTACGCCTCGTGATCATGATCGAGCAGTTATTGCGGTGGGATTTGTAGCAAACAATGGATTCAAGAAGGTACTCGTGTTAGACCAGAAGAAAAGTCAATATAATATCCCGTTCATTCCAGAAGCAGAGATCTGCAACACTGAAAAAGAGATGCTACAAAAAGCATTTAAAATTATCGACTCATACCCAATTATACTCACCTACAACGGTGACGATTTTGATCTCCCATATCTTTATGCCAGATCACAAGATCCGAGGATTGATCCGATTACAAAACTCGTCATTTCAAAAGATGAAGTACCAATAGTAGTGAAAAGGGAGACATTTGTGAAACGAGGGACGCAAGCAGAACCAGTTCAAACAAGACACGGTTTGCACATCGATTTGTTCAGAACTTTTCAGAACAGATCCGTGCAACTATATGCCTTTAGCCACAAATACTCAGAATTCACATTGAATGCGATTTGTGAAGCACTCCTTGATGAAAGCAAAATCGATTTTGAAGGTGATATAAGTGATCTTCCGATGCAGAAATTAGCGGAATATTGCCTCAAAGATGCTGAGCTAACCCTTCGCTTGACCGCTTTCAATGATAACTTGTTGATGAAACTTTTAGTGGTAATCTGTAGAATCGGCAGATTATCTCTAGATGATATTTCCCGTTTCGGAGTTAACCAATGGATAAGAGGGATATTATATTATGAACACCGCAGACGAGGCGCGTTAATCCCACGACGTGCTGAATTACAGGAAAAGGGGACAGCTTCTACTACCGCAATAATTAAGGAGAAAAAATACCGAGGCGGCCTGGTTGTGGAGCCAATACTGGGGATCCATTTTAATGTAGTAGTAGTCGACTTTGCAAGTCTATATCCCAGCATTATTAAAGTTCACAATCTTTCTTACGAAACCGTCAACTGTCCCCATTTATCATGTAAAAGCGATCCAAACCAACATATCCCGGAAACGACTCACTGGATATGCAAACAAAATAGAGGAATAACTTCTCTTTTAATAGGCTCCTTACGAGATTTGAGAGTAAATTATTATAAATTCTTGTCTAGGGACAAGACCCTGAGCCACGAAGAACGTCAACTTTACGGAGTAGTTAGTCAAGCAATTAAAGTAATTCTTAATGCCGCTTACGGAGTGATGGGGGCGGAGATATTTCCCCTGTACTGTTTGCCAGTCGCTGACGCAACTGCTGCTATCGGAAGAAGTACCACCGCAAGGACCATCGAGAAGTGCAAGCAAATAGGTATAGAGGTGATTTATGGAGATACTGACTCACTTTTTTTGAAAAATCCTTCCAACAAACGAGTGGACGAAATAGCTGCCTGGGCTAGAAGCGTCCTTGGCGTAGATTTAGAGATAGACAAGCAATATCGTTATGTGGTGTTTAGCATTCTTAAGAAAAATTATCTGGGTGTCTTGGCAGATGGAACGGTAGATGTCAAAGGTCTAACTGGGAAAAAATCCCATACTCCTCCGTTTATACGAAAAGCATTTTATAATATCCTTGAAATTTTGGGCAAAGTAAATTCTGAAAACGACTTCGAATCTGCTAAACAAAAAATCAAAGCAATCATTCAACAAAACGCGAGTTATTTGGAACAAAGAAAAATACCACTAGAAGAACTTAGTTTCAATGTGATGATAAATAAATCTCCGGATAAATATGGTAAAGCCATGGGAACAAGTTGGGCCATATCATTAGACGGCAAGGATACGAAGACAGGGATTTACAAAGGTTTGCCGCAACACATTAAGGCAGCCAAGCTGCTAGTTGATATTGGCAGGGACGTAAAAGCGGGAGATATTGTATCTTATGTAAAGACGAAGACCGGGGACGGGGTTAAACCTGTGGAACTTGCAAGACCAGAGGAGGTAGATACAGAAAAATACTTAGACGCCATGGAAGCAACGTTCGATCAGCTACTTTCGTCCCTAAACTTTAATTTCAAATCACTCTTAGGCAAGCCCCGCCAGTCGAACTTAGATGATCTATTCTGGGGTAATTAATTTTTCTGCTAATTGCAACGATAAAAAGAAAAATTATTCATGTTTCCAATATTGGCGTCAATTTGAGTGCTAATAGAGTGCACGAGATCATTCTGTCAGAATTTAAGACGGCGATCGGATAATACACGCTATCGAATATGAGTCTAATCTAATTCTATAGATGTGGGTGAACATTTGTATGTAGCTCCCTCCATCATAGCTGCTATGCTAATTGGTCATCTTGCATTCAAAACTTCAGGTGCGCGATGAGCATAAGGTTTATCTTCTGCTAAAAATAAGAAATTTTAGTCAAGGTTATACACTTACAACGTGATACATGTTGAAAAGCTATCTAGACGTTCTCTCGAATATGTTCATTCCTCCCGAAAGGACGAGAGTAAGGTATAGCTTTGCAGACATACCTGTTAAGGTTTCATTCGAAAGTTCTAATGTTGTACTGTATGGTGCACCAATCGACATCACAACGAGTTTTGGAAGAGGGACAGTGAGGGGACCTGAAGCAATTAGGTTTACTTCGGCACGCCAAATTGAAACTTTTCTGCTGGACGAGAACGTGGATGTCTATGAGCGCGCGAGAATATTCGATATAGGAGATCTGAAAATCCCTGCATCAGTCAAGAAAGTTAGAAAGAGAAATCCTATTAATCTCGCCTCTAATTTATCGTATCTAGGTAGCAAGATTCATAAAATAACTTCTCTAATTCACGATGCAAAAAAACTACCTGTTCTGATAGGTGGTGAACATACCCTGTCCTACTACACTCTCAAGGCGCTTTCCGATGAAAAACCATTGGTAATTCACTTCGATGCTCACAGGGACATGAAACCTGAATATGAGGGAATAAAGATGTGCCATACTACTCCGTTTTACCATATTATGAATGACGGATATATTCCAGGGAAGAATATAATTCAAATTGGAATACGGCAGAGTGATCGAGAAGAAAATGAAATAGCCAAAAAAAATCAGGTTATGACATTTGATGCGTGGGAAATACATGAGGGGATTGATATTCTATTAAAATATATTCGAAAAGTAACACATAATGTAAATATCTACATATCATTTGACATAGACGTTTACGATTCACCCTATGTACCGTGCACAGGGACTCCAGAACCATTCGGCTTGGATCCCTTTGACGTTAGGAGAATTCTTAAGAGTATAAGCTCGACCGCAAAGCTCTTAGGCGTTGATATAGTTGAAGTGGGATTGAGAAATGGTGATTATCGTGAAGCAACCTTGGCGTCTCAAACTTTGTTTCGGATCCTCTCACGACTGCCCGGCTTAAAAAAACCTTCGGGTATCTTAGGTATTGACAACAAGTTACGACCAAGAGCCTGAATTTATCAAAAGAGTGGATATGATTTTGAGCAGGCTGGTGTCTTGTATTATTAACTAAACCATGATTTGTGGTCGGTTAGAAAGGTATGGCGGAAGATTTAGAGGGAGATAAGGCTTCCCGTTTGTCAAGGAATTTATTTCATCTGCGAGTTGCGTTAACATTATCTTTCGTTGTTCCCCTTTAGTTCGATCGCGGACGACAAACGTTTCAGTGTGCCTCTCTTTATTTCCTATCACCATGGTGTAGTTAATCCATTCGGTTTCAGATTGTCTAATCTTATTTGCCACAGATTCATTTCGGTCATCAATATCAATCCTGACCTTTCGTCTAGAAAGGTCTACACAGATTTCTCTACACAGATCTAAATGCTGCGTGCTCACCGGAATGATTCGGACCTGGGTGTGGGCAAGCCAAAGGGGTAGTGATGGCTTACCACCTTCTCTTGTAACTTTTGCGCAGTTCTCTAATAGTGCGAATATTACTCTTTCAACTGCGCCACTTGGAGAGTTGTGTAATATAATGGGGTTTTTCTTCTTGCCATTCTCGTCAACAAATTCGATTCCATATCGGCTACCATTCTCGACATCTATCTGGTCAGTTGAGAGAGCAGATGCTTTTCCAGTACTGTCGATATAATTAAATTCCCATTTTAGAATAAAATAAAAGGATCTATCCTTCCATATCTCCACTAACACCTTCCTTCCAAACGTGCTAACGATGTTATTTATGAATGCCTGGTTTTCATTATAGAAATCTTCGGTAAACCGTATTGCCATTTCGAGGTCGTTGGTCGTAGAAAGCCCCAATCCATTGATCACGGTGGTAGATAGTTCAAATCGCCGAAGTAATTCCTCTTTTGCCTGCTCCATAGTGCTGCATAGAGCGTGACAGTCAGGCATACTGAACGCCCTAAGTCGTCGTAGACCAGAGAGCTCCCCACTTTTTTCCCTTCTAAAGCTATAGCGAGTAAGCTCGTAAAGCCTCAATGGCAGATGCTTATATGATAACTGAAAGTCTCTAGCCATCAAAAATTGGCCGAAGCATGCAGCAAATCTCAAGAAGAGTTGTTTATTGTTATCACTTGTGATGGTATACTGGCGAGCGGGAAAGCGGTTGAAATAACTCTCTAGAGATGGATGTTTGGAATCATACATTATTGGTGTTTCAACTTCAATCCCGCCATATTCCATTACCTGCCGAGTAACATATCGTTCAATTAACGATTTCATCAATTTGCCCTTTGGATAGTAACGAATATTGCCAACATCTGAAGCAGGTTCATAATCCGCAATTGCCATCCTTTTCATTAATCTGATATGAGCTGGCTGATCGTCACTTGACCTCTTCTTGGCCATTTCATAATTAGCTAGAGATCGCAGCTTTTCATCTCCGGCCTTGAATTCGTAGTCCTTGACAGGCGACAGCTTCCCGCCTGGTTCCAAAATGCACCAGATCGATGCCAATTTTTCTTCTTCGCCAAGTGCGGACGAAACCATCGTTTCCCAAGAAGTACTACTTCCGTCGCCGCTGCCGGCAGCAACTTGGGCACTCCTGGGGCCCCGTGCGGTTATTATTTTATAATTTTCTGCCAATGGATGTCCTTTAACCTTGATTTCAAAAGCCTTGGTCCATCCGAAAGGTGCTCTATAAACCTCGAGGGTACGCTCCTTTGCAACTTTTTCAATTGACATAATAACCTTAAGAGCGCGTTCGGCTGGTGCGAGATCAGAGGTCAGGTGCGCGTATGGATAAATCAATAATCGATTGCTTTTCAATTTGGCGAGATAGATCTCGATTTGATTAACTGCAATACTTGCAAGGCTTTCGTTATCTCCATTCTCTATAGCAACAAGACTAACTACAACCTCTTCCAAACGAACCTTGCGCCTGGAAACATTTTCTTCGGCTTCTCTGATCTCCTTGGCGATGGGTTGATACGCTGCGAAATCAGAATGAAGTTGAAGTAATCGCATTTATTAGTCGATCAAAGTATAATCAGTGAGGAAATATAGGTTTTTCAAATATGATGTATACGGATTTCCCTTTTTATTGCCATCGAGCCCTCTCGTTTTCGCGATCGTCTTTTGTAACTTTTTTCCATTCTTTGTAATGCGTTTTACAAAGATAAACACGTTTGTCCGAGTTGACAATCAGGTCTGCCGCCATACGTGCCTTGCTACCGCTCATTGACCGCTGGGCAGATTGCTCGCAACCTTGAACGCTACAATTCACCCCTTTCTCCACCCTACCCATGTACGTCCGGAAGAGACAATTCAAATATAAAAGCTAATCGACATCGAGCAAATCTTGAGATGGGGAATAAGAATCTCTGTAGAGACACTGTATAGCGGGACAAATTTTAGAAGAGGCGTGAATAACCTTGCAATATTCTTTGGTTCGCCGATTCAACTAACTTTGACCTGATATGACGGACCGTATAACGAAATTGCGTTTTTAACATTAACAGATATTAATACCTTGAATCCGTAAACAAAATATATCTTTGATCATAGAAATTACACTGTTTGGGTACTGACCGTTCTTTGGAGGTTAATAATTTGGATTTTGATTCTCGACAGCAGCTCAGATTTGTAGAACTAGTAGCATCATTAGTCATCATGGAATGTATTCAAAGCAAACCTCCCTTTTTTTTACAATTAACTTTGGAGTTGCCTAGAATGCACAAGTTTAGTGGAAGGATAATGATGACAAGTTGAAAACCGAGAAAAGTAAGAAAAAAAATAGAAGGTGGGATGCGATTTTGGTAAGTATTGGAATGACGATAGGTTTCTCTATCATTGTCATGAAAATTACAGGATACTGGCCATGTCATTTGATAAATCTCATGCACATCCAACAGGTATCTTGTGATAAGTCTATACCTGAAAACGTGTTTTCGATAACAAATTGGCTCCAACAGGTATTCTTTCCCCCTCACTTCTCAATACAAATTCTTCAAAATACCTAATAACGGTGATCTCAGAAATTACCGGTACCGACACTTGCCTTCCTTCGATCATATCTAGTAACATTGCTGGAAAATTAGCTCCAGCCAAGCTCGTAAATATGGTCCCACCTCCCATTCTAGGATTTATTTCTATCAATTTAAGTCTGCCCTCTGCAGACTCTTTCATCTGCATACAGCAGGGACCCCTAATTCCTACGAGTTCTGCAATTTTCATGCAATCCATTTCTAAGGCTGGATCCCTCAGCACTCTGCCTTTAGTGGAAATACCTGCCTTTGTTTGCAGTCGAATCCTTGGTACAGCGAACATCGGCTTCCCATTTAGATCAGAAAGTACATCTACTGTGTATTCTGTTCCAGGTAGATATTCTTGAAAAACGAGGTCGTCGCGTTTAGATATTATGTATTTAAGATCGGATTCGTCGTCGATTTTGACTATGCCGCGGCTTCCTTTCCCAAAGCGAGGCTTGGCAAGTACTGGAAATGTGTCTATCCTGTTTGACTCAGCAGTCGTAAATGGAAGAAGAAATTTATTAGAAAGAGTTTGAAACGTTAACATCTTGTCACGACATATTTCTAACTTATCTCTGTCGCTTACAATTGCTTCAGCCCCCATCTCTGCGAGTTGTTTTCGGTTTTCACTATAGGGGTAAATATCGGAACCTGAAGATGGCATCAGAACTTCAACTTTATACATCTTTATTATTTGAAACAATCTATCAAGGAAAGAGTGTTCGTCAGCCTGAGGAATCACCTCATTAATGTCAGCCATCAAAAAACCTGCGGATAACGAGCTGGAGTCAGTTGAAAGAATTTTCCCTCCAAAGCCAGCCATCTTCAAAGATTTGATGGTGTTTATTCCGGCAGGTCCTGCAGCACCCGGTACTAGAACTGTCGACGTCGTGAATCTAGGCAAATGGCATAACCGATTAGTACAGTCGTATAAGGGATATAACTTATAAGGATTTATGCAAAAGGCTGTTTCGTTTCATCCGGTTAATATTTTTATAACAAAGATCAGTATCGTATTCTATGAACCTGCGAGAAGATTACCATGTTCACAGTAATTATAACGATCATTCAGCACATGATCTTACGATCGCAAACGTAGTGAGGCAGGCCGAGGAGTTGAACTTAGTAACGGTTGCAGTTACCGAGCACATCAGAAAGACTTCAAGTTGGCTCACCCAATACTTGCGGGAGATCGAATTGTTCGGCAAGAATAGTCCAGTAAAAATAATTCCGGGGTTCGAGGCGAAAATCTTAGTGGATGGTTCTATTAACTGTCCTGAAGAGTATAGTAAAAATTATTTCTTAATAGCAAGTTTTCATACTGTCTACCATGACAAGAGGGTATGGCTAAATGCTTTAACAAGAGCTATCGAAAATCCTAACGTCGATGTTATCGGTCACATAGCGCCAGAAACTACCTTTAGAATTGAACAGGCTGAAGTCGAAGACTTAGCTTCTTTAATAGTTAAAAATAAAAAAATAATTGAGATTAACGCCAAGTATCACAGGCCTCCCACTGAGTGGATTGTTCCATTCCTGGAAAAAGGAGTGAAATTCCACCTGGGTAGCGATGCACATCGTCTGGAGGATATAGGGAAATTCGCAACAATTTCGGACTTGATCTCACTGGTCATTAATCAGGACTCGCATTAGGCATCTCAGTAGAATAAATAATACTAATTAAAAAATCCCTCTAATAATTTTGCTACAACTTCATAACACGAATATTCTAGCTTTTTTATATCTGACATTTTGACAAAAGGCTATTCCTACGAAAAGCTTGTAATTTCTTAATACAGTGTTTATCACAGAAATAATGTTTGCAAAGGCGATCTGGCGTACGAGATCCGAATGGTAATTTATATAGACGTTGGGATTGTATATGTTAGTGGGAGATCCGACAGCAGCTGCAGCGCTAGGACGTACGCTTCAAGTAAGGTCTTTACTTTCAAAGTATGAAAATGTAGGAGAACCAGTAATTTCTGACTATATATCTTCTATACCAGAAAATCTCTCAGATGCTGTCAATAAAATTTTGCCACACACACAAGTTGTCACTGCGAACGATAGTGTACTGAATAATCGGGGCAAGTTACGAATATTCATTGAAAAGTTTCACAGGGAGGCGGGCACAATGACTGCCGGAGTTACAAACAAATTAAGATTATTAACCGATCCGAAAACACAAATTTTTGTATCCATTCACCAACCAAACTTATTCGCATATGGTGGCGTGTTCAAGAAAATTGTTCTTCTCCAAACACTCATGAGGGCAGTCGAAGAACGCAACTCACTTAGCAAAATTGTTAATTTTTTTCTTATTGTAGATCATGATTTTATGGATGACACGTATATACGTCTAGCAGAGCTTCCAAGCATTAGGCACTCCGATGGTAGGATGGAACTGCGGATGCCAGTTAGCGAATCGAGGAGATGGCAGCTAGTGTGCAATACGCCGTTGCCGGGACGGACAATTGTGGATCATTGGAGAATACAGATTTATTCGTGGGTTAGAAATTCATTTTCAGAGCGACATTCGAAATCGGATAAATCTATGATTTTGAATAACTTTGAGCATTTTTGGCGAAAGGTCGAAGAGTCTTACTCAAGATCCAAATCCTACTCCGATTTTAACTCTTTTCTAATGTCTCAGCTTGTTAATGTGGAATGGGGGTATGATACATTGTTCGTAAGACTATCTGAGATATCTACTGTTTTTGAGAGTGGCTTCAAATATTTAACATCTAATTTTATGAAATATTCAGACATCTTGAGTAAAGCTGAAAATATGTTCCTTCGTCGCGGCATAGAGACAGGTGTCAGCCCGACTTCTTACCTGAATGCACCTTTGTGGTTGCACTGTCGATGCGGGAGTAAGGCTTCAGCAAGACTGTACAAGGATAAGCAAAATCTGATGTCGATGGCAGGCACCTGTATGTCATGCAAAAAAGCTATCGAGCTAAACCTAGGAAGTCGAAATGAGATGACTATCTCAAAGGATATGCTTAAAGGGTTATCTCCAAGGGCAATCCCAATTCTTTTATTGCTTTCACGTGATCTCGGTATATCCTGCTATGCTTCAGGAACAGGCGGTAGTATGGGGTATACAATGGTCGGAGCCATGGTCTTCAAGGAATTGGCTATTAAAATGCCTATTACCTTAGTCTGGGCTGCCACAGATGTCTACGAGGGCCTAGCTCAAGCCGAGGCGCTAGAACTACTCCCATTATCAAAAAAACCGGATATTGGTAATTACTTGGAAATCCTAAGACAAAGAAATTTAGACTATAAGAATAAAATAGATCCTCTTATAATCGAACGGGGTCGTCTTATAAGGGCTGGCGAATCAATTAATTCGGTATTATTGAATTTGTATAAATTAAAGCAAGAACAACGAAAAATACGTCTACTCATAAAAGTCGCCGAAAAAGTGAAAAATGCAATAGAGACAAAACCGTCTATCATAGACTATGCAATCAATTTCGGCGTGGTCAATACCGAGGCACTTTGGCGACGAAACCTGTTAAAAAATGATAACTTAGCAGCATCATTAAGTATGTAACTAAAGCGATTGAATTCTTAGTGAATAAGACAATACCCAAATCGTATCTCTTATGATGCACGCCAAGGTACTAGTCACTGCCGCAGGAGGGATAGTTGCGCAGGGAATAATCAAATCACTGAAACTTGCAAATTTGTCAGAGAATGCCCTAGTGAAATATAGAATCACTGCTGCCGACATGAGTGCCCAGGCGGCGGGATTATACAGATGTCATAATGGTGTTTTGCTACCGTCGGCTAACTCCGCCGAATATATTGAAAGCATTCTGAAAATTGCTAGAGACGAAGACATGGATGCGATTTACATAGGATCGGATGAAGAGTTACTAATAATTGGGAATTCGAAGAAACGAATTGAAAGCGACAGCAAAGCGAAAGTGCTATCGAGTCCAATCGACGTATTAACCACTGCTAGAGATAAATGGAAAACCTTTCTGTTCCTAAAACGAAATAACCTACCGTTTGCTGAATCTGCTTTACCGAAGGATGATGAAAAATTTGCGAAGGATTTCGGGTATCCTATTGTGGTAAAACCAAGGGAGGGATATGGTTCGTTGTATTTTTATATAGTACGCTGCAAATCTGAGATGCAGCAAGCCATATCAAAAATACAAAAAGCAGGTTGGCATGCCCTTCTCCAAGAATACTTGAACGGCAATAATACGGAATATACTTCTGGCGTTACAATCGATAGGTTTGGAAAATATGTAATGTCATCTGTTTCAATTCAGAAAACACTGAAGAACGGACAGACTTACAAAGCCTTTATTGATGATTATAAAGAGGTTCGGAGATCATCTGAAGAGGCAGCTTTGAAATTAGGTGGAAGTGGAGCAATTAACATACAGGCCAAACTTATAGAGGATAGACCCAAAATATTTGAAATCAATCCACGTTTTTCAGCAACTTGTCCGATGCGTTCGGTCGCAGGGATAAACGAGCCCGATATCGTGTTCCGTAACTCTGTTCTGGGTGAAGAAATCAAAGTCAAAAACTATCGCCGCTTGGTCTGCATGAGATATTGGAACGAGGTTTACACCGATTTTCCTACATATGAAAAACTAATGAGTACAGGTACAGTGGAAGGCAACGATTCATTTACATTGAATTATTTCTAAAGATTCAGATGGTTTGATTCGAAATCTGCATGGCTTTGGAACTACCACTTGGAGACTTTGATTACTTCAAAAGCCTCAGCATATCTTGTATTATTTTGATAGCCCCTGTACGCGCATCTTCCGACTATTGCATCAACCCATAGGTGACCACAGCGCATTTTTTGTGATTCAAAACAATCAAGAGCGTTTGTCTTTATGTCTAATGTTGCACTAATATCAACATATAACTGAGGCCGGAACGCGTTTTCTGTTATGCCTCCGGGTATAGTTGTTTCGTACATGAACAAATTATTGAGGTCTCGCGAGGCGGCTATCACTGCCTTGGTAAGTGCCTGATGATCCTGGTGAGAATCACCTATCCATTGTGTAAAAACCACTTCGGGTTTGTATCTATTGATTATTTCGTCTACCTTAGTTACGAAACTTCTTCCGAAGGTGATTTCGTCAGGAGTTAGGTCCAGAAATTCTGGAGTTTTGCATCCCATCACTTTCGCGGACGTTTTTGATTCATTCCGCCTTTCCTCTTTCTTATCTATCTTGACAAAGTTCGGTAACGTTGCTACTACCAGATTTACGTCATATCCCAGCGAACTAAGTTTTGCTATAGTCCCACCCATCCCGATTTCTATATCATCCGGGTGCGCGCCAAATGCTACTACCGACTGTTTTCTACTCACAATATTGACCTCGATTATTAAAACCCGCATTTTGAATATCATCTAATGTCGTTATCTGTATACCCCTACTGCCACTGTCGTCATAATCATTATTCGCAACATATATGCTTCGTCTATATCTCCGATAATTCTGATCTACTTCCATGGCCGCTGTGAGTATTTTGCTTCTTTTAGACTTTGATGGTGACGATGATGAATGTAGAAACATCTTTGTATCTTTTGGTAGGCAGTGACCTCCTATTCCTTCTCTTGGTTCTAAAATGT
>JBPYDU010000058.1:0-8897 GCA_051985995.1 Candidatus Nitrosopolaris sp.
GATTGCTGGATTCTCCAAGACACAAAAATCGGGGAATAGTGATGTCGCCTTGGTTACTTTGCAAGCACCTCAAGGAACAGTTACTGCCACGGGAGGGTTTCCCATTCAAGTTTTACTTGTCTTCGGCGGAATGATGGGAGCAGTTGCGGTCTTTGTACTTTTTAAGTCAAGAACCCCTAAACACACACCTAGCCAAGGTCCGCGTGGGGGAGGGGCGACGCCAAACTCTGGCTCGCCATTTTAGGAAAGTGGAAGTAACAGAACCATGAGGTTTGCCCTATTTTATAATTAAATTCTAAAATAATATTTAAAATAATCAAGTACTAGTCGACCTATGCCAATTAGGTTGCACACACTGTTGAATCATAACTGATTAATAGCCGTGTGCGTTCTGAATAATCTATGACTGGCTGATCACGATGTGGCAAAAAGTACATTCCTAGTCCCAGTCACGTACCCATTTAGATTCATGGACCTAAGAAAAGATTCAGCTTCCTCTTTATTGAATTTATTTTTATCTATGTCAATATCCCATCAAAAGCAATTGAAATCGATCAAGAAATTAAAGCGCCACCGACCCCTCTTGGTATTGAACCATGCATCATGTTCTGTAGCTGTGTGCTAGTAGTAACCCTCCTTCTGTTTTATGCGGGATTCCGCTGAGCGGCCAACCCGAGCAGATGCAGGATCCTTATGCTCTGTTTGGCCTTGCTCCGCTCGGGTCGGTATTTTCATTCCACGCCTTATGAGCCTCAGGCTATTCACCATCATCACTACCCATATCTGGATATCTTTTCTGTCCCGGTGCCAGCTGTCTCCAGCTAATTATCGCTAATTCGAGCGCCTGCAATGAGGGAGGAGTTTCCTCTCTTTCGAGTAACCCGCACGCTAGCTCACATCTCCTAATCACCATTCTGAGTATATTAAGATAGATGAGGAAAGTATCCTTCCTCAAGCTCAAGGATTTCCGTGGTGTTGACGGCGTCGGCATAGTCTCTTAAAATTTCTGAGTTTAATTCGAAAAACGTATGACCCCATTTGAATTTGTCCAATATGTTCTCTGATTTATGTCTCAATCCTAAGATGTAAAAGGATGCAGCCAATGCTTCTGCGCTAGTTAACTTCGATAATTTACAATAATTTACTGGATTTCCTGCCAGCAAAGCAGGCAACCGTCGGCAGAGACCGGTCCTTAGTGCTTTTCCATTTAGTAATGTATCTATCCCCTTTTCCCAAGAGCAGTCAATAGCGCAAACTGATTTGAAGAGGCTTCTATCCTGGTTTGATAGAACGATCTTACAAAAAGGATCTAAAACCAATGTATGAGGTCGGATGAATCTAATAGATTCAGCCAAACCGAACCTAACCAATTTTGCAGCAGTGCATTTTGCCGGATCATCCTGTTTGAACATCAGCACCTGCGCTCGCATAATACGTCCTCACATTCCCGTGATTTAATGTGTTCGTCCTTCAGGAAAGTAATATTACTGAATTTGCTATAAGTATCCTAAGCATATCATGAACAAAAAGAAAGGCGAATGAAGGTTTTTTCTTTGTTTCATCGGCAACTAAAGCTGCCCAGCAAGACAAACAACTTGATTAGGTTAATATGTAGGAATTGCCATCTATGGGCGACCGTAAATTATACTTGATATTGGTGTCATGTGGCTTACCAAATCAAAATAAGATTCTACGTCCATCTCGATCACATTTCCCTGATCTATATTTATTATGTAGATCATGTGAATTCTCCCGTTTGTTAATTCTTCTTCGGTGACGGGAGGGTTCCGGTAGTATTTATCGCAGATCCGTTTAAGCATAGTTATTTCCTCGTTTCTTCTATCTCGCGGTGGTCGCCTGTACATCTCAGGTATGGGAAGAATACTTACTGGTGTGGTTGCAAGAACAAACTGATTCGCGAAACTGCTATATCTAGCTATTTTGCTAGCGACTCTGGCATAATAGTAGGAGAGTGGGTCTAGAGCATGATCGGGAGGAACAAATCCAGTTTCAATTTCCACTACCGTCTCTCCGTTTCCTTTACTCCCGTGAAGATCACATACAAGCATGTTAGTAAGTCGCCTTTCAACATCGACTACATAACCGTAGCGAATGAGGTGTTTGGCACATACAAGCTCCATTACAGAATGGTTTATTTTTACCAAGTTCTTCTTGTATAATTCGATCAACCTATATTTTACGAAATTCATTCGCTGTACCAATTCTTCTCGTTCGCCCGATGTCATTTTAGCCGAAAGGCTATCTACATCTGCGGTGAAACGGTCTATATCCAAATATCAATATATCATGAAATGGTCCTTTAATTAAGCTGCACCATTTTATAGAAAAATTAAAAATCTACAAAAAACTGTTGATCTTTTGATATGCGCTTAAAAAAAATTACCGTCTTCGGTTCGGGGATCATGGGTCACGGGATCGCGCAGGTTTCTGCAATGGCAGGCTACAATGTTACTTTACGTGATATAGAATCCTCTTTGTTGGATAAAGCATTGGCGAAGGTAAAATGGTCTCTAAGCAAACTGGTAGAAAAACAAACGATCACTCATATAGAAGCCGAGAGGATATTCAATAGAATCACGCCCGAAGTAGACATGGAACGATCGCTGAAAGATACTGATTTACTCATAGAAGCGGTACCTGAAGATCTCGGTCTTAAAAAGAAAGTATATACAGATGTGGATAAGTTTGCAGAAGAAAAAACAGTCTATGCCTCTAACACGAGCACATTGCCAATAACTGAAATGGCCGTCCTGACAAGGCGACCTGAAAGATTCATAGGATTGCACTTTTTTAATCCACCCCAACTGATGCGACTTGTAGAGGTCATTCCAGGACGAAGCACAAATCAGCATACCATAGATACGGCGTTAGATTTTGTAATGCGGGTTGGTAAAGAACCTGTATTGTGTCGCAAAGACGTTGCCGGATTTATTGTAAATCGGATCTTTATTCCATTGGTACATGAAGCTGCATACTGTTTAGATAGGGACGGAGTCTCCATGACTCAACTAGATTCAGCAGTCAAGTACAAGATGGCTTTCCCTATGGGGATTTTTGAGCTTGCCGATTATACTGGTCTTGATGTAATATTCAAGGCCACAACAGAGATGTATTCTAGAGACACTAGAATAGTGAACCCGCATCCGAAAATAAAGGAATTGGTTGATGCCCAAAATTTTGGGCAGAAAACAGGCAAGGGCTTTTATGAATATAGTGGAAGTACTTACGAACGTGTAGGCCTAACACCCGAAGAAGCAGCACAGTATAATCCAATTGGTCTGGTGGCTGTTTCTGCTAATAACGCAGCTTGGCTAATTTCAAATAGTGTGTGTACAAAAGAAGACGTCGATAAAGCGCTCAGACTTGGCATGGGCCTAAAAACAGACCTATTTACTACAGTGATGACGTTTGGTGTACGAAATGTTGTTGAAAAACTGCGGGAGATGGCTGCGAGATATGGCCCGCGTTATGAGCCTGATGTCTATCTGCAAAGCCTCAAAAGCAAATGAAATTCACCTGTTATCTGAAAATATTTGCACCGCGGAACGAGCGTCCTTAGCTACCAATATAGGCACACGATTCCGCTCATCTAAATATTTTCCAGCGTAAGTATCTGCCACCCCGCCGCTTCCTGCTATTACAACTATGGACTTCTTTATCATATATCCTGCAGCCATCTCTATCAAAGTACCGACGCCACCCCCTATAGCGATAATTCCATCCGCAGAACTAGCAATAATGAAATCTCTGGCAAATCCAATTCCTGTACAGATGACGACATCGCAAAATCCATTCGCGAAAGAAAATTCATCTTGCGGTATTATGCCAATGGTGAATCCGTTGTTTTCTTTAGATCCCTTGCACGCGGATTCCATAACTCCTCCCAGCCCACCGCAAACCAAAACTGCCCCAGCGCGCGCTACTTCTTTTCCTACTTCATATGCAAGAATTCTAGCCTGTTCAGTACATTTGTCTTTATTATATCCAACAACGGCGATCTGAAATTTACGCACATTATTCGAGTATTTCTGTTTGTCTTATACTTTATGATGAAAGTTTTAAAAAAGAAGGAAAACAATGTAGATCAATTGAAATTCCTAAACCGAGTGCATGCAGGCAAAATGCTGGCCGAAAGATTGAGTACTAGTTCTTCACTTAATTCTTGGGATCGGAGCCAAGCAATAGTATTGGGTATACCTCGTGGAGGAGTAATCATAGCGGATATAGTAGCGAGAAAGCTTTGCAGTGATTTTGACATTGCAATAGGGAGAAAACTCGGAGCTCCGGAAAATTCAGAACTCGCCATCGGAGCTATTATGGAGGACGGTACAACCTATATGAATGAGTATCTTATCAAAGCGTTGAAATTATCTGAAGATTATCTCGAACGCGAGAAAGCAAAGCAGCTAGCGGAAATAAAACTTCGTAGAGCACTCTACCCAAAGAGTCACGATTACAGACTTAAAAATAGAGTCGTAATCTTAACGGATGATGGCATAGCGACAGGCGCTACAATTATTGCAGCCGCACGCTGGATAAGAAAGCATAGTCCAAATTATTTGATAATTGCTGTGCCGGTGGCACCTCCTCAAACCGTGGATATATTGCGGCAAGAGTCTGACGCTGTAGACGTGATCCTTAGCCCTGAAGCGCTTAATTCAGTTGGACAATTCTACGAAAATTTTGAACCAGTCACCGATGATCAAGTTAGACAGATCCTGATGGGTCGAGACCATTTTTAGTCTCTAGTTTCTTTTCCTTAGTAGCTAATGATATAATAAAAGTAGTCGTTATTCAAGCTGGAGGAGTTTTGGCTAAGAATTAGCCGACACATCAAATTATTAGATTGCAGATTTGAAGAATTGCCGTACATGTATTGTTCCAACAAGTATTACTAGTACTATAGTCATTGCCAGCTATAAGTTTCCATCTTCACTTTCGCAGATACACCCGGAGTTAAGGTTAAAGTATAGGGCAGCTTGATTGGAGCATATGCACTATCATGTTAAGGATACTTCTCTGGCCGTTGACGGAAAGAAGAAAATTGATTGGGCTGAGGCTCACATGCCCGTACTTGTCGCGTTAAAACATAAATACCAGAGCGAAAAGCCCCTTGAGGGTATCAGAATCGCTGGCTGTTTACACGTGACAAAAGAGACAGGAGTGCTAGTAAGAGTACTACAGTCAGTTGGTGCGGAGCTCGCTTGGTGCGGGTGTAATCCTCTCAGCACTCAAGATGATGTGGCTGCTTCACTGGCTATTGATGAACACGTTTCGGTGTTTGCAAGAAGGGGGATCTCGACAAAGGAGTACTACGACGATATCCATTCGGTGATCGGTATTGGGCCAAATATCACAATCGATGATGGCGCTGACCTAACTGTCGAGATGCACAAGAATATGAACGCATCCAAATCCGTTGTTTACGGTGGGACGGAAGAAACAACAACAGGGGTGGTGAGACTGCGCGCATTACAAAATGCAGGGAAATTGAAGTATCCGATCATGGCAGTAAATGACGCCGAGACTAAACACGATTTTGACAACGTATATGGTACTGGCCAATCAGCGCTAGATGGAATTATCCGGGCAACGAATATTCTGTTCGCAGGAAAGAATGTAGTGGTGGCAGGCTACGGACATGTAGGTAAAGGGATAGCAAAACGAGCGGCTGGAATGGGGGGTAACGTTATTGTAACAGAAGTAGATCCGATAGCGGCATTAAAGGCCAAGTTGGATGGTTTCTCTGTTGCGCAAATGATCAGTGCATCAGAGATAGGAGATGTCTTCATAACAACTACGGGTTGTAAGGATGTGATTGCGGGAGAAGATATTTCAAGGATGAAAGACGGTGCAATCCTCGCTAACGCAGGTCACTTCAACGTAGAAATCTCCATACCAACTATAGAGACACAATCTGCAAGCACGAGACAAATTAACGAGCAAACAGTGCAATATAATTTGAAAAGTGGTAACAGAATCTATTTGATCGGTGAGGGCCGATTGGTAAACTTGGCAGCGGCCGAAGGTCATCCCTCGGAAGTCATGGATATGAGTTTCGCTAATCAATTTTTATCAGTACTAAAGCTTGGGGAATCTAAAGGATCTTTGAAGCCACTAGTATATAGTATAGACAAAACCCAAGACAAACAAATTGCGCTTGCTAAATTGGAATCTATGGGAATCCAAATCGACGCCCTATCGGATGAGCAGAGATTATACTTGGAGGGTTTCGGTGAAGGGACATAGACCTTAACATTTTCTTAAATAACTATCATTGGACGGATGGGACAGCGTCTACTGCTAGTCCCGTCTCAAGATATTAATACCCACAAATTGTTTCATGGTTGACTTACAATCCAGATGTAGCTGGATGGGTGGTCTAGCCTGGTAATGATACCTGTCTCACACACAGGTGATCGAGAGTTCAAATCTCTCCCCATCCATTATACATAAAAACAAGAACTAGGACAAAATTAGCATCGCAAAAAACACGACAGAAGTAATAGCGAGGAAAACCTTGGTTAGAGTTAAAGATCTGTTAAGAGCTAATGCATAATCATCGAACTGTCGATTGCCCATTACTTTGATCATCGATACCGATAATAATAACTCAAATCTTGCAGAGGTGGCTTTCTCAATAGATTTTTTTGACAGCCGAAGATAGATTTCTGCAATATCATCATGGTTATTTTTATTGCCGAGGGCGTAGTATCCTTGCCGCGTTCTCTTTCCACTAGTAGAATGCGTGTCTGAGGTACAGATTTCGAGCACTTGAATTCCGTTTCGAGACAATTTAGTAATAATATTATCTCGTAGACTATTATCCATGTTGTTTGAATCTGCCCACCCAACGACATATTGCTGACCGTTTACCTCAAAGACAATAGTTGCGAGTCCTGACTGTCCTAATTCTTCCGTCAGCCGCGTCGCGTTGCAGGAAATATCATCCAAGTTGGCAAATCCTATTTTGAACACATATCTGGGGGCATTAATCAATTCTTTCAAGCAGATTTCTCCCGCTGACAATAAACTCTCGCAATCTGATTTTTTCAGCTCTTCTCCCATTGCGTTATGACTGTCAACCACAAGAATATGCTTCAGGCCGAGATTGGAAGAATATTCTTCTAGGGCTAATCGTATGCTTTCAGGAATATCTTCCATTCCCACAGGTGCCATCGATAGAACGACTATTGCGGAGTCGCCAAAAATAATTCCAGTTGCTGTGCTCCTCCCAATCTTAGTCTGGTACGGAATAGTACTCCTTTCGCATCTTTCTGAAACTGTTGCTTGAGAAAGTGTTCGGATATAGTTATCGACTTCTGACTTGGAGGGGATATTTCGTGAATGACTAGAAACGCTATGGAGAATCAGTGCATTTCTCGAATATTCAGAATATAAACGATACGGCAAGTTACTACCCCCTATAGGATTGAATGGACCTGGATGCAAATCAGGGAGGATAATAGATATTTGAGCACTTTCCTGTTTGAACTTTACAATATATGTAATCACCTTTTCCTTATGCGCCCGGGATTCGGCAATCTCTTCCATACTCTCTGAGCTATTTTCTGTCCAAGCGGCTAGAAATGCTTGTAAGACCTTAAATGTGCTGTTTACATTTGGACTTCCGGCCTTATCCGCAAGCCGAACCCATGCCAAAGCTAAGATTATGAAAATTGAACCATAGGCAATCCCTGGGGTCATTGAGTGATAGAAAGCCAAAGGAACGAAGGCCAGTAATAAAAGGACTGGCTGAATGAAGGCAGAAAGTATAGATCGAACAATGCCCGCACCGAAGACAGATACGAAAATGCCGATGCGCATACCGACTGCCAACAGCATTCCCTCAACTACATAAACCGCAGGACTAGTTGTCTTTGATAGTAAGGAGTGCAAAACTATTCCGACAATTATGGTAAGGGCCCATAGCACAGATGCAAACGCCGAAACATGAAAAACCTTTGAGATTTTGTTGAGAGAGATTCCACGCAGAGCCCAAAAGTCCAGAAAGACGGAACCAGTTATTGCAGCTAAACCGAGAGCGAGATGGAGACCTAGAGTTGATATGTCTGTCTTAAAAATATTAGTATAAGCCAAAACGATTACAACAGCTCCTCCTAGCAGGGAGATGAGATAAGAGATCTTATGCGAAGAGGGATTTAACCTAGTAAAGGACCATCTTTTATGGATAACCGAAACGCTATTCGTACCTATACGTCAGCCAACCGGAAAAAGAATCCGTATCAAAATAGAGATACCGATGAGCCCGCCTGTGACACCGAGAACGATCTCTGGCTTTATCTTAACTCCTTTGGTCTCATCTTCAAAGAACCTCAATAGCCCTGCGCTCGAAGCTGGCAGAGGAGCATTCTTTTTTTTGCTCAAGTTATTCAGATTTTAGGTAGTCGGGTTTAAATACATTCCGTTTAGATTATTTTGTTAGCTTGTAAAGTATTTTTATCAAAGCCATTGTAAAGATCTTCTCCAGTCCCGTCCTAAAGGGTTGGGCTTATTAAAGATAGAAAATCAATTAACCTTGGTGTCTTGGTTTTCAAGAGTAGCTGTTTTCTCCAAAATCCTTAGATAGCTTTCTATAAGATCCGCTTTTATCTTCTGCATCGAAATATCATTCTCCTCCCTGATTTGTTGGATTAGAATAATTATTTTTTCTTGAATTATCGACTTTGCTAGACTTCTATTTGCACTTGTATTTGTATTTTTATTCTTATTCACCTCGTCGTTAGTAGAGGCCTTTTCGACGAGGTCCTGGGGATTGCACCCGTTTATACATATATTCTGATTCTGGAACCTGACTTGTACTCCAGTGCACGAGGGACAAGGATCATTAATAAGTGTGCCGCCTTTCAAAAGCA
>JBPYDU010000059.1:0-3386 GCA_051985995.1 Candidatus Nitrosopolaris sp.
ACATCATGTACAACTTCGCCAAAATCCTGCCTCAAGTCAATATTCTCTTTAAGAGTTGTATCGTGAAGAAGGGCTGCACATACGAGATCTGCATTGAGTATGTGCAGCTCCTCAGTAAAAACTAGAGCTACCTTTAGTGGATGATTGATATACGGTTCGAGATGGTTTTCATCTCTAAAGTCTCTGCCATGAGCCTTAAGTGCAACTCCAAAGGCTCTAGTGATTTTGACAAGATCATCAGTAGAACTCTCAAACGGTTTTATCAATCGGGCAAAACCCCGTTTAGTAAATTCGCCGAGAGTTGCTATCATCATATTTATCCAAAGGTTTTTTGTATATATATCGTGCTTTGATCAAAATTGTGGTCTCTTTCCATAATTTATTCAGATTTTAATTTCAATACAATGAAAAAAGATTGCATGACAACTACAGGGACTGACATCTCAAACTCCAGTCTCAATTAGGACCTGAGTGTCTCAGGAACTCGATTAGATGAATCCAGCATATTGCTTCTCGTTATATTCGTCAGGTTAAGATGCTACCGAGGCGACTTCTTGACTTTCATAAACTGTCGTTGAAGGTCCTAACGACGATGGTATACTCACTTCCACCGTAGATCTTTGCTTACGTGGGGTCGGTTCGCTTCTCCAGATGGAATTTCTTCGGCCGTCGCAAAATTTTTTTTGTACGGGTTGCCTACTTGTGCTTTCTCCCTTCAGTTTTCCCTTCCTTTTTGCCTTTGGTCTGGTTTTAGGTGTCATACGACAAGCAGTAAACGATACAAGGATAAATACTTACTAAATTCTAACTCTTATGGATAAGTATATTAATACCATTTGAAAGACAACTCTGTCAATCAATCTTATTCTATATCTACAAGTGTTCATAAGGGTACTCTATACAATATTACGTTCAAAACCAAATCTACGTTCTCTACAATTTATTATTTTGATTCGAAGGAAAGCTTTTATTATTACATCTTTTAATAGCAAATAATGAAACGTGTAGAAGCCGTTATCAGTAATGAAAAGGTTCTAGAACTAAATGAAGCTCTGAAAAAGGCCGGAGTAGGGGGTTGCACCATCTTCGAATCTAGAGGCCGTGGAAAAGGGGCGAAGCCTGTCGTTGAAAGTGGTAGAGGAACATCAAGATATGTCTCCGAATTCTCAGTTAGAGCCAACGTACTTACAGTGATTGAGGATTCTCAAGTCGAAAAAGTGGTCAATACAATACTAGCCACAGTTAGCACAGGCTCAGCAGGTGATGGCAAGATTTTCATATCTTCTGTGAACGACGCTGTTGACATAGGAACAAAAAAACACGGCGAAGCTGCCATTTCATCAGGATAGTTTGATCTGACTTCAGAATTTCTCTGTGCCTCAGGCAAAAGATTGTAACCTTGCGGTTTCCAAAACGATGGCAACGACCTTACCTATGGCTAGGCAATGATGATGTGGGAATGTCTTCTATACCATCGTTGACCATCGTTATCAGCTAAGGATGCCTGCTTATGATTAGATAACATGTAGAATTACTTTCTCGTATTTCTGAATTTTCATCGAATGCTAGCCAGAAAATTAGGAATCGTATCAACGCGGACGTATTTGACCGTTACACTAAAGGAATATTTGGTATTACTTTTAAGCATATCTATTTGCCATAAATATGAGTCTCATTTGGAGAAAAAACCTGAGAGAAAATGGTATTGTATAACAACGGATACCAGTGCTAGAAAAGAGCTATATATTGCCAATTTAACTATTTTTCTGCCAATCTCTTTTTCAGTCAGAGGACCATCTGCCAAGATTAATCTCAGTAGCGTTGTAGGCGCATTCCTCTCTTTTGATGCCATTAATTTGAAATCATTCGTCAGGATTGTGGGTCGAGACTTAACTTGTCTATGTTCTACAATTTTCTTGACGCTATTAAGAAATAAAAATGAATTCATCACTGACGGCAGCAATGCAATGACTCCTATAGTCTCAGAGCTCCCAGCAATTGCGAGGGCACCGTACATAGATCCGATCAGTAAGGTGCCTGAATCTCCTGGAAATATTTTACTTGGAAACCTATGATACTTGTAAAATGCAACTAATCCACAAAGCAGCGGAAGAGCGGCAATAAATACGACACTGTTGGCAAAGACGGCTATAGAGACTAAAAGCGGAATCATCGCGATGACCACAACTTCGGTAGCTACTCCATTCAAGACATCAATTGAATTGATCGTATTGCCAGCAACTGGAATAATGATTAGTATAAGCGGAATGTATAGAAGCGGAATGGATACGCTGCCAAAGATAAGATTCAGATGAGTTCCATGAGCCCCTAAAACAATCAACGGAATGGCAGCAGGAATTAGTGCAACAGGCTTATACCATCCTGGCATGACTTTTTTATCGTCAATAAATCCTACAATAAATGCGATTATTGTGGTTAATAGAATGGCGAGAACCTGTGTGTTCCGAGTAATCAAAAAGAGAATACCCTCTGCGATAGCTATTCCTACGATCAATACTGGACCTGCGGGTCTTGGAATGTTAGGCTTTTCAGGTTTATGATAATCGCGAACTACACTCCCTTTGGTTATGAGCGATTTAATTACTTTCGGTGTCGCCAATAGTATTATTAGAAATGGAACCGCAGAAACCACTGTTCCATAAAAGAGGACATAGCTCCAGGAGGACAGATCAAGCATTACTATTATCAATTCCGTATATACGCTGGCTTGTGAACTACCGCCTATTAAAATAGGTGGCTTCTTTTGTCATCATTGCGTTCCTGTCTACGCTAGCGAAAGTTCTGGTATTGGGCATGTTCACAGTTACCCCTACTTTAGAAATAAATCCTAAAGCCCGATAGGCAATATTGAAAGCGGCGTTTCTATCAGCATTCTCTTCAGCGCATTTAGCACAGGTAAACAATCCTTGTATCTTCCGTGCACCTTTCTGATAACATTTTCTGCAATATTGTGAAGTCCTTGCTTCTGACACTTGAATTACCTTAATACCTCCTAGTGCTGCTTTGTATGCTATATATTGTGTTAGCTTGTAGTACTGACTGAGCTGAGTTAGCCATGAAACTAAAGCATCTTGTAAATATTTTGCAAAAAGGTATCAATCCTTGTAATTTGGGAAATTTTCAGCTTTGGCGATCTATTGTGTGCTTCATTTCAATGGTTCAAAGGCGTTTGAAGATACTACCGATTGTCTATTCAAATATATTATCTCAGCTAAAGGGGCTCAAGTTGGCTTGCTGCAACCCACCGATTTTAACCGGCAGGCCCCAGTTAAGGGGCAACGTTGCCTGAGCTTCGAATGTCGTTCTCTAGAAACTGTTTAGTAGTTTTCACCATGCCGATTGAGAGAGTCGGGTCGCTACTTATC
>JBPYDU010000060.1:0-34347 GCA_051985995.1 Candidatus Nitrosopolaris sp.
CTGATTCTGGAACCTGACTTGTACTCCAGTGCACGAGGGACAAGGATCATTAATAAGTGTGCCGCCTTTCAAAAGCAAAGATGCTGCGTCCTTTAACTTACCTGAATTCTGCTTATTATTAGGTCGATTAACCATTCGTGTTGGTATTCGATGCACAATAGCGCAATATCTTTTTTTGCTACAGAAGTCCTTAGTCAAGTTGAATTTCTTCAATGCGTTAGTCAGACAATCCTAGTTTGGCCACCTCTCCCCTCTTGACAGGATTTATTGTTATGCAGAATTGCTCCCTACTACCCAATCGCGAATGGGCTACTCTGATTACATTCGCTAGTTTCAAGCTAAAACGAGACCAGGCAAGGCTTAATAAGAAGAATTGGGAAGATAATTTACTAAAAGATGGCCGTTATTTGCAA
The DNA here is from genome assembly GCA_051985995.1 of Candidatus Nitrosopolaris sp. GTDB lineage: Archaea > Thermoproteota > Nitrososphaeria > Nitrososphaerales > Nitrososphaeraceae > Nitrosopolaris. Next base: position 414 of record JBPYDU010000060.1, read on the forward strand.
GAAATGTGGCTTGCCCGATGATCTGTGTGCTTGTGGTGAACTGGATAAAGAAGATACGAGAGTTGTAGTCCGTCTAGAAACAAGGCGATTTTCAAAGACAACAACTATGATCGAAGGAATTGATCCAAAATTGAGTGACATTCAACGGATCATTAAGGAACTAAAGAGCAGATTTGCTTGCGGCGGGACCGCTAAAGAAGGTTTCATCATGCTTCAAGGTGATCATAGGGATGATGTCAAGGGATACTTGGTAAAGCTTGGCTTTAATGAGGCTGCTATAGAAGTGCAATAGTAGAAGGGAGCACCACAGGTACATTTATTTTAACGAGCCGAACAACCTTAGTAGGACATCTGTTTCAAAAATGGTCGACGTCATAGATACTGCTTTTCTTATACCTTCTGGCGATCATTGGGGCGATTAGATAGGGTTATCGAGTAAAGGTCCATCGTAAGGTACCACAAATTGATCCCTAGAGTTTAAGGTGCAGTTTTAAACCTTTATAGCGATTCCTGATAGTGACTTCTGTCACCCCAGCAGCCTCTGCCACATCCTTCTGAGTCTTATTCTCACCGTTCATCACACAAGCCACATATAAAGCGGCAGCGGCTAGACCCATTGGATCTTTTCCTGCCGAGATTTTACCTTCTTCGGCTCTCTTTAGGATATCTAGGGCTTTACGCTTTGTCTTTTCAGACAAGCCGGCTTTACTGGCTATTCGTGCTACACACTTCACAGGATCTACTACGGGCATCTTCAGGTCCAGTTCTCTAATAAGTAGCCTATAACAACGAGCAACATCTTTTTTCTTAATATTACTAGCATTAGCGATATCCTTTAAAGTCCGAGGTGTTTCAGTGTCACGGCACGCAGCATATAGTGCCGCGGCTACTAACGCAGAGATTGAGCGCCCTCTCACAAGTCCCTTTTCAAGAGCTTTCCTATAGACATACGCGGCCTTTTCAATCACGGCATCGCCAACAGCAAGTTTGTCCTTAAGTCTGTCCAACTCACTAAATGCCTGCCTAAAATTGCGGTCGACAGGCTCATGCACCTGACTCCTGCTATCCCACGTTCTTAATCTTTCAATTGTACTCTTCATCGATGCAGACAATGGCTTTCCGGATGCATCTTTGTCGACTGGACCTATGATAGTCGCAAGGCCCATATCGTGCATGGCAAGGGATGTAGGAATTCCTGCTCGACTCCGGTCTTCGTGTTCCTCCTTAGAAAAGGCGCGCCATTCGGGGCCCATCTCTTCAATCCTCTCGGTAACTACGAACCCACAGTTGCCGCAAAACATCTCTCCACTAGAATTGTCGGTAACCATCGGACCTTTTCCACAACGTGGACACCGGTCGCTAAATACTGATATATCCTTTACCAAATTTCTTCACCATAAAATTTCTTGACGATAAAAACGACAGGTTTAAGCATCTTATATTTATACTTTTTTCTCTTATTTATGGATTACCATCAGGTTGCTACGATTGTTTTCTTTAGATTCAGAGATTTGTAGTAAGTGAGGTTTAGATTGATGATATGATTATTTATAGTCATTAAAAAGTGTAGATCCCATAACGAACAAGCAGAGTTGTGCGCAGTAAGGACATATACAAATCTTAATTAAGGAATCATGCAACAAGGTTATGGTGCAAGCGGTCGGGAGAATTCCTAGATGGATCATTGAAAAAGATCCCTCTTGGGAGAAATCTGCTCACTCGAATAATGAGGTGCCGGAATGGACTAAGAAAGGAGCTGACCTGCGAGCAATTTGCGATCCTGCGAGCATGTACTGTGATGTTATGGTAGGGGAAAGAAGCCAGCATTTAGATCTATCAAATTCGATTTCGAATTTTAACAATAGGAGCAGGTTGAGTACATTTGCTTCAACAGATATTGCAAGATACCTATCAAGTAGGTATCTCAACCCTAGCCTCGATATCAATAGGACGGCGCTCTTCAGATTTCACAAGTTTTAAGAAGCCTAGATGAAATAAAGACTTAATTTATGCGTACCAAACTTCTTTGCGGCATCGCAGTTATCGGTCTGTTATTATTTGGAGTGTGTTTAAATTCAGTGGTAAGAGCTCAGCCACCAACAAAAGGCGCATACATTGACGGGGTGAGATTCATTCAATACCTGGATGATAACGTTGCTTTGCAGGAGATAAAATCAGGTCATTTAGATACCTATTTTTCTAGGATACCGCTGGAAACGGTTTCTACTGTCAAGGCTGATCCTAATTTGAAAGTATATGACAGAATCGCAGGCTCTTTTGGGCTCTTGCTGAATCCAGCTCCTTCAAGAGATAATAGTTCGATAAACCCCTTCCAATTCAGACAGGTTCGTTTTGCAATGAATTACCTGGTAGATCGCGACTTTGTTGTAGACGAAATTTTAAGAGGCTATGGTACACCGCTAGTTGCTCCATTCGGCGTCTATTCTCCTGAATATCTTAATGTTTTAAATACAATAGAATCATTCGGCTTCAGGTACAATCCACAGTTCGCACAAAAATTGATATCCGATACACTTACTAAGGAAGGCGCAGCTAACCAGGGAGGCAAATGGTTTTTTAAAGGAAATCCAATTAATGTTAGAATTCTTATCAGGAGCGATGATCCACAGAGACTATCCATGGGAGAGCTCGTGGCTTCAGAGCTTCAGAGCGCAGGCTTCAACGTTCTAACAGACTTTGGAGACTTGAACAAGGCAAATCCGATCGTATATGGCTCTAATCCTCAAGACTTTCTTTGGCAGGTTTACACGGAAGCCTATGCTGGTACGTCTGCATTCGTAAAATATAACCCCGTGGTCGCCTCTCAGATGTACGCACCATATTTCGGGAATATGCCTGGTGCTCAAAATCCTGCATTCTGGAATTATCGAAACGGGACACTAGACAAATTAACACAAAAAATTGAATTTTTTAATTTCACCTCTGAGGCAGAGAGGAATCAGCTACTTCAAAATGCCACTAGGGCAGGGGTCGAAGAATCTGTCAGAATCTTTGTTGCGCAAAATACTGAGCCGTTTGTTGCATCTTCGGCAATAAAGGGATTGATTAATGATTTCGGAGCTGGAATAACAAGCAAACTTTCACTTATGAATGCTAGGACTCCGAAGAGTAGCAATTTTCTTGACATCGGTGTCAAACAGATTTACCAGGGCGCCTGGAATAATGTAGAGGGTTGTAAAGATGTGTATTGCACCCAGATCTATTCTGCTATATCTGATAGTGCTACCTTTAGAAATCCCTATACTGGCGAAGTGATACCAATGCGAGAACAGTGGGTGAATGTTTCTACGAAGGGTCCAGTCGGGAAGCTTACCGTTCCAGCTAATGCCGAGATTTGGGATCCTTATTCGCAGCATTGGAAATCTGTCGGCCAAAACGCCTCATCGATGAGTAAAGTCACCTATAAAATTCTCTATTCTAATTGGCATAATGGAATTCCGATGGACAAATCGGATTTGCTCTATACGCAATACTTCCTCTTCCAATGGGGAACCAATACCGGAAAAGGCGATCTTACCATTGACCCAGAATTCACAGCTCAAGTACAGGCAGCCCTTCCATTGGTAAAAGGCTTGAGATTCATTGCAAATGACGAAGTTGAGTCTTACATCAACATGTGGCACTACGACAAAAAGGAAATTGCTGACTCGGCAACAATTTGGCCGGCGGAGCCTTGGGAAATAACTGCAGCAACTGAAAGGATTGTAACTTCAGGAAAGCTTGCTTATTCGACTGGAGAAGCTACAGCGAAAAATGTCGATATGCTATCATTGCTAGTTCCGGCACATGCTGAAATGATAAAAGAAGAACTCCAGAAAATGAAGGATGAAGGTTACGTTCCGGCTGCTCTTAAGGGGATTGTAAGCGTGGAGAATGCAACGAAGAGATACGATGCCAGCATAAATTGGATCACAAATCATAAGAACGCTGTTATTGGAAATGGCCCGTTCTACCTAGATAGCTATAATCCTGCAGGCGGAGTAATTACCATAAAAGCATTTAGAGACCCTTCATACCCGTTTGCTGAAGGTTATTGGAGTTCGTTTGAAAATCCTAAACTTGCAACACTTCAAAGTGTCATCGCACCACAGTTCATATCAATTGGGCAACCTAATGTCGCAGTCAACCTAACTGTGGACGTAGGTGGAAAACCTAGCAACGATGCACTTGTGAACTACTTTATTTCAAATAAAGATGGCAGGGTAGTTGTTCAAGGTGTAGCTAAGCCCGACTTTGTCGATAACAAATTAGGTGCTTATAATATCATATTAGGAGAAAACGATACTTCGAAACTGTCTGTTGGCCCTAACACTTTAAAAATATTTGCAAATGGCCGGGAAGCATTTCGGCCGGATATTTATAGTACAGTGTTAATAGAGAATTTCGCTCGTTTCAAAGGATGAATCATGCTTGACTAGATTCCATTTTTTCTTAATTAGAAGATCACTAAATATGCTGCTAGTTGTGTTATCGACTATGGTGCTTACCCTGGTTCTCCTTGGTTCTACAATGGATAAGATACTAATTGATGCAGTCAGATTCGATGAAGTGAATAGTGTGAATCAAGGAAAATTTCAATTTCAAAGTCCAGACCAACGTCAAAAGTATGTAGATACACAAACCCTACTTCATATCAAGGCTCTTGGTTTGGATAAACCTTGGTATTCTCCGCAGCGTTTCGTTAATACTCTAGTGAAACTGGTGATGTTGGACTTAGGAAAATCACATTTTTTTACTACTGCTTCCGGTTCTTCAAGCGTCAAGGACATAATATTAGAAAAACTGCCAAAGACTGTTCTATTGTTTACGTCATCAACTATTATTGTATCTTTGATTGGTGTTTATACAGGTGCGTTTGTTGCAGACAGGTCAGGCTCTATATGGGATAAAATCAATTCATTTTTCGCAGTATTAACTAGTAGTTTTCCCTCGTGGTGGGTCGGAATGATCATGATATTTGCGTTCGCATTTGTTTACCCGATCTTTCCGGCACGCTCTACGCCGTTAACTTCTCCCTCAGATCCATTCTATATTCTGGACTTGCTCTATCATATGACACTACCTCTCATTACGATAGTTTTGGTGAGTTTGAGTGCCTCAGCATACATCGTGAAATATTTTATTGTTGGCGTCTTACGCGAAGATTTTATCAAAGCTCAAACGGCGATCGGACTTCCTAAAAAAAGGATACTTTATTCACATGCCCTGAAAAATGCCGGTCCGCCCATAATAACAGGAATTGCATTAAGTTTGGCATCTTCATTTGGAGGAGCTATAATTATCGAAGCAGTATTTGATTGGCCAGGAATGGGCAAACTATATTATGACGCGATTTCAGTAATGGATGTTCCTATTATAATTGGGCTTACGTACATTTTTACACTGATTTTTGTCATCACGATTTTTGTCACAGATATCATTTACGCCTTCCTCGACCCACGAGTGAAAGTAGGATGACAATTCAACTAGTATCACAAGCATCAGTTTTACGAAAGTTTTCGCATTCTAAGGGCGGAATAGCTGGAGCAATAATATTAGTATTGTTGATTTCAATTACTTTGTATGCTGTATTTTATATACCGCTGGACTCCTTCAAGCAATGGAACAACCCCGGTTATTGGATTTACTATCCCAAGGCTGCTGCACCAGCTTGGACAAATATTGGGCTGAAATTGCCTGAACATATAATTCTTAAGTCAGACCAGGCTTTGGTGTCAAGTACAATAGAAAATGGGATACGAATTGTGACACACACTTATACAATTAACTTCAATTACGACTCTTACCCAACTGATTTCTTGGTACCTTATGCTGTGAAATATGGACAGATACCTCCGGTCTTAAAGATTGATGTAATTAGACCAGACGGTAAAGATTTTCAGATATATAGTTCTGCGTTACCACCTTCACTTATTCGGACGTCGGCTCAAAACGAATTCAGCGCGATAGTTTTCTCTACTGACAGCCTGATAACCGAAAACCTTCGTCTTGAAAAGGGTCTCTTCAAATATAACCAAGACGAATCGCTTCCTCAAATAATGTTATTTTCCCAAACCGATCAAGCAAAGGTTTTAAAGGGAAAATATCAAGTGAAGGAAGCATTTTATCTCTTTGGTAGTTCAGACTCTGTGGAAAAGTCTGGTCTGGTTCTAGGTGGAAGAGTTTATGGCTTGATGGGGACCGATGATCTCCGCAGAGATCTCACTATAGGCATTCTATGGGGAACGCCTATAGCCCTCTTTATAGGACTAACGGTCTCAATAGCTTCAATTACAATAGGATTAATTTACGGGGTTTTTGCTGGATATAAGGGAAAAAGAACTGATGAGGGATTGATGCGAATAAATGACTTATTTTATTCGTTACCTACTCTACCACTCTTAGTTATTTTGTCAGTAATAATCGGCAGGAGTATATTTTTCATTACAGGTTTCCTTGTGATTTTTGGTTGGGTAGGCACTGCAAAAATCACTAGAAGCCTTGCATTGCAGCTGAAAAATTTACAGTACGTAGAAGCTCCTAAATTGATGGGACAGTCTGATATAAAGATTATATTTAAACATGTTATACCCCAATTGCTCCCGCTGACCTTTGCTAGCATCGCTATAGCAGTCCCAAGTGCTATATTAGCCGAGGCAGCATTGAGTTTCTTAGGGTTGGGTGATCCCTCAATTCCCACATGGGGACAAATTCTTCATGAAGCTAATTCTGGACAGGCTGCAGCTCAGGGTCTATGGTGGTGGATACTTCCACCTGGTTTGATGATTGCACTCACAGGACTTGCGTTTGCGCTTATGGGTAATGCGGTTGAGTCTAGCGTAAATATTAAGGGTAGATAGTGGCTTAGCCGACAGAAAGTTCTGAACTCGGCCTTCTGCGTATGGATGCATAATCAGCTCGCATCAAGGATTTCTAGATCAATTGGCGAACCATTTCTATCGAATGCTCCAATTGTATTGTATTCGTAGGGATAATTTACAATAATGGAGACCACACCGTAATAATTATTCAGATCCTCTAGCGACGGTTTATTGGAACCGCCTGGATGGGAGTGAGCTGTGCCTATGTATGAGAGATCAAAAGGCAAATCATACGTCGGAAAACCTGAATAGTATGGCCCATGTGTGGAAAACGGTGGAACGACTAAACCTTCAATTATGGTTTGTTGCTTCTTGCTCCTACCTCTCAAGATCAAAATTCCCTCGTTTGGATGCCACGTCTTCGAATACGTGATAATTCCATCTGCAACTTGCTTGGTCATCGTAACCTTCCGCGTATCCGTGTCAGACTTTTCTTTTTTTCTAGACAGAAACAACAATTCTGATTTTATTTGCATCTTTTATTTTAAGATTGGCGCCTGAATAACTTAGAAACGCGCTGTAATAGATTTAGCTTAGCCTTTTTTTTGACCCGTGATTATAATGTTTTGAAACAATCGGATGCTACCTTTTTTAATACCTGATACGGAAAGGAAGTATACGAATGACAAACCGGTGTGCTCTCGTGCTTCTAGAATTAGGTATGGCCGCATTTGATGCAGACCATAATGTTATCGTCTCGAATAGATTCAATAATCCTGCACAATCGTTTCGTTCGATAAAGTCAGGAACGATACCCAGAGAACTTGAAGAGCTTACCGAGGCGCTTTACAATTTTGACGACATATCTGTTAATGATTCCAATTTAAATGACCTTCTACTAGCTGCTGGTCTAAAAACGCACATGATGACTGTGCAGGAACAAGATGAAATTCAGAACAAAAAGCAGATGCTGCTAATAAGATGTGGATTTGCGCTCGATGAAAGAGATGCAATACGTGAGTTAAGAAATTTTGCAATAGAAATATCATCTTCGCGAGTCAAAGAAGAATCTCAGAGATTAGATCTCCATGTAGCTCAAGCAATTAATGCTCTTGATGAAATTGATCAAGTCCTTAACACTTTAGGTGCCAGGATGCGTGAGTGGTATGGGTTACACTTCCCTGAACTGGACAATCTAATTACTAGCCTGACTGCTTATGCAGAAATTGTAAAAAGGGCTGGATCTCGAGAAAATGTTTCTGAGGAAATTTTGAATGCCGTCGGAATCGAAGATAAAAAGGCCGACATGATAGTTTCTGCTTCTCAACGGAGCAGGGGTGGTGAGATAACTGCAGAAAATGTAGAAGTTCTAAAAAAGCTTGCTGAACAAATAATCATTCAGTCAACACTGCGAAAGACGTTAGCAGAACACTTGGAGTACATGATGGCAATCGTGGCTCCAAACATCAAAGAGTTATTAACAGCACCAGTAGGAGCAAGAGTAATTGCTAAAGCGGGAAGCTTAAACAAATTGGCGATTCTTCCTGCAAGTACGATTCAAATATTGGGCGCGGAGAAGGCTCTATTCAGATCGCTTAGAACCGGAGCAAATCCGCCCAAGCACGGACTCCTTTTTCAACATTCACTGATACATTCTGCACCTAGGTGGCAGCGTGGGAAAATCGCAAGGGCGTTGGCCTCGAAGCTAGCGATTGCAGCAAGAATCGATCTTTTTCGTCCTGGTGTGAAGGATTCCTTCATTTCGGATCGTCTGAATACCAGGATCGCCGAGATTCAAGAGAAATATAAAGAACCTAGTAAAGAAAAGAAAAGAAACGAAAAATACCTAGCGCATAGTCGGCCGCCTTATCTAGAGCACTCTAAACGTAGTAAAAATAGAAACCCTCGAAGGAAAAAGTTCTCGAAGCGTCGATTCTAATGAAAAAAGGGGAAAACGCCGCAACATGGCCTCTAATTGCATTTGCCGAAGAAATTTTGGCAATAAAGTGAATTGAAGATTTAAGCCTTGAACTTATTCAATTCTAACTCAGTTGCTTGGATAAATATCCATGGCGAAAAGCAACTCGCAACTCTGAATTTAGTCAAAGGTGTTGACGTTTATGGAGAGAAGCTCGTCAAATACGATGGGGAGGAGTATAGAGTCTGGGACCCGTTTCGAAGTAAACTTGCTGCGGCCTTACAGAATGGCCTCACTGACCTGCCGGTCATGAATAAAAACAAAGTATTGTACATAGGTGCCTCAACCGGCACGACTGTAAGTCATATCTCTGATATTATCGGAATAAATGGTCTAGTCTTTGCAGTCGAATCTTCATCAAGAGTTGCCCGGGAGCTTTTAGAAAATCTAGCTTCAAAGAGAGAGAACATTGTGCCTATACTTGAAGACGCCCGGAAACCTAGATCTTATTTTTCTGTTTTTGGGACAGTTGATGTATTGTACTGTGATATCGCGCAACCTGATCAAACTGAAATTGCTATTGCGAATTGTTTTGTTTACCTCAAACCTAACGGTGCATTATTATTGGTTGTGAAAACAAGGAGCATCAATGTACTTCTGAATCCCAAGACCGTTATCGCCCAAGAGGCAAAGAAACTGGAGAATAGCAAGTTCGGTATCAAGCAAATTATAGATTTAGGACCTTTTGATAAAGACCACGCATTAATACGTGCAATTTATGAGCCCAAGTGATTCTTTTGTACTCTCGCCATCAAGCATGATTCTTAAGGGTCTCCACGATTTTCGGGCAAAATGAGGCGCAGCCTTGTATCGGGTGATCCATTTTTTGATAAAAAACATGGTTTTCTTGTCTGAAGGGTAGCCGCTTCCTATGTCATGATAAATCTCACGAATCCTTTGAACTTCATTATCGCGAATGATTTTAGCGACAATGGATGCGGCTGAAACAACTACATTCGAACAATCTGCATGATGCAAACAGTAAATTTTTGGTTTTGGAGTCCACAAATACCTTTTTATTGAATTCTTGTAACGTTCTAGATTGATATCACACGCATCGACGTAAATTCTATCGGCGTGGATATTATTGATAACTTCAGCCATGCCTATTGCTTCAAGCTCATTTAATCCGTTAAAAAAGACATAGCTGTCGACTTCACGAGAGAGGAATTTGGATACGTAAAGAGAGTTTGCCAAGTGTACGATAATTCTGAAAAAATTTGCACGGGCCTTAGGCGTGAGCGTCTTCGAATCTCTGATACCCAACTTGTGCAAGCAAGAAATGCCATATTTTCCAATACTTATACCAGCAACCACTAAAGGGCCAATAACAGATCCACGTCCGGCCTCATCGACTCCACCTATAAGTGCGCCGTCAACGGTTTTTTGCAACAACGATTTATCCTCGTCATAGGGTGATTTTATACCTTTGAGGTTATTATTAATTACGATAGTCAGGCGAATCATTCACTGATAAATACCGGAAGAATAAATACAAGGCCCAATATGGGCTGGACAGCATCTGAGTTTGTAGAAACCATGGAAGGCAAGACGCGACTGTTGGTGCCTGCGTCATCACTCTCAGGTAATGTTCCGCCAAAAGTCCCTGCCTTCTTTAATCCATCGGCCAAGTTGAATCGGGATCTCTCCGTACTAGTATACAAGACATTTGTACCAGAGATAAAAAAAAATCCTAAAACTTTTGGTGATCCGTTTGGAGGAATCGGTGCAAGAGCATTAAGAGTTGCAGTAGAAATTCCAGAGCTAGAGCAACTTTATATCAATGATATAAACAGCGTTGCAATAGACGCAGCAAAAAAAGCTGCTGAAAGCAATCAGGTAACACAAAAGTGTACTTTCACAACACAGGAGGTGGTAGGATTTCTTTCGAGCCATGATTCAAAAACTTACGAGAGGTTTTCGATAGTAGACCTAGATCCATTCGGCAGTCCCTCAGCCTATATAGATTGCCTTTTAAGATCAGTCAACAAGGGAGGCATTGTCTCCATTACAGCTACAGATACGGCCGTCCTGTGTGGCGTGCACCAAGAAGTCTGTATGCGCAAATACTACGGGAAGCCACTTAACAATCATTATGCACGTGAAACCGCTCTTCGGTTAATAATATCTTTGACCGCACTAATCGCAGCAAGACTAGACCTTGTTGTCCACCCGATTTTCGTCCACGCCAATCTTCATTATCTGAGAGCGTACCTTACGGTATCAGTTAGTCGAAGTGAGGCCAACTCGGTTTTTAAACGCATCGGCTACTTGCGAGACTGCACAAACTGTGGAAATAGAAATGCAATTGCAGATTACAACAAAGGAGAGCCGTGTGAACTATGTGGAAGCGCCTACAGTTTTGCTGGCTATTTGTGGATTAAAAGGCTGTTCGACAAGGATTTTGTTAAAAAAATTAGTTATTTGTTGGACACAAATGATGAAGTAGTTGCTCCAATGCAATACCTGAAGAAAACTCTGGCTACATGTATCGAAGAGCTTGATGATATACCGTATTATTTCCTCTCTGATGAAATCGCCTCTAGGTTAAGAACAAATCCTGACCCACTGCAGAAGATTATTGAAGAGCTACGCTCGATTGGTCACAGGGCCTCTAGAACAATTTTAGATCCTAACGGATTTAAGACTGATGCAAGCATCGATCAGATACTGGATGTTCTTAAATAAATGACAATCGGAGTCATCAGCATCATCTAGTTGCTCTTAAAAACATCATTGGCAAGATGATACGGGCAAGACTTTTTCGTATGACAAAGGCTGTAAAGATAGAAACCAAAAGTATAGAATTTGAATTTACAATATAGCGATGACTACGATGTATCAAGAAAAAGCAGCTTCTCTACTGTAGAGATGCTGTCGTTCTCAATAAATGCAGAAGACGCAATCAGATGATGGTCAAAAAGCGGTCAGATGATGGTCAAATAGCGGTCAGATGATGGTCAGATCGGTACTTGTACTATGTTTTTTATTGTTTCTATCCAAACAGAAACTGTTCCTTCGTCAGGCAATGCTTTCTGCTCAAAAGAGCAGTTCGTGAACACCTACGCTCCTTTCAATTCGGGGGTCTGCTACGATGCTAGACCTATAAACAAGAAAATGAGAAACTTCAGAAAATAACCGATTGATCTTATGGTGATATACTTATTAAACTAATGGAGTTTGTTTTATATATTCCTCTGAATGGCAGAACGCGGATTATCCTTACTATAATGAACCCAAAAAAACTCTCCACAAAGCTTATTCGTTGGGTAAGATTTAATTTGACTATATCCAAAAATGGGAGGAAGGATTCCAGAGCTTATACGAAGAAATGTGTTTCGGCAGTGGCTTGACGGCCTTCCTAGAAAGCAAATTGCAAGAGATAATCAAATAGGAACAGGAACTGTAAGTGAGATAATTAAGGAAATTAAAGAAAAAGATAGTGAAGCTCAAATTGATCTCCTCAGAGAAACCGTTGTAATGCTGAAAAGACAAGGCTTGAACATAGGTTTCTTCGCACAATCAATACGCCTGAAACGAATTTTGGAAGAAATAGGTGCGAATGAGGAGCAGCTCGAGGACTTTGCAGTGCATTTAAACGTCCATTGTTTTAAGCGAAAATTGACCCCTGATACATTCATGAATGTGGTCGATAATATATCCTCTCTTTCGGCTAATCTTGCAATACCTGTCGAGCAGCTGCCACTATACATTGCCAGAGGAAATACTCAGCTTGAAGAACTTAGCCAGGAAATCGAAGATGTAAAAATCAAGCTTAATTGGGTTATGGGGAATTACGATGTCACAATGAATGACTTAGAGGAATTTAGAAAGAATAGACCGCAGCTAGAAACTTTGAAGTCAAAGGAGATAGAATTAAGAAATGTAAGAAAACGAATGAACTATTTTGAACGCGAGCTTTCTGTCGAGCAGGCTAAGAGAGAATTTGCAGAATACGAATGGTCTGTCTCCGAATATGAGATGGAATTGATAAATAATGAGTTGGATCGCCCCATAGAAGTTACAGAATTAAGCGAACTATCTATGGATTTATATCATCGTCCGAGTAAATATGCAGATGTAATACGCAGTATGCGTCAGCGTTCTGAGTTACAATCCGCGAAATGATGAATGGATTAGCCGGAGTCAATAATGAACGAGAATTTAGGCCGTCAAAAATATCAACCTTTTAGGAAGAGCTCCATTGTGTCGTCAAAAAAGACGATTACCAAATAGAATCACTATGATTATTTCCGAACAATTCTTTGAGATACTGAACATATCTCTTGTGTTGCAATTTTTGAAGTCATAGTACTAATCCAAATAGCGAATTACGTTAAAGTGCGATCTCAGAAGTGCTCACAATGTAAAGAACTCCTTGGTAGTATAGATTAAATCCTACAGAATATCTAATCTTGTATCATTAGGAATGTAGATTTGGTGAATGACTAAACTTGAAACCAGGGATGTTACTAAAGAGTTCCAGGGAATCAATGACACGAATTCAGTGACCGCACTAGAAAATATAAATCTCCAAATCGAAGATGGACAGTTCATCTGTTTTGTCGGCCCGTCGGGATGTGGCAAGACCACGTTGCTAAACATTTTAGCAGGACTCGACAAACCAACCTCTGGCGAAGTGATTTTGAATGGCCAACCGGTTCGTGAAACCGGTCCGGATAGAATTATGGTTTTCCAAGAGAATGCATTATTTCCGTGGCTCAAAGTGATAGACAACGTGGAATTCGGGTTGAAAATGGCGGGCGTTGAAAAAGAGAAAAGGCACGAAATAGCAATGCATTTTCTTGACATGATGCAGTTAAAAAAATTTGCTGAAGCATTCACCTACCAATTATCAGGTGGTATGAAGCAGCGGGTTGCAATCGCTCGCGCACTCGTCACGGATCCAGAAGTATTACTGATGGATGAGCCGTTTGCCGCGCTTGATTCACAAACTAGAGATCTCCTTATGGTAGAATTACAACTGATCTGGGCACGAACTAGGAAAACGATTGTTTTTGTCACACACAATATAGCCGAGTCAGTTTGCCTTGGTGACAGAGTCGTCGTGTTTACAAGTAGACCTGGAAAGGTCAAAAAAGAAATAGCCATTGAATACAGACGGCCGAGGTTGACCGAGGATAATAACTTGTACAATTATCGGAGAAAGATTCTTGATGAGCTTGCTACAGAAATAATTACAGCTCGTAAGGTTGAGGACGCAATCTAATTTAGTCTCTTATTTGCGTATTCTTTCAAGTAGTTCGCGACCTGACTGAAAACTATTGGGTGAAGTAAGTAGGACTTCTCTCGCGAGATTTCCAGCATCTCTTACAAAGTCAACTGCATTTTCTTGATATTCTTTCCAGTCCAACCCTATCATTTCGGCAGAGGTCTGATTATTTTTAGAGGGCACCATGATGCAGGCCACTACGGGGATTTTGTGTGATCTCGCTACATCGACGATTTCACCCAGATCAGATAAAGATGAGATCGATTGAGTAACGAAGGCACTTGGTTTAGCATCTATTTTTTTTTGAATACCTGATGGACCCTTAATTTTAGCCGGGATTGTTAAATAAAAATCGATCACTGAGTTGTATTTTTCGTAATATAACATCTTCAATACACTACTAGGCTTTAAGCCCAAGTCTCTAGATCCATCCGCAGGATCGTCTCCCATCAGAACCAGCACTCCCTTGACTCCCAATAGAATTGCATCAGACACAAATTGACAGATTGATGTGTAATTCCTGTCCCGGACTCTTACGCTACAACTAAGATTTAGATGGTTACCGGCTGCAGTTTTTCTTACGATACTGGCTGCAGTAACACTAGATATGCGAGGAATCCCAAGAACAGAATCTGTCAAGTGAATCCCGTCTACAAGATCAACCAATTCAGATGCACGTTTGGCAAATTTTTGTATCTCTTGGTTGAGAATGACCAAGTCGAAATGTTGATCTTTTACTATTTTTGGCGGGTTTAATTCGAAAGTAATCTTCATTGCAGCAGCAGATAATCGTAATCGGTGACTTACTATTAAACGCGGCAGTTCTAAACGGACACTCTCATACTACATTACGATCAATGGTCCGGTCCTTGACGAGATGACATCTGTTAAGATATAAAGTTTAATTGTGTTACTCTTAATTACACTAGTTGAACAAAGAGGATCTCAAGTTTGGTCTCCGACAAATCTTATCGGAATGGCCGTTACATTGGACTTCCTTTCCTCCTCATCGAACGGCTGCTGTTCTCGTAATAATCCATTATACTAGATCGTCGCCCCATATTCTCTTGACAAAAAGAAACTCAACACTGAAATTGCACAAAGGAGAGATAGCTTTTCCAGGAGGAGCATTTTCGAAACAAGACAAGTCATTATTTGACACTGCGACCAGGGAAACAAGGGAGGAGATAGGTCTTATAATTGAACAGAAGGATATTTTGGGAAGTTTGCAATCGGTTCGGACATTGACTTCAAATTTTTTTATCGTTCCTTTTGTTACGTTACAGGACAAGATTCATGAACCCCAAATTCTGATCAACGAAGTGCAGGAGGTAATCGATATTCCTCTGTTTGATCTATTAGATACTCTAGAAATTGATCTGGAGCATCAACCTTTGTCTACATCACGACTTTATAGATTCACATGCGGAAACGAGGTAATTTGGGGCGCCACCGCCAGAATAATAAAACAACTGCATGATTGCCTCCATGCGAAGCGAGAGTTTTGTTGAAAATTTTCCTAACGAAGTCGATGGTAGTTCATAATTCCAAGTCATGTACACTAGCAGGAGTTAAAGGATGGCTTTTTGGAACTACTTGCCAGAATGCCAGAACTAAGAAGTATTAGAATAATTGCTCCAACCATAGAAGAAGTGTCGTAAGCATTCACTATGTTGAATGACCTCTCATGTTCTGATGATTAGAATATCGAATATATCGAAACCGATGACTCAATAGACGAGGTTTCGAGCATATGCATTCGCAAAGTCACGATTACGATAAATTGTAATAATAATCCTTGTACTTAGACCCACTGGAACGGTAAGTCGTACCAGTCATACAAATGTTGTATATAGTACTACAAATCCATAGAATATCGTTCTTTTATTAAGAATAGTTTAAAGGAAGTTCAATTTGATTTGTTCTTTTTGTAATCTAATATTTGGCGAAGGTTACCCTTATTTATGCAGAGGTGATTTATCTAGCCTGTGCTCTGTTAGATACACGGGTTTGACCAAATCGGCTACGTCAACCCAACATTTTGCAATCTTATCCATGGAATGAATCGAATTCAGAACTGCAATAGTTGATTCGGAATTTGTCAATTCTATTTTCGCGAACAACTCCTTTATCGAGTCCATGATAAGTCTAAATTCATTATACATCTTGATCATTCCAATTGATTCCAATCTATTCTTCTGGGTGAAGGCAGCTACTGATTTTTCCTGCATTCTCTCTATGTAACCCCCTGCTTCGCTAATCTCATCGACAATTTTAGTGTGGCAGATAGAGGGGACTGTAGATGCAAATTCACTAATATAGTCACCAGCACATTCGAGATGATTAGCTGCTATTCTGTAATCCAGGATGTCAATATTGCTCAAATTAAGCTTGCGAGCTAATTTCTGGTCCACCATAGCACTGCGTATCAACCTTACTAGCAGAAAGTATTGTCTGTCAACTTCATCGTCCCGGCTTAAAATCAAGTTCTTTACCCCGTCTATTTTCAGCTTCAGGCCGTCCAAGGCATCTCGGTACATTCCTCCAACAATTGAGTTCATTCGCCGGAGGATTTTCTCCGCATCCAAAGTATTTGCATCAAGTAGAAATTGCGCGGCGAGGGTTGAATTGTCCTCGTCCACTATCTCCAATCCTACGAGCTTTCGCATCGCTAGCTTTATGTGCTCTCGATGTTCGAAAATGATCTGGCCCTTGCCCTTAATGCGTATGTCGCTGTAGCCTAGAAGGTAGGCACCGTATATTTGATTGATCAAGCTGTCGAATGAAGATTGGTTGTACAAAATAGTGACATCATTTATTTGCGAGTCGCTTGCTTCCGGAAATAGCGAGATTGAATTGTCTTCGTTAGTTTCCATGAACACTGTATTTCCTTTAACCAGACCGTTAGTTCTAACCCAGTTACTTGGCAAAGATGTAAGCATACTGCTACCAATTTTCTGCAATCTCCTCGCGTACTTCAAATCCGTATTTTATACTTATTTATACTAATTAAACATTATTTTTATATTTTATCTACTCTATAAACTTAGAGTGTCAACAGTCCTTAGACAGCCCATTGCTATAGGTAAGGCCTTTAGCCCGGGTCATATTACAGGTGTCGTAAAGAAAGGTTCACTCCCACCGCGGCACATTCTATCTCAGGGGTCTGAGGGTGCCGGATTTTCTATCGATCGAGGAGTTACGACCACTGTCACCCTCTTTGATGATTGCAAGTCCAGTTATCAAATTTCAATCAATGGTAGATATGTTGAGGACGCAGAAGTATCACAATTAGTCTTACAACAATTTCAGAAATTTATCGAAAGGCCATATTATTTCAAAATTGAACATGACATGGAGATCCCGATTGGCTTTGGGCTGGGTTCCAGTGGAGCAGCAGCTCTCAGTCTTTCATTTGCCCTTAACAAGTCTTTGAATGTAGGATTAAGTGCAGAACAAGCAGCGCAAATTGCTCACTGTGCCGAGATTGTGTGCAGAACAGGATTAGGAACTGTAATTGCCGAATATACAGGAGGTTTGGAGACGCGAACGTGTGCTGGAGCACCAGGGATAGGCATTATCAGAAAAATAGAACTCAATGGCCACAGGGTAATTATATTCTGTATGGCCCCAATTTCTACAAAATCGGTCTTATGCGACAACTTTAATTTTAGATCTGAATGGCACGACAACAATTTGCTTAACAATCTGAAGGCAGCCATCGACATACGAGAATTTGTAAACATGTCCTATGATTTTGTTTCGAAGATGGGTTTGACAGAAGGCCGATGCAAAGGACCAATTAGTAGCTTGAGATCACACGGTTTTGATTCTAGTGTGGCGTTGTTCGGCGATACAATTTTCACTTTAGTTCCAGATGACCGGGTGCAGGAGGCAGAGCAGTGCCTTTCTGGCTTTAACGGTCAATTATTCACATGTGGCGTAGACAATACCGGAGCAAGAGTGCTCTAGAGTCTAGAGTATTAATGAGTCGCCAAATCCCTTCGAGCCATCCCCGATTTAAATCACTTCTGGTTCGAGAGAAGCTTGTAAACGGGTTCGTGAGGGGATTGGTCGCCGGGGAGGGTTTAATAGCACAGGGGAGGGGAGAGGCCTTTGATTACCTTCTAGGTGAGAGGACTACCAAATTTGCCCATCTTGCAATACGTTCGGCATCTGCCTCGTTGTTACTCGCAAGACATCCCGCGATTTCTGTAAACGGAAATGTTGCTGCCATTTGTGCAAAAGAAATTGTTGAGCTAGGTGAAGCTGCGGGCGCACTATTAGAGGTAAATCTTTTCCATAGGGACGAGGGGCGAGAAAGATCAATCGAAAAAGAACTAATCAAAAATGGCGTGAGGAAGGTCTACGGGGTCGGTTCGAGTGCTTCGGCAAGAATATCTGAACTGCAAAGTGACCGGCGAAGGGTAGACCCTAATGGTATTTACTCAGCCGATGTTGTTGTTGTTCCCCTGGAAGATGGAGACAGAGCAGAAGCGCTCGTCAAGATGGGCAAAAAGATAATCGCGATAGATCTGAACCCACTCTCTCGAACCGCGAGAGGGGCTCAGATTACAATTGTAGATAATATCACCAGAGCATTACCAGCGATGGTTTCTATGGTAAGAGATCTCAGATCTCTCAAGGACAATGTCAGACTCACCAAAATTATCAACGGATTTAATAATAAAGAGAACCTTGCACAATCGTTAAAAATTATCCGAAGGTATAAAAATGCAGCAGCGTTATCAGAAAAATTACAATAACCCCGATACACATATCAGAAAAAATAGCGTCAATGATATTCTTATCTTAAAGAAAGTTGGTGAGAAAATCGTCGCGCTCACTGCATATGACTACTCTACCTCGTTGATCTGTGACAAGGCATGTGTCGATATCCTTCTTGTCGGGGATAGCGCAGGAATGGTAATGTTGGGTTACAAAAGTACAATCCCGGTTGGAATAGATGAGATGCTTGTATTTTGTAAGGGGGTAGCTACGGGAACAAAACGGGCAATGGTGGTGGCCGACTTGCCTTTCGGTTCTTACCAACCTAGTACGGCTGCAGCTATAAAAAATGCTATAAGATTTATAAAAGTTGGCTGCGATGCGGTAAAACTTGAAGGTGGGTTAGAAATAGTGGACACTATAAAGGCATTAGTTTCTGTAGGCATTCCGGTCATGGGGCATATCGGGCTAAAGCCTCAGACTTCTTCTTTATGGGAGGGCTACAAAGTACAAGGCAAAACAAAAGAATCATCAATAAAACTAATAGCAGAGGCCAGAGCCTTGGAACGGGCAGGCGTATTCAGCGTAGTTCTCGAACTGGTAACAAGCGAAGTTGCTAGGATCATCTCAAAAAACCTATCTGTACCGGTTATTGGAATAGGTTCTGGTTCTGGTTGCGACGGTCAAGTATTGGTATTGCATGACATGCTAGGCATATATGATGAGCTAAAGCCAAAATTCGTCAAACGATATGCCGACCTGTCCAATTCTATTTTTCAAGCCGTCTCCAGATATAGGTCTGATGTCAAAAGTGCAAAATTTCCAGAAGAACAGAACGTTTTTCACATGAATTCCGATGAATATAAGGATTTGCAAAAAAATACTAGAAAAAAATAGTTGTGATACTGAATGTATTTAGAAAAAAAAAGAAGAACACATCCATCCAAAGACATTGTAGCTACGAAAGGAAAAGAAATTTTAGGAAAAAAAATAGTACTATGTATCACAGGTAGCGTCGCGGCGTACAAGGCGATCGATTTATCACGTCTTCTGATGAGACACGGGGCAGATGTCTACCCTGTAATGTCCGAATCTTCTTCTTCGATGCTGATTAAACCCGATATAATGAAATGGGCGACAGGTAATGAAGTGATATCAAAATTAACTGGAAATTTAGAGCACATATCTTTGGCTGAGAGGAATATGTCAGATCTTATTATTGTTTACCCATGCACTGCTAATACGATAGGCAAGATTGCGAATGGAATAGACGACACAACGGTTGCCTCTGTCTTAGCTGTTGCACTTGGTTCGAGAATCCCCATCATTATTGCACCTGCTATGCATGAGTCAATGTATTCAAACAACATTATTGGACAAAATATTGATCGGCTTAAGGGTGTAGGCGTGAAATTTCTAGAACCGTTTGTTACAGAAGGCAAAGCAAAGATAATGGAACCGGAATTGGTATTGCAATCAGTTATTCAAGAACTTAGTAGGCAGCATTACGAGTTTTCATTGGAGGGGAAGAAGGTCTTAGTGACGGCCGGCAGCACAGTCGAGCACATAGATCCTGTTCGAGTTATCACGAATCTAAGCTCAGGTAAAATGGGAATTTCGATTGCAGAGGGAGCGCTGGATGCAGGTGCAAAAGTTACGCTTGTATATGGCCATGGATCGGAGAGCACACGTGATGTACTGGGAATAACAAATATGTTCAAAGTAAACACAAGCAGAGAGATGGAGATGACTATCTTATCAGAATTATCATCAAAGAGATATGATATTGTTATTTTCTGTGCTGCAATAACTGACTTTGCGCCTCAACAGACGTCGCCTAATAAAATAGAGACTAAAAAAGGTCAGATTGTATTACCACTGTTACCAACCACAAAAATAATAGATCAGGTCAGGAGGACCAGCAGAAACAAGAAGCTATTTTTAGTAGCGTTCAAAGCAGAACACGATGTCTCAGACTCGTATCTCATCAACAAGGCATTTCAGAAGTTAAAGGAGTGCGATGGAGACTTAGTAGTCGCAAATGATATAGGGAGAGCAGGCTGTGGAACCGGTTCTGACGACAACGAGGTTTTCATAATTGATAGGCAGAAGAAGGTGATTCATTTGCCACTGCAAAATAAACAACAGGTAGCCAGAAAGATACTTGCTACAATTGTAGATTTATGGCAAGTAAAAAAAGATTCCAATACATGATGGGCGCTGTTACGTCATACAACATTCAAGATGAAAGCATAGCAATAATACATTGCGTTTTCGATCATTGTACTCCAGATCAATCCAATAACTGAAATATTCTTATTCTTGAAAATTCGGTCGCATGTACTCCTGATTTATGTTTGCTCAAACCTTTTACTCGTCTAAAGGTCATAATCGATCCGATCCGAAAGTCTTTCGAACTTTAAATTCATAACCACTATCGAGTTATCGCTTCTGAGTGTTTTGACCCTTAAAGGATTTTAATATCGCATCTATATGGTAAGAAGGGTACATTTTTTCGTATACGATCGCAAGCCCCTCACGTGTGCTGCTTCAGGCGAGCACGAGAAGATCTTTCGTGAAATCGTTCAAGTTCTTCGCGTGCCCGTTGTTTACGATGATGCTGTCCTCAATCCTGATGCCAAACCTGCCCTGTAGGTATATCCCGGGTTCAATAGTAATCGCCATATTTCTTTCCAAAACCTGCTGGTTTGGAGTCCTCAACCATGGAGGTTCATGGACATCAAGACCTATACCATGTCCCGTTGAATGGATAAACTGACCTCCGTATCCTGCATCAGTAATCAATGCTCTACACTCTGTATCTACCCGCTCGCATACGACGCCTTCCTCAGCGCAATCGATCCCCGCTTGTTGAGATTGTTTTACTAGTTCATATGCTTCTTTCGTTTCGGAAGTCGTTCTACCTAATGCAAAAGTTCTAGTCGCGTCTGCTATATATGATCCATATCGGAGAGTCAAGTCTATTACGACCATGTCGCCATCCTCGAATTTACGGTCAGAAACCTGTGCATGAGGCAGGGCTCCATTTGGACCGCTCGCGATTATCAATGGATTCAACGTTGATTTATGACATGCTGCATTGGCACCCATCTGAATGGCTTCAAATATTAGCTTAGCTTGCAATGCACGCTCCGATCGTCCAATTTTGACTTCACATGTGCAAATTTCATATAAATCATCGAGGACTTTGGCCGCCTTTGTTATTGCATAGATTTCGTTCTCGTCCTTGATCATTCGTCCTTCGAGTAATGTATCTGCATTAACAATAAAGTGTTTTTCAGAACTCTTCGTTTGGATTGCCTTAACTGTAGAGTAGTCCACATAGTCTGCGCATACCACCTTCCCTTTGACTACTTTGATAAATGTGTCAATTACTGGAAGTCCTCTGTCCGAGAAAATCAGTTCACAGTCTTTGGAGTCCTGTTGTGCTCTTGAAGCCTCTAATTTGGGAACAATCAAGGTAGTTCTATCGCTGCTACAAATCGCAATCGCCTCACCCCAAAAATTGGTAAGATAGAATACATTTTCAGGCTGGAATGCAGCTACTGCGTCGAACCCTTTCCCTGATGCAATATGCATAACTCTTGAGCGACGATTTTTCATTGTCAGACGTGTTACGACAAGGCAGGACAGGCTTATGATCGTATTGGCTGTGAAATGATTTGCATAATAGCTGCCTCCGACTAGTGACTATTCATATCCAGCATCAATGAGAAGCTAACAACGCTGCGTACCATTGGTAGCCTTTCCATCGATGTAATTATAAATATCGGAAAGCAATTTGGTCACTTATACGAAATGGAATACTTAGTAATGCTTCCCGGTCCTACAAATGTACCAGCTCGAGTTATGAATGCTATGCTCACCCATATTTTCAATCATAGAAGCGATGACTTTCGTGATCTTTACAAGTCCATCGTTGAAAAGACACAAAGGGTATTCCAAACAAAGAACGATATCGTTTTGTTGACCACATCAGGGACAGGAGCAGTCGAAGCATCTGTTATCAATATGGTGAGAAAAAATGACAAAGTGATTATTCCTGTTAACGGCGAGTTCGGAACACGTCTTGCAGACTTGATAGACAGCTGGGGCGGTCAGGCGATTAGAGTCAACGCGCCATTCGGTCAGAATCCTGAGTATTCAGCAATAGAAGAAGCATTCGACCGCAACAAGGATATTAAAGCCATTTACGCAGTTTACAACGAGACATCTACTGGTACAACCCTGCGATATATGGACAAACTAAGTCAACTTTGTTCCGAGGTAGGTGCGTTTTACATTGTGGACGCAGTTTCAATTCTTGGGGGCGACGAATTACCGGTTGATAAATGGAATGTAGATATTTGTGTCACCGCTTCCCAGAAGGCACTAGCAGCGCCTCCAGGAGTATCTCCAATGTCAATTAGTCTGAGGGCCAAAAAACTTATGCAAGCCAACCCACCTCCTACACAATACCTCAACTTAAAGAGATACTTCAAGTATTATGAAGAGAATTTTGAAACCCCATTTACTCCTGCGTTGCCACTCTTCCATGCT
Source organism: Candidatus Nitrosopolaris sp. (assembly GCA_051985995.1). Lineage (GTDB taxonomy): Archaea > Thermoproteota > Nitrososphaeria > Nitrososphaerales > Nitrososphaeraceae > Nitrosopolaris. The sequence goes on from JBPYDU010000060.1 coordinate 23,734, forward strand.
TTCAGTGAGGCACTCGAAATGGTTCTTGAAGAAGGATTGGAGAAAAGAATTATGCGTCACAAAGCCTGTGCAGATGCATTTTACTCAGGTTTGAATGAGATGGGCCTATCACCTTTTGCGAAACAAGATGCAAGGAGCAATGTAGTAATTGCTGTAAACTATATGCCGGGAATAGATGACAAGAAATTTAGAGGCATACTGTCACAACAATTCAGGATCCTTATTGCTGGAGGCTTTGGTGACCTAAAGGGAAAAGTATTCCGAATCGGAAGCATGGGTGAGGTTAATGAATATCATGTGATGAGAACCTTGTCCTCTATTGCATCCGTCATGAGCATTTTGGGACTAAAGGTAAATCCAGATGCAGCTTCTGTGGCGCTAAAAAGACTAGAAACTGTTATGTAGGTGCCCTCGTACCTATGAAGCTTAATATAAGGTAAATCGATGTCAAATTTCATGACTTTAGAGAAGGGCTCTCTTATATTAATAGATTATACGGCTAACATTAAAGATACTAACAAAATTTTTGAAACGACTATTGAGGACGACGCCAAAAATTCAGACCTCTACGACCCGACGCGCAGATATGGACCTAGACTTGTTTCTGTTGGTGAAGGGTGGGTTTTAAAGGGCCTAGACGAAGCTTTGGCCAAAGCAAACGGTGGCGATAAACTCGATGTAGAGGTCTCTCCTGACAAAGGATTTGGAGAAAGGATCCCAAACAAAGTGAGGATGATTGCCCAGAGGAAGCTAGGGGAAAAAGCGGACGAAGTCAAAATCGGCGATGAGGTAGAGATTGATGAACGCACAGGTATCGTCAGATTCGTAGGGTCAGGAAGAGTTCAGATCGATTTCAATCACAGGCTCGCAGGTAGGACTTTGAGCTATAAGGTGAATATTATAAAGAAACTTGAGAATGATAATGAGAAAGTACTTTCATTGATGAAAAGAAGACTGCCGCTTGACGATGAAAAAGTAAAATTTGTTATCGAGGGGCCAGATTTGACTATCGAGCTCCCAGAAGAAACCTTTCTGACGGAAGGTCTCCAAGTTATCAAACGTGGGATAGCGAGTGATATCTTCAAATATGTTGGAAGGATCAATAACCTCAAATTCATAGAAACCTACAAAGCGGCTACTTCGGCGGCTGAGCCCAACAAGGAGTCACAACAAGATGAAAGTAACAAAGAAGTTAGGCCGATGGAAGAAAGTAAGAAAAATGAAACTTGATGAAGTAAGGGTTAAATAACTTTGACCGATCTAGCAAGCTCCAATGCAGAACTTTTATTTAGTTTAGCCTTACTGAGAATTGTATATCTATCAGGCCTTAGCGATTGAGCCGCAAGCAACGATATAACTAGCTGTTCTTCATTTAATCTAATCTGTTTTGCTTTTGTCGGAGCACCTACTAGCTCCAAAGTTTCTACAATATTCTCCCAATCGACGTTGTGGAGTTTAGCCATCATGATAGTCCCCAGGCCTACTCGTTCACCGTGAAGCCCATAATTTTGACCAACGATGTACTCTATAGCATGGCTGAAAAGGTGTTCCGCACCTGAGCAGGGCCTACTGCTTCCTGCTATACAGGCAGCCACTCCGGCGCTGATGAGAGCTTCGACTACTATACGAATTCCTGAGTTGCTTCTGATCCTTAACTTTTTTGATTCGTTTAATATGATTTTTGCACTCATATATGCGAGGTTAGCGGCATAGCTTCCAAAGTATTCATTATTCTCATCTCGCGCAAGTTCCCAATCCTTGACTGCCGTAATCTTCGCAACGAGATCACCACACCCGCTTGCCGTTAAACGACACGGCGCTTCGGCAAGCAATGTAGTGTCGGCTAAAACCCCAAGCGGAGTATTTGCTTTTACAGAATAAGGCTTTTTGGAGCCCCTTATAGAAACAAATGGGCTAGAAATCCCGTCATGTGAAGCCGATGTAGGTACACTTATGAATGGTTTGTTTAGCTGAAACGCAGTCATCTTAGCTACGTCGACGGCCCTTCCTCCTCCGAATCCTATAATGAAATCAGGAATGTCCTTTGCAAGTGACTTTTTTAACCTATTAACAGAAGCGATGGATGAATCAACTACGATATACCATGTGTCATCTAGTGGCATAGATTGGAATGACGATTTACATTCTGCACTTGCTCTCTTTTTTACTGTGTTGCCTGTTACAAAGGCGACTGATGATGCAGAATAGCCGATATCTCTGATGAACGCACCAAGACTAGAAATGACACCATCGCCTATCAGTATCTTTCTGGGTAACTCCATTAAGTGAGTCGGCGCTGACGTCAAGGCATCAACGTTAAGTGTGGGATATATTTAATCTTGCTTGACTGACCAATACATTTGCTCCTTTAGCAACTATAAACAGATAAATATATATTCAGGTGAATTTCACAGGCTCGCGAAACTGTAAGGCATTCAAGAAATTGCTTTACAAAAATTAAGAACGGATCAGGACTAGATTCTGAGTCGATAACGTGTAGGTTTCTGCGACATTTTAACAACTACAACTCTTCTTCGTCAGCTTCCTTAGGTGCGCTTATTTCATCGTGGTTTTCTGTTGTAGCTGTTGCGGCAGAATCCTCGCCAGACGGTTCGCTTGCTATCTGAGATGAATTCCCCGAACTTGCAGTAACATCCGCTGTCGCATACCCTCTTCCCACTTTTGTTATCCTAATCTTTACACCATCTCCTACTTTTGTGCCTGCAACAAAGATGACCAGTCCTTCCACCTTCGCCACACCTGCGTCGCCTCTTTTACTCATCGATTCGATCTTCACCTCAAACTCTTCTCCAACTTTTACTGGGGCTGGTCTGAATGGTCTAGTCCCCCCAAACCCTCCCCGGCCACCTGCACCGTAATTTCCACCGTATCCTCTTTCTCCTCTATAACCTCCGCCGCCGTAGCTACCTCGTTGTTCACCAGTATGTGAGTCTCTATCTTCCAAGCTATCTCAGTGACGTACTATAAATGCACTTAGTATTTCAACTTTAGCGTTAAAATTCGTTTTTGAGCAATATCATTCATATTGCAGGCTACGTTACGAATTATCTGCCGAAACACTCTTTAAATGGGATTGTCGAATGATCCTCAAAGAGCTTCATGACTTTAGAGAAGCTGCATTATTTTCAATTAATGATCTCGAAAAAAAATATACATGGTGATTAAAATCAAATGCAACGTAAACAGCCCCATCAAGAATTTGCAGGTCACAATATTATGGCTGCTATCCTCCAAAACCTGCCAAGCGAGGCCGAACTAACAAAAATAGAGTACGAGGGACCACGTATTGCTCTATATTCTAAGAATCCTGGGTATTTGCTGACTAATGCCCAAGTCGTTTCCAATATGGTCAACACCATAAAAAAAAGAATAGTTATTCGTATCGATGAATCCCTACGAAAACCGGAGCCTGAGGCGATCGAATTCATAAAACAGACACTCTCCGACGAAATTGGTGTAACCAATATCTTCTTTGACCCAGCTTTAGGTGAGGCCATGATATTTGCTAAGAGACCCTCGTTAATATCCAAAGCTGATGGTGACCTCGTTAATCTTGAGCTAGCGGAAAAAACAGGGTGGAAAGTAGAAATCAGAATGACGCCCAGTACGATCTCAACAATGGAGGAAATAAATAGGATCCTCCGAGACACCGTCACTCAACGGGTGCGCTTCTACAAAGAAGTCGGTGAGAAAATTTTCAGGGTTAAGTTAGATGAAACGGTAGAAGCAAGTTTAATCACACTAGGAGGATTTGCCGAGGTCGGTCGATCTTCCCTTGTTCTATCGACTCATGAAAGCAGGATTTTACTTGACTGCGGAATAAATACTTCAAGCAAGGACTCGATAAGAAGTTTTCCTAGATTTGACATAACAGGTTTTGACTTGAACGAACTTGATGCGATAGTTATAAGCCATGCGCACCTTGATCATACAGGTTTTGTACCTGCGCTATTCAAATTCGGGTTCGCCGGACCGATTTACTGCTCGGAACCTACCTTGCCCCTAATGTACATGCTACAGTCGGAATACTTGAAAAATACCAGTTCGACCACCCCGTACTCCGTTAAAGATATCGAGCAAGTGGTAGTGCATACTATTCCTCTTTCCTTCGGAATTGTTACTGATATTTCTCCCGATGTAAAACTCATGTTGAGTAACGCCGGTCACATAATAGGCTCAGGATTGGTTCACTTACACATTGGAAATGGAGATCATAACCTTCTTTATACAGGCGATCTAAAATTTGGCAAGACATATTTGCTAGAAAATGCTATATGGAATTTTCCGAGGGTTGAAACAATAATTATAGAGAGCACGTACGGTGACAAACAAGACATATTCCCATCCCGTGAAGAGTCGAACAACTCTCTTATAGAGAGCATCAATGAAACTATTTCAGGAGGCGGCAAGATTTTGCTTCCTGTACCCTCTGTAGGTCTGGCACAAGAACTAATATTGATTATTCATATGTACATGAAGGCAGGTAAAATCAACAAAACTAAGATGCTTATAGAAAAGATCATTTTAGATGCCTGCTCTGTACATGAGGTTTTTCCAGAATATCTTTCTAGAGAAATGAACCATAGAGTATTAGATACCCAGGAGGCACCATTTCATGAACCGGAATTTAGTTTTGTCGAGTCTGCGAGGCTTACTGTGGGGCCGGCTATTATCTTTTCACCTTCTTCAATGCTAATTGGCGGACCATCGGTAGAATACCTTAGACAAATCTCTGAAGATCCACGGAATAAATTGATTTTGACATCGTATCAAGCAGCTGGTACGCCAGGTCGGCATATTCAAGATGGAGGGCGAGAAATTTCAGTTTGTGGCCAGACTATCGCAATCAAATGCAAGGTTCAGAAAGTTGAAGGATTTAGCAGTCATAGCGATTACAATCAATTGGTAGCTTACATTAATAGACTGAAATCCAAGCTTCGGAGGATCTTGGTCAATCATGGTGAACGTGCAAATGTCCAGAATCTTGCAAGCTCGCTGAACAGGATGTTCAAGATACCAACCCAGCACCCACTGGTCCAAGAAGCAACAAAATTGATGTAAATTCCAGATATTATATAGATAATTAAGATAGAAGGAAATTGAATTCGAGAGGTATATGATGACTCAATCATTATGTGAAAAGTACTAGAGACTACTTCAAATCGTAAGTACCACGCCATATTCTGACGCTTGGAGGGGTTATAACTACACGCTCTTCTCCCAATCTGGCAATATCACCGCCAACCGACTGCACGTATTTGTAGAGATCTTCGATTGCCCTGCGCAAATCGGCAACATCCTTCTGCGCCAAAGGGGTGACTCGCAATATGAGAATCATCCTCTTCTTTGCATCATCCTTGATACTGGGAATATCACTCATGTCTCTAAGAGTTATTGCTTTTAAATAAATGGGCGTATTCTGAGTCTGCATTAATCCATCTACTCTATATTTTCAGAAGACAGGTCGACGCAATCTGCAAATAGTCTTGGTGGTCAAAAGTGATTTACCGAGTGGTTGATTTAGATTCGTAAACTTTCTAGTTCTCCGTTATCCATTGGAAAGGTCGAAATAACGCTGACTTGACCGTGGTACATTACACTTACCTTTGACTCCTTCCCACTTGGCGAATCAGAATAACGCAAAACTATTTGTGAAGATTTTTCCGCCAACGAATAATCGTAATTCTTGGTGCGTAGGATACAAGTAGGCCCAGGAAATTCAATCGTCTCGATGACAGCGTCGTTCTTCAGCGCCAAAGAGCTCATTATATAGTTCTCGTTCTGATTCCTGCCAACGATAAGTTTTGCTTCTTTTGATAATCTGAAGTGTCTGCCAAGTTTTAATAATTCTACATCATTGATACTGGGTACCTCTTCTGGACCATTTAAATAATGCATCAAATCTCTGATTCTAGTAGAAAACTGAGGATCCGTTAGCAGGCATCCTCCTGCTGCATTTGGAGGGTTGGCTATGCCAAATTTCCTTGCCAAGGATAGTTGACCTTTACGGGACCTCCCCACGATATTACAAAGGCTTTCTCGTTGGACTGAGCCTTCTTTCTCTATATCTGTAATGGGTAAAGATTTCGCCGAGAGTGGTCTTAAAACCTTACCTTGAGTATCTGTCTCTTTTTCGATTATATTCAAAGCCCTATCGTTCTGGCTCATAGGTCTCTGGTACAGCACTTCCCCTGTAACAATAAAATCTGCATCAATTTTCTTCATCTGTTCCTTGGCAACATTGTACATCATGCTTCTACAATCAATACAAGGGTTCATTCCGGAACCAAACCCGAACTTGGGCCTCTTAAGCATTCTCATATACTCTTCCCCAAGATAAATCGTCTTTAGAGGGATCTCGAGATCACTTGCAACTTCCAGTACCCGATGGCCACATCCTTTGCCGCAATCAAAATCACAGAATGGAGTTTTAATCGCGACAGCTTCGACTTCAACCCCTTGATCTAACATCATTCTGACTGCTAAGCTGCTGTCCAAACCACCAGATAAAAGAGCTACTGCTTTTACTTTCTTTCTTTGTTCTGCCGCCTTGGGAGAAGCTTCTTCGGCATTATCGTTCGACATTGGCTGCTACTCTGGGAGAGGCAGTTTGACCGATATATATCCTTAGTAGCGGCCGACTCAAATATGCTAGATAGGACGGATATTCTTAGATGCGACTTAGATACTAGAAGGAAACTGCCCTTGTGTCACGACAAAGTGCTCATTTAGTCATTGTTCATTGGAACAGAAAGATCTGAAATGCGAAATTATCTTATCTGACTGGTATTACCAACTTTCTCTTGAGTTTCTTGATCCTAAGGCGTTTGAAGTCTGCCCCATGATCTGCTTGAGTAATGGTACAATACAATTTCCAAGGCGTTTGAAGTCTGCCCCATGATCTGCGTGCGTAATGGTACAATACAATTTCCAGAATCATAAGAACTAGCCATTATATAACATTGAATAACGACATTAGGGATAATGGATCCGTTAGATAAGGCAATTCTTGGTTCAATCTACCTGAGTAGTTTGGACCCAAACGTTGCAGCTCTAGACCGGCTCAGAGCTCGCTTGCCTTTGCCCCGAGAAATCTATGATGAAAAAATCGAGAAATTCGTCGCCCTGGGATTTGTGGAAAAAACTGACAAGTCGAAGTTAACCTTCCTTGGCAGAGATGTATTTAAGGTAGTCTTGGTCGGCGGAGTTTTTGATTTAATCCACCCGGGGCACATACACACACTGAAAGCAGCGAAGGCCCAAGGTGATGTTCTGATCGTTGTCATTGCGAGAATCTCCACAGCGGCGATGATAAAGAAGGATCGGACGATCTACCATAATGAGAAGCTACGCGCGGAACTTGTTTCTTCATTACGTCTTGTGGACCTAGCTGTCTTAGGACGGGAGGGCACACTGTACGAAACCGTGGAACATATAAAGCCAGATGTCATCGCCCTAGGTTATGACCAAGCTCATAGCGAAAAGGATATCGCAGAGAACTGTCAGAAAAGAAACCTAAACGTAAGGGTCGTAAGGCTCAACACGCCCGTACCGACCACAAAAAGCTCTGAGATAAAGGACCATCTTGGTGAATCCTTCTATAGGATCTAAGAATCCCCACAAATACGCTTTTCTCTAGTCGAATTGTTTACCCTGAAGGTTGAATTAACATTTTTATCTTTATTTTATCCCCGTTGTGGATCCCAACGGTGTCCTTTATTGAGACAGGTGCTATTATTTCGAGCATACTTTCATCATAGTGGGTGCGTTCCAAAACTAAAACGGCAGCATTCCTGATTACCCCGTCATTGATGTGAGCAAGATAACATTTTGCCCAACCATACGTTCTTTTAGTGTCACTGAACCCATCAATTAAAATTGAAGGATACTTGCCTATACCACGTCGGGCATCCCTGAAGATTTTATCCACAAGTTTCACGTTTAATGTGCCAGGATAAGGTTCGTATCCTAGTTTTTCATAGAACTGCTTACGATATCCTCCCAAGGACATATAATATGCACCTTCACCCATGCCAGAAACGACTCTCCCCTCAAAGCTGAGAGTAGTGGGCGGGGCCGATTCAAGAGCAGTCTTCAAAGTTGAAGACAATCTTTCGATCGCCGAATACCCTTTATCTGTCAATTTTACTCTAAATTTCTGACCCTTTCTGACCCTCTCTAAATATTCTGCAGCTTCTAGTTCCTGCAGGTGCTTAGAGGCTGCTTGTTGTGACTTCAGTATATTCTTGCCCAACTCCGTCGTAGTCAATTCGACAAAGCTGTATCTGGCACCTAACATAAGGAGCTCGGTCATAGTGAGGATGTGTTGTAACTTGATTTCTGACATCCTAGCTAGTTATTGATTCCCATATCGCCAAAAGTTCTGACCTGCACGTCCGTTGATTTTTTTAATTCGGAGGTCCTATGGCCGACGATGTATTCGATTCCAACTTTATCCGCAGCATCCACCAACCGCTGTGTGACGATGCCATCTAATACCAGCATCTTACCCCCTTCAGTCCTATCTAACTTTTTGACCACATCGGAAACAGGAACTTTTAGCAATATTTTCATCGAACCATCCAAAACTACGGCTTCTAGGGTTTCGTTAATTTGTGGATAGACGTCCTTGACAGCAGAGAGAATATCGGAATTATCTTCCAATGCGGTTATGTTTGAGCCGCCAGTACTAACCTTCATATCGCGTTCTTCTTCCATGCCATGTTCTTGCCTATCTCTTTTAGTGTAGTGTCTCCTTTCAGGCTGTTGCTGTTGCGCGAGTGTTTCGCGTACTTCATGCCCGTTAGCACCCAAGAGCATTCCTTCTTTCAAGATCTCCGCGATTTCCAAGGGAGTGCATTCTTCAACTTCCCTGCCTGTTGGGGCCCTCAGAACTTTGTCAATATTTACTACGCCATACAATTCCTTAAGAATTAAGTCTCCTGCTCGATCGCCGTCGAGAAACGCGATTACTTTTTTACCTTCGGTCAGCTTGACGATGGTTTCATCGATTTTTGCTCCCTCGATGGCAATCGCATTGTCAAAGCCTGCACGCAACAAATTGATAACATCTGCCCGTCCTTCTACTAGAATAATCCAGTCAGAATCAAATACACCAGTTCCACAGGCAAGCTGAGCCTTTCCAAAGGCGGTAAGCTTGCCTGGTTTACTGGCATCGTAAACGTCCTTCAGCATTTCCTCTCCTTCGCTGATAGTCTTTGTAGCCCACTCTTGCACGATCCTCTTCGCCCTGTCGACAATAACTTTCTTTTTTATGGCGCGAATATCATCGATGCCACTCAAGGCAAATTTCGCTTGGAATGGGCCGACCTTATCAATGCTTTCGATAGCGGCGGCTATTAATGCAGCTGTTGAAATATCGGTGCTCATAGGAATTACAGCATCGCCCTTGGCCATATTTGACTTCGTGTCCACATTAACCTCGATCCTTCCAACCTTTGAGACTTTCTGTAATTCGTTCAAATTCATTTCTGGACCAAGAAGACCCTCTGTCTGGCCAAAAATCGCCCCGATTATATCCGCTTTTTCAACAAGTCCGTCAACCTCAAATTTTAATTTAACGTGATACTTCACAATACCCGTGCTCGGCAATTTCATAACCTCATATTTATTAAAGTAAATTTAGGGGGAGTAGGCTCGAATATAAGTGCTTTGACCACGTAAATCGATGTTAGTCTCACATATAGAAGTACAGATCTTTTCGATTGCCAGTAATTCCGGACAAATGAGGTCCGTATGCAACGAGATCTTCGACGTGTCTAATCTTTCCGTAACCTATTCTTGCCAGCGCACTTTTGTAGAATAAGTTGACGTTATTTCCGTTGAACTGCTTGAGGAGTTTGCTTGTTAAATGCTTTCCAGTTCTATCCATATCAAGCAGCAAAATTATCTTTTTTCCAATCGTACAATGATGATCCACGAAGTCGGCTACGCCCTTAAAACGACTGAATACGGTCAGGTTTCCTCTAAACCCAACACTAGCCAAAGCTTTCGCATCTCTCTTTCCTTCTACGACTATCACAGATCCTTTTTCAGATTCCTCATTAAGCATGCTAATAAAGGAAAGGAGACGGTAAACAGTAGTATCATCCATAACCTTGTACCGCATAAGCCAGAAGTTATTAACACTAAAAACATTTAACAATTTTCCCGAAGCCTTATTACTTCGTTGTAAAAACATTACATCTTAACTGAGCCATCCATTAGCATCAGCGTGTCTCAGCAATTTATACCAATTATCCAGATATCCAGGCCCAGATGGTGGTGGCGCAAAGAGATCATTTCTCTTCAAGATAATCAATGATCGATATCGAATCAATAGGATTGTCCTTATCTTATATCCAAATCACGACAAATGGGTGTATAGAAAAATAACAAAAACCTTGGGATTTCAATGTGGTAGTAGAAATAGAAATTTTCGCATTTTGAAGATCCTATGTCCTGACTACGGCAGGATTGTTATACAAATTATCTATCTGTTACTACACTCAAGGATCGATTCCTCCCTTCAAACGCATTGCATCAATAAGACCTTCTGCATAACCAATGCTCAGAATAGCCAATTCGTGTTTT
>JBPYDU010000061.1:0-48353 GCA_051985995.1 Candidatus Nitrosopolaris sp.
CCAGGATCATGAAGAGTTGTATTATATTATCAACGGGAAGGGCAAGATCAAAATAGGGACGGAAGAAAGTCAGTTCAGAGACGGAGACATAATCTATATTCCTGAAAGAACCGAGCATACCATCACAAATAATGGCGAAGAAATTATCGAGTTCTTGGCATTTGGCGGGTTCATTGATATGAATTCCAAATAGGAAAAATTCACAAAAATTTCGCGTAGTTTTACTCCGAAGGAAATCGAGTTCAAGCTTTATGTTTTGAAAGTTTTTTCGCCATTATCCAGTCTACAAAATAAAACAAATAAGCTCTTTCATGTATTTTTATAATCCAGGGTATATGGGATTCTGTCTTAGTCTTTTGCACTAATTCAAAACCTGTTTTCTCTATCATAGTCCTGAAGGTCTGAGCATCAACTCTTTGACTTGGCTGTGGTTGATGGTTATAATCGTAAGGGTCCGCGAGTACGACTGGTGCATGAGGCTTTAAGAGCCAGTGAATAGAGGAAAGCAGGTCAGTCGGTGGGACTAGCTCTAATAGATTCAGTGCAAGTATCAGGTCAAATTTCATATAATTAAATGGCGCTCGCAGTGAATCTGCTACACAAAACTCAACATTTTCTTGTTGAGATGCCGACAATCTCCTCCGTGCCTCCTTGATAAAGGAGAAGGATAGATCAATACCAACTGCAAACGCGTACTTTTTCGCGAGCTCTAGGGTACTATATCCCATAGAACACCCCATGTCAAGAGCGACTCCATCAGTTTTAAGGCCTAGTGAATGCACGATTCTGTTATAAAATTCATTAGGCTTTAAGCGCCATTTGAGCGTACTGAGAAGTCTATCATCAGACGAATGATCGTACTGAACCCATCGGTAGGGAACAAACATGGCACCTCCTTCTTCGTATCTATCATCCTTGGCTTGTCTTGACGCAAATTGCGCTCCACAGGCTTTTAGAAAGTTTTTCATCTTGTCCGTTTTGCTATTCAGTATCCATTTGCCGAAAGTTGCCACACGACATTCGGAGTATTTTACAAAGTCTCTTACTACTATCGCTACTCCTTCAACTATCGGGTACATTGTTAGACATGTATCGCATTTAAGAAAGCCTTCTACACATTCGTTATCTATGCCTTGAAGAATTTCTATCGAAAGACGAACTTGTTTCTCAGTATGTTGTGGACATACTAAATGGCGGGAGAATTGTATTTTCATTTTTTTCCTAATCAAGAATTGAAGGAATTATATTGAAATTTAACTAAATAAATTGGCAACTTTCGCTGTTAAGAAATTCTAATACTTGAACCGTAATTGGTAATTGTCATGTCTTAATAGTATTCGTTTCTAGAGAGTATAGTCGCAAAGGCAGATTTTTTTGTCACAACAAGGGCATTTGTTAGTACCGCCAATTAGCCGGCATATTTTATTATGAGTCTCACATGTTATTACTCGTGGGGAATTGACGTCTTCGCTATCAACCTGCATATAGAACTTTCGACGACCTGCAGCTTAATCTAAGATGCAAGCTAAATTAGCGAAATCAGCTAAAAATATTCTACAATACATAAAATGACTGTAAGGTTTTTCTAAGACGCTACCTAAGTTTATTCGGCGATTCTGTCAAGTTGGGCTGAACGAAAGAAATAGCTTACTCAGATGCATCTATGAAGCTTATAATTGGAACCCCTACGTAGTTGCGAACATAAATGTCACGTCACGGGAGTGTTTCAAGATTGGTTGTTGTTATTCGCATTATTTTCCGTAGCGTCTAAGCGAAGGGGCGTGAGAAGTGCTTACGATAGGTAATAACACGAGCCAGACCATCATGATGCCTTAAAGTTTCCTGCTGGTCTATGTGTGTGTCTGAATCGGAAGTTGGTCAGTTATGCCCAAACCACTATAAAGAATTGCCCAATCAAGAGGAATAAAGTTATTGACCTGCTAAGTGATCGCTGATAACGATCCGACCCCATATTGAAGGACACGTCTTATTGCTTTTTAAAATATTTGTATTATTAATACCCGGATGCAAGTGAGTCGAGTTAGTCAATCGGTATCTTTCTAGATGTTTGTTATTAAATTAATAACAGTATAATCTACGAATAAGGATATGATCGAAGAAAAGCTAAATCTACTTGGCATAACGTTGCAAAGGCCTGCTAAGACTGCAGGCAGTTATGTACCATTAGTCAAAACTGGAAATCTCGTGTTTGTGTCGGGTCAATTGCCCGTAGGACAAGGTTCAAATCCCTTCAAATTGATGTTCAAGGGAAAGGTGGGGAAAGACATTTCCATAAGTGATGGCAAGCAGGCAGCAAAACTCTGCACCATAAATGCACTTGCGCATATAAAAGATGCAAACGTTAATCTTGACGACATAAGAAGGTTTGTAAAATTATCTGGCTATGTCAATTGCGATGCTTCTTTTAGTAGCCATCCTGAAGTCATCAATGGCGCATCGGATTTTCTTGTGCAGCTTTTTGGTGAAAAAGGGAAACATAGCAGGGTCTCTGTAGGAATGAGTAGTCTTCCACTCGATAGTGCAGTAGAAATAGATTTTATTATAGAAGTTGGCAAAAGACTAGAACCGTAGAATCATCGTGTCATTTAAAGACCGGTTGTTATTTCCATTAATATGTATCCAGGATCTAGCATAGGGGCTTATGAGATACTAACCTCGCATGAAGCCTAAAACCAACCCGGCTGTGAGGCTCCCGCTTAGAGGTATGCCGAAATTGGTCACTGTAGAGGCTATTTGATCGGTACCTGGAATGCCGCTATGTGCAAGAAGCTGCCCCGACGTTGCATTTCCAAGAGCAGCCATAGTACCTGCTTGAATCTTGTTCCAGTTTACGGTTATTATTTTCTGGTATTCGAGAAACATAAACGCAACAAATACTAATCCCACTACCACTAACATGATTCTTACGACCTTTTTAATAGCATATCCAATCAGAAAACCAGTTATACCTCCAAATCCTACGGAAGTTGCGGAAGAGGCGAGAGAGCTAATATCGACCACCATATTGATATCAAGTAGAGTTTGGATTATTTGCCTTATAGTAAATGTGGTTATTTTTCATATAAGGATGTCGTTAAAGAAATACACCTTAATTTTTATGTAACAATTCGCCGCCTGGGCTATGTCTAGGTGACAGAGAGGTACTTAAGAAAATATGCTCTGCAACAACCGAAGTACATTTGGTTCGAAATACTTCGGAATAATGTTTAACGCCTTGGTAGAGGTGATGATTGGTATTTTCGGGATGTTATTGGAGCAATGAAGGATCGAACCCTGGAATCATGATGCTACGTTAGTTCTAAAGATAACAGAAAAGTATTAAGCCCGCATAGACTCAGAGTGCAGATATTTATATTTGACTGAAAAAAGGCAGTTCGATGAAATAAAAAGAAAAAAATGCAATATGGCAGTAGGAGTGGTAATAGTCGCAGCTGTAATCGAGCTCGCTGCAATATCTGTTAGTATCATATCATTACAACTCACTTTTGCGCAAAGTCCCACGGGAGCAAATCAAGTGTTACATGATAAATCTTCTTCGATAAACAGCAACAGTAGTATCAACTTGATGTTAGGCAACAAAGCGTATCCCATTAAGTATCAGATTACAGGCGGTAAGCTCGATGGTCTTTCTGCCGAGAGGGATAATATGACTCTTATCGCTAACGTTTCATCTACTTCGAATGGAAAATTAACGATTGAGCTTCCCCGGAATGTTATAGACTCTAAAAAGCAAGGAAACGCAGATGACAACTTTGCTGTATTTGAAGATGGTCAGTATGTGGTAGGGAATGAAATAGGCACTAATGCACACGCAAGGACTTTAGTGATTGGCTTCGATAACGGTACCTCGGTAATCGAAATCACTGGTACTCGAATAGTGCCGGAATTTGCAACCGTTGCTGTTGCAGTATTTGCAATAGCAACCAGTGGAATAATTGTTGCCACTAGTAAATACATGGTATTGCCAGTATTACGCAAAAAAAGATAGCTTAACTTATCTTCTCCTTTTTACAACTTGCTAAACCATGCATTTCACCACTGCTTAGATCAATGTACGTAAATTTGGAAACGGTTTTCGTGAGAAAAATGACTTGAAGTAGTTGGCAAGGAAATACACTGATTTAAATCTGCGTTAAGAGTTAGTTCCCAGTACTTGTCCAGAATAGGAGCAGTCGGTGGAAAGTATGCGCTAAGGTGGATGAGCTATCAAGGGTCTACAATGGTTAATATCTGTGACTTGGAATTGATTGGTACACAAATCGAACAAGATAAATTTGTCATTAGTCTGACGAAAGAATACTTTCAACAAGAGATAATTGAAGAATTAGTCGCTGAAAAACTATTGTTAGATTGTTCGATTGCGAATTTAGTTGGCCAGAGAATTGTCTTTCGTGCAATAAAATTGAAATTAGCAAAAGAAGAAAGTATAAAGAGGATCTCGGGAGTACCCTTCTTGATGATTTATAAATTCCAGTATGAATAGTAAATGTAAAGGTTAGCACTAAATCAGACCCGGAGATAAATCCTGAAAATGAGCTTCGAACAAATAATCAAAATTCCTCAGGATAGAATAGGTGTAATTATCGGCAAAAAGGGAAGAGTAAAAGAAGAAATTGAGCAAAAATGTAATGTCATAATTGAAATAGATGGCGAGAATGGTGATGCCCTCGTTTCCTCCGGCTCATCTCCCATAACCAAAACGGAAGCCTTCAAGGCGATAGAAATAATTTCGGCCATTTCGAAAGGATTTTCACCTGAACGGGCATATCGCTTACTCGCCGAAGATTTACTGCAGCTCATAGATATTAGAGATTATACAGGTAAATCAACCAATTCGATCCGAAGAATCAAAGGACGAATTATAGGCAAGGCGGGAAAATCTAGGAAAACAATAGAAGAATTGACCGGGGCATATATCTCAGTCTATGGACACACTGTCGGTTTGATCGGCTCGTTCCAAGAATTAAAAATGGCCACCGAGGCAATAGCCATGATCTCTAAGGGTAGCTCACACAAGAGTGTGTACAATATGTTGCAAGTAGCAAGACGAAAGGCAAAGTTTGATAAAATGAAATTATGGGAAGAAAATTCTCGATAATCAGATCTTGTTGATTTTTATGGTAAGTATGCCATTTCGATACTTAAAATCTGATATATTCATTTCTTCATCGAGGTCCAGTGGAATAGTCTTGGCAAAATTCTGACCACTTTTCACGTGAAGGGTACCAATTGTTAAGCTAATATCAATCTGTTCCTCTGGTCCAGGGACCTCGGCCACAAATACCATTTCATTTTTATTCTTAATGAGGTCATAAACCCAGTCCTTTGGGTCAACATCCCCTGGTATTGGTTTTGAATCCTCATCTTTCACAATACGTTTCAATTCTCTAACCCAGTAGATCATCAAAACAGACGCTACCGACACCAGGAGGAACCCGGAGTAACTCTGGTTTATTCGTGTTATCAGAATGTACATTACCCCAAGAAAAAGCAGACTCAACAGAGGTACGAAAAAATCCATTGAACGATCTGTAGAGTATTTTTTTGTGTATCGTGCTATTCCATATCACCGTCCGCTAGCCTGTATTGTAGAAAGTGTAATAAATCCGTTAAGATTCCCATAAGGCCGACCCGATCGATACGTATTAATTATAATACATATCTCCACGTCCTTTGAAACTGCTTTTTCTAGTAGTTCTCAAGAACAGTTGCGGTCTACTAACGCTTATCCCCATCTCCTGTAGATATTGTGTTCAATGCCAAATTGGTCCAGAATCTTGCCTGCGATATGTGCTATCAGATCATCCATCGATTTTGGTCTCTGATAAAATCCTGGCATCGCAGGTAAAACTATGACTCCTATGTCTGCAAGCCTAATCATATTTTGCAAATGAATTTTTGATAATGGTGTTTCTCTTGGAACAATCACTAGCCTCCTTGATTCCTTAATGCAGACCCCGGCTGCCCGAGAAACCAAATTATCGTCATACCCATTTGCAATACTGGATAAGGTTTTCATACTACATGGAACGATCGCCATCCCGTCAGTTTTAAAGGAGCCGCTTGAGATTGGAGCGGCCATATCGTCATTGCTGTAATATCTAGTGGCAAGAGACTTCACGAATTCAACAGATTTATCGGTCTCGATATGAACATTCCTTTCTCCCCATTGGCTAATTATCAAATGGGTCTCTATCTTTATTTTGAGTAAAACCTCGAGCAATTTGATCCCGTAGATTACACCTGAACTCCCTGTTATTCCCACTACTAATCGCATTGGTCGTCAGAGATCAGTCACACTCGTTATTAACCGCTATGCTTTCGGAGCAATCTTTTGTATTTTTTTTTCGGTAAATATATTATACTTTTATATTTACCGAAGGTTTGCTACTCTTAAAATTTATTAGTTTTGAAATAAATCAAAGACTGGACATATGTTGACCGTTTTTGGAACGATAGCATTAGACACTACCCGTACTCCTTTCAAGACCGAAACAAACATTTTAGGTGGAGCTGCAACCTTCGCATCCCTCACGTCCAGCATGTTCACTAATACTTCAATAGTTGGCATAGTTGGGTCAGATTTTCCTGTAGAGTACCGAAGTATCCTTGACAAGCGAGTTAATACAAAAGGTATTGTCACCGAGAATGGTGGAAAGACTTTCCATTATGATTCTTCCTTCGATTACGATCTATCTCATAGAACGTCCAACAAGACGGAGTTGAACGTGATCGCACATTTCGACCCAGTAATTCCAGATGAATATATGAACTCTGATTATATTTACCTGGCCAACAACGATCCACGCCAAAATATGAAAATACTTGAGTACTTTTCTAATCCTAAACTCGTAGTCTGCGATACCATAGAATATTGGATCTTGAATTGCCGCAATCTTGTAGTCAAGATGATGAGTGCTGTAGACGGAGTAGTAATTAATGACGACGAGGCCAGATTGCTATGTAAGAACACGAACCTAGTAAAATGCGCAAAAACGATAATTTCATGGGGACCGCGATTTGTAATTATTAAGAAAGGAGAACATGGATCATTATTCATCGCAGAAAATACAGTATTTCCTGCTCCAGCATACCCATTAGAAGAGATCGTGGATCCGACCGGAGCCGGAGATTCTTTTGCAGGGGGCTTCATAGGATATATTGCTAAGCAACACAATCAGTCATTCAATACGATGAAGGAAGCAGTAGTATATGGAAATGTAATGGGTGCGTTTGCCGTTGAGGATTTTGGCATTAAACGATTTCTCTCGGTTACCGCACAAGATATTCTAAAAAGATACCAAGAATATCGGAATTTGATTCAATTCTGAATATTTATTGTACCAAGGTATGAAAAACTACTATACGGAACTAGGATTATTCAACTAGCACCCGTCACGAATCTTTGGATGTGGCTTTAGATAAGTAACTTTTATTTCAAGTATATAAGATAAGACTAAGGGCTATTAACGGATGTCGACAGATTTTACTTGCGCGAGCAGGGTTAGTTATGATTTGTCCTGATCGCTCTTTCTATAATAGGTCAACTGAGCTTGTCGCCATGGAATTGCTCGGTAACAAACTGGTCCGACTAATCTCCCATGGTCAGGAAAAGTCCAAACGAGTATCTGGCATAATTGTTGAAACAGAGGCATACGGCTCTAACTCAGACGCTGCCAGTCATGCATTTAGAGGTTTAACGCCTAGAAATGCCGTGATGTTCGGAGAAGTGGGTAGAGCATATATTTATTTCATTTACGGTCACCATTTTTGTTTGAATGTTTCAGCAAAGCTTCCTGAAATTGAAGCGGGTGCTGTACTAATTAGAGCTATACAACCATTAGAGGGCCTTAGGATTATGAAAATTTTTCGTAACAATTGTCAAGAATCATCATTGACGTCTGGACCGGGGAAGCTCAGTCAAGCACTTAATATCCAAAGGTCACTGAACGGTGAAGACATGACTGACGAGAAAAGTGATATACACATAGAATTTGGAGTGAAGGCTCCAGGCATGATAGCAACCAAAAGGATAGGAACGTCGAAGGCGTTGGATAAAAAATGGCGTTTTGTCTCACTAACTCTATCCGAACAAGGATACGTCAAAAACAGGTTTGCGTCTAGGAAAGGATGATCCAAGAGGCGTTGCGGGGAAAAGAATACGAAAAATTCTGAAGTCAACGCTCAATTGTGACTATAATATAACCATAGATAAAAAGTATTTGTAATATGGTCACAAATCCTGAATTGAGAGTTCAAAAAATAACATAGATATCAAATAAATCAGCTTTACTAACCAGTTTATCTACCGAAACCTAGCTCTCATCTTGGCTCCACTGAGGACAACCGTTTACGCCATCAATTAATCGCTTCTTAGCCGAATGGGATTAATGGGTCAACTCACCTAATGAGTACATGTGGATCGATTTTCATTATCGCTTATGTCATTAATTCGTCCATATGTCTCTGCCTGTCTTGTCTGACAATATTTACTACAATATTTACTACAATTATTGACGATGCCTATCCTTTAATATTTTCGATTGCAACTTTCAGGATTTGTTCCGCTTGTCTAATGAAATATAGTAGGCGAAAGGAGGTAGGGGTAAGACAGTATATGATGTCGGGACCATTTCTTTCCACTTGAAAGGGTACGTTCAACGCCTGGGCTACTTTCACCTTTATTTTTTATTGACGATTAGAAGGTAAACGAACTCATCCCGATTTGCGTCCCGAGGCCAGAAAAGATTAGAATGTTAACCACTAAAACCGCCAATACTGTTAAGGCCGATATCATTATTCCTCTGTATCCTGTGGGAAGAATTTGTCTTCTCAGCAACACCACGAAAGAAATGGAAAGGAGGGCGGCGATTGAAAGAGATGATATCAGGGTGGCATTTGCTATCAACTTAGCGGCTGTGGATAGGTTCGGAAAAATTATATGGAAATTCTCGAATAAACCTACTGGGACAAGGATGATAACGACTCCAAGAACGAATACGGAAGAATATTCACCAATAAATGCCCCCACTGGACCGATTTTCTTGACATTCCGTCCAATCTCAGTCTCGGAGGCACCGAGTGAAACCTCATTGTTCCTATAAGTCGCGGGAGAGGAAGACTTATGATCAAGTTCGCGAAGCATCTGCAAGCCCTCCTCAGTAATAGTATAATGTTTTGAGTCCTTGTTAACATAATTTCCCATCCTCTCTAGATGATAATAGATTGATCCGGTAGAAAGCCCCGTCGCATTTCTAATTTCTGAGAAACATGCTGATCCATTCTTATCCGCAATCGCCCGCAAGATTTTGATTCTGGTCCGTCTAGCGCGAAGCTGAGTCTCTCCAGTCAATATCGTTGATATATCCCAAAATTATTTATCTCTTTCTGAAGCAACTCGACCTAAGGCACCCTAGGTGTTCGTCGGTCTGGAACCACCTCGGAAGACTTATAGAGATACGTACTCTTGATCTTTAGCGGATGCCGTTGTGGGGTCGTAGCGAAGCCAGGCATCGCAACGGGCTCCAGATCTAACAAATAAAGGCTAGGATTAGAAGAAACCCGTGGGTCAAGGGTTCAATTGACTATAGTCTGCGCTCGGTCAGGATAAATCCCTTCGGCCCCACTTCATCATAGCAACCAGGACTTCACGACAGCAACATTTGTACATTAATGAGTTTGATGGATGCACTTTGATAGTTCTATATGGGAACCAAAACCATTTTTTGCTTCGGGAATAAGCCGTTCGATTGCTTTGTAAGCTGAATCAACAAAGACCTTTGCGGGATCTTCCTTTCTCACAAACTTCAATAGCTTTTTCTTTGCAGAACCTAACTTTTCAAAATAAATGATCGAACTTTCCTCTATGATTGAATCCGCATCTGTGCATGTTACGCCGAATCGGAGCAGATGAGCCTCTAACTTCGCCGCGCAATGAGCAAAATGCACGGAGTATGCACCACTATCATATTCAGTCACTCCAACCTCACCGGAGTCATTAAATAGGCCCTAAGTACCTTTTTAACATTCCACATTACAACGAGTGATCGGTCGGGATTTGTTGTTAAGATACTATAGCTTATCATTCTCTGCCTTCCGAGACTTGTATTGATACCATGACCCAAACCTAATTAGTGCTACTCCTGCTGCAATTATGACGAGAGAAGTTGCCAGGAAAGACGGTTTGACGAAAGAATTAAGGGGGCCGGGCGCAGAAGAAGTAAACATACATTTTCGCTCGTGACAGTTCTTGACGACAGGATAGACAAGTAAGATGACCGCTAGGATAACGAGTAATATGGCCCCGACGCAAGAGAGAATAGCTCCTGATTTTATGAATATTGTTAAGCTCAACTAGTTACCTAGAGGTGCGGAGATAAATAGTTGTTCTTTATACTGTCAAGGAATACGGTTTACATCGATTGTCATATATCGATAAGAGCTTTCCTTGGACACTATCCTAAATCGATCATTGTAGTAAATGTACGGTAGCTGCTTGTAAACATGACTCTCCCAGAGTTTGTGGATAGAATCAAAATAATCTTTTCTCTTTTTCCCGAGCATTCTTAGCACTTCGTGACATAAGACATGAGAGAGCTTTGCGCAATTCATATCGGCAAAGAACTTAATTCGCTTAGAGTCTGACACAGGCGATTCTAATCTCTTCCAGTAAATCATCCCGAAATTTTCAGCGGCGTACCCTTCAGTCTGGCAGTCTGTCCAGAAAGGCTTGAAGTATGTCAGATAAAAATGGTAAACTGATTTTCCGCGCTCAACATGATCCCTACTAAGATAACTTATTGACATTCTATCAAACAGCTTACCAGGAACTACAGGTAAGATTTCAGCTTCAACGTTGAAATTTAGCTCAAAATTACGCTTAATCCACCAGCGGTAAAATCTAGACATCGATGAAACGTAATCCCAATCCTCTTTCTGTCTTTTTTCCCATTCTTGGTTTTTTGCGACATAGATGAAGAACAATTTTTCAGGGTGCACGCTTGTAGTTTTAAAATAGAAGTATATAATGCAATATTAGAAGTCTGGACATTACGTCATAATGACGTTCCATATTATTTTTGTCTACCTAGCGATAAGTTCTTAATGCGGCCCATGCAAACTCAGAACGGTGTAACTTAGTGGTGCTCACCAAGCTGGGAGCGATAATTCTCTTAGTGGAGGATATGAAAAAATCTATAGAATTCTATAAAGGCATTCTCGATCTTCCTTTAAAGCATCAATCCGAAGATTGGACTGAATTTTTCAGCAACGGCACTACGTTGGCATTACGTCTAGCGAAAAAGAAAGAAAAAACAAAAGCTGCTTTAACTATACTGGTCGGTTTTATGGTAAACGATCTTGACATTGCGGTTAAACGATTAAAAGAAAAGAAGGTGAAATTTGTTAAAGAACCTAAAGAAGAACCATTTGGAAAACATGCCATTTTCGAAGATCCTGATGAGCACATGATTTCGATTGTACAGCTTGAGGCAAAATCCGCTGAGGGCTTTGACTTACTAGGCTTGATAGGTGCAGAGTAAATATTGTGGGATTTAAGAGGCATATCTAGAGCAAGATTAATTTGACCCTCTGAAAGTAATATCAATAAGCCGGCCATAGAGGCAGGGCGCGACCCGGTCCCATTCCGAACCCGGAAGTCAAACCTGTCGTCGCTGCTGTGTTACTTACCTGCGTGAGCGGTTGGGAAGCAGCAGTGCTGGCACTTGATTGGTCTTCAACTTCTTCAACTCGGGTTTTAAAGCTAAAACATCTATTATTTTTCGATTCTTGCCCAAAAAGCCATTTTATGCTAGTACCTGTATCGGGCATCGAAACCTACTACTATTGTTTTACCGCGGGTACGTATAATGCCATTCTGCTGTTAACCGACGATATCGAACAGCAATCTGGCATAACCCATTTAGCGTTATTTGTTAGGCGCCTCCATCAGAAATCTTACCACAGTGCGAACACCAAACCCTGTCGCGCCTTTAGGATTGTAGCTTCGCTCAAAGGTTCCTTCTTGGGTCCAGGCGGTTCCTGCAATATCTAAGTGTACCCAGGGAACATCATTAGTGAAATTAGACAGAAATGCTGCGGCTGTTATTGCACCTCCTGGTCTACCGCCGATATTCTTAATATCAGCTACAGTACTCTTTATCTGCTCATGATATTCGTCATGTAATGGGAGATCCCATATTTTTTCTCCTGTCTTCTCAGATATTTTCTGCAATCTTTCCACGAGGTACTTGCTAGTACCTACTGCTACCGCTACGTTAGCACCAAGAGCAATAACGCTCGCTCCAGTGAGAGTGGCTAAATCGATAACTGCCTGAGGATTGAATATCGCAACGCCGTACGCCATGGCATCTGCGAGGATGATTCTGCCTTCTGCATCTGTATTCAGGATCTCCACTGTCTTACCATTGTACATCCTAATTATGTCCCCAGGTCTGTACGAACTGCTGGAAGGCATATTTTCGACAGAAGGAATTATACCTATCACATTTACCTGAAGACCCAACGATGCTATAGCTTTTACTATTCCAAGTACGCTGCAACCTCCGCATTTATCAAATTTCATTTCATCCATTTTATCACCAGGTTTCAAGGAAATCCCACCGGTGTCGAACGTAACAGCCTTTCCGACCAAAAGATACGGTTTTTGTTGATCCGCATTACCGTGGTATTCCAAAACGATCAATTTAGGCGGATTACTACTTCCTTTTCCTACGGAAACTATCCCGTTTAATCCGATAGATTCCATTTCATACCGCTCTAAAATCCTAGTTTTAAGTCCGTATTCCTCAAGTGCCAACGCAAAACTTGCCATTTGTGATGGAGGACATTCATTAGGCGGTAGATTACCCAAATCACGCGCATAATTTACCGCCTGTGTTACCAAATTTGCTTTCTCTACCACCGACTGAAATCTCGAAGAATCTGAATTAACCACAATTGTGACTCGCTTAGGAATAGTAATAGAATCCTTTCCGCTTGTTTTGTATCGGTTGAAGGAATATAGCGAAAGCATGACACCCTCTGAAATCGCCTCTATTAACATCTCATCCACATCAATAAAAGGTAAAATGCAGAATTCTTCGACTCCTAGTTCCTTAGCCTTAAGAGCTGCTTTGCCAGAGATAATTCTGGCATTTTCATACGTGAATTTGTCTCTCTTTCCAAGACCTATTAGCATAATTTTTTTGATCAATCCATTTCCCATCATATGGAAAATCAGAGTTGATCCAAAATCTCTTTTGAATTCATTATTTTCGATGAGCTCTGTGATTGCAGCGAATATTGTAGAATCCAGTCTTTTTGACGCGAAAAAATCACGTTCATTCTCGAAAATCCCAATAACTAGGATTGCGGTTTGCATCTGGTCTATCTTAGTATCTTGTACTATTACACTAACCATGGTCGAGTGTAATCATCTAATTATTTTAAATTATCCCAACCAACGTATGTCGAAATCTGCTCCTTAATAGATTAGTAGATTCGGTCGGGTGCCTGTACATGCATGTATATCTTTTTATTTTCCTTGGTGCCGCACTTCTTATGATGTGAAATCATTTGAATGGTTGTGATGCTGCTAATGGGTTTTAAGATGCGATACCTTGATCTTAAGAGAAAGATATGCAGCGTCCGTATGCTTGCTATTCAAGGAATTGCTGAAGCTGGCTCAGGTCATCCTGGGGCATCATTCTCTGCAGCGGAGCTCATGGGTGTTCTTTATTTTCGAAAGATGAACCATTCACCAGAAAAGCCAGATTGGGATGAGAGGGACTATTTTATCAATTCAAAAGGACATTCGGCTCCAGGGTTCTTCGCAACGCTAGCGATCGCCGGTTATTTTCCACCCTCGGAAATGAGGACGTTGCGTAAGCTAGGGAGCAGGCTCCAGGGTCATCCGGTTAGGTACACTCCGCAGGATATCCACCAAAGTGTGCCGGGAACGGAGTTTTCAGGGGGTTCGGAGGGAATCGGCCTTTCAGTGTCGATAGGCATAGCGCTTGCAAATAGGCTGGACGGTAAAAAAAATCGTGTTTATACTCTAATAGGTGACGGTGAGTCAAACGAAGGTCAGACCTGGGAAGCAGCAATGGCTGCTGCCAAGTTTAAACTGCATAACCTAGTTGTCATGTTAGATCGCAATCGCATCCAACAGGATGGCTTTACGGAAGATATCATGCCTCTCGATCCGACTCGTGATAAATGGTCCGCCTTCAATTGGAATGTAATAGAGATTGCTGGTCACAATGTTGAACAGATAATTGACGCTCTAAATAAAGCAAGTGAGGCAAAAGATAGACCCACTATAATTATAGCAAAAACCGTTAAAGGCAACGGCATCAAACACATGACGAACAACCCGCAGTGGCATGGAAAAGCTCCGCCAAGAGAACATACTCCGATATTGTTAGAAGAACTTAGAAGTGAATGCCTGATTGCGCCATCTATTATAGCTGGACAGCAAGAGAATTACGAAGAGAAGATAAGAAGCGCCGAGCGGGGAGGAGCCGATGTTATACATCTGGATATCATGGATGGTAGATTTGTGCCCAATAGTACATTCAATTCAGATACAATCAAACAACTGAGACATATCACTACACTACCATTTGATGCTCATCTTATGATTGAAAATCCGTTGGCTGTAATTCAAGATTATATTGATGCTAGGTGCGATATTGTCACTGTTCATGCAGAGACGTGCAGTGAAAGTGAATTTGGGCAGATTACAGACCGATTACTTTCGAATGGAATTAGCCCAGGGATTGCACTAAATCCGTCTACAGATCTTCCGAATTGGCTTTTTCCCCACCTGCAGGATGTCGACGTAGTGTTAATAATGTCCGTAAATCCAGGCTTTGCGGGCCAAAAATTCATCCCGGAAGTCCTATCAAAGATGCGGCTAGTAAATCAAAGCCTAACTGAACACGGATTCCTGGGGTACATTGAAGCCGATGGTGGCATTGATGCTACTATATTGCAGGCAGTGTATGAGGCTGGAGCTAGAATATTCGTTGCCGGAAATGCAGTTTACGGCAGTGGCGATATCCATGGTGCAATTATTCAGTTAAGGTATAAGGTAAATGTGGCATTGGAGAGAAAGCTCTTAGAACAAGCGAACACAATAGGTATAAGACGTGACTGGCTGAAGACACGCAAACATATATTGATTCCTCTTGCAAATGAGCTAGGGATAGAGGAAGAACTTCATGCTCTTAAGTAATGAACAAAAATATGCTGATATGAGAGGAGTGTATGGCGAAACACTTGTAGAATTAGGAGCAGCTAATCAAAATATAGTCTGCGTAGGGGCCGACACCACAGAATCACTCAAGATAAAGAAATTTGGGGACTATTATCCTGACAGGTTCTTCAATGTAGGAATAGCAGAGGCTAACCTCGTTTCTGTTGCAGCTGGCCTTGCGATTGCAGGCAAAATTGCGTTCGCAAGTACATACGCTGCATTTCTCCCAGGACGATGCCTTGATCAAATCCGCAACGCTATATGTTATCCCAACTTGAATGTTAAGCTCGTTGTTTCTCATGCTGGTCTGACTGTGGGACCTGACGGGGCGTCACATCAACAGCTCGAAGATTTTTCAACTATGAGGGCGATACCCAATGTTCGCGTAATCGTTCCTGCTGACGCCGTGGCAACAAAGTATTTGATCCGATCAGTAGCTCTAATCCCTGGGCCATTTTATGTTAGAATTGCGAGGCCATTGAGCGCAGTTCTGTACGGAGAAAACGCGATCTTCAGGATAGGAACGGGAAATATCTTGCGGGACGGTTCTGATGCGACAATTATAGCGTGTGGTCTAATGGTCACAAGAGCACTAGATGCAGCAAAGGTTTTGAAATCTAATAACGGAATAACTTGTCGCGTCGTTGATATGTTTTCAATTAAACCCATTGACACTTCACTTGTAGCAGAATGTGCTAGGGATACTGGAGCTATTGTAACTGCCGAAGAACATAGTATCATTGGAGGTCTAGGCTCGGCAGTGGCTGAGTCATCTTCCGAGACTTACCCCGTGCCGATTAGACGGTTGGGCGTACGCGATATATTCGGAGAATCTGCAAGAGATGAAGAGATCGATGCACTATTAGAAAAATATGGATTAACCACAAAGCAAATTGTACGGGCTGTTATCGAATGCAGAGGTAAGTGCAAGAGATGAAAATATTTCTTGATACAGCTAATCTCTATTTCATAAAAGAATACAATGATATGGGGCTCATTGATGGGATCACTACTAACCCGACTCTACTGGCGAAAGAGAAAGTGGATCCGGCTGCCTTGATGCGAGAAATTGTTAGAATTGTAAAGGGTCCAGTAAGTCTGGAGGTTGTTGGTACAAAAACAGATGAAATGGTAGAAGAAGCCCATCGGCTAATGAAGTATGGCCAAAACGTCGTTGTTAAAATTCCCATGATGCCCGATGGTCTCAGAGCTGTTAAACAGTTGACTCAAGAGGGTATCCCTACAAACGTCACCCTTGTTTTCTCTGCCAACCAGGCAATTTTGGCTGCGAAAGCTGGGGCATCTTACGTTAGTCCTTTTATCGGAAGGTTGGACGACGTTGGGCAAGACGGTATAGAACTTATAAAGCAAATAGTTCAGATCTTTAGAAATTATAACTTTAACACAGAAGTCCTTGTAGCTAGCATAAGGCATCCGCTCCATATTATTGAAGCAGGGAAGATAGGAGCGCAGGTCGTGACGCTCCCACCGGATATCTTGGCAAGAATGATAAAGCATCCGCTAACTGATAAGGGCTTGGCCGCTTTTCTTGGGGATTGGGAAGAATTGAAAAAGGAAAACCCCAACGTCGGAATTTAATTTGATTTATTTTAATCGCGAAGCAAATGTATTACTTTTTTTGGTATGTCTTCCAATCTGCTAACCGCCAAGCTTCTCTCGTAAGTCAAATATTTTAGATTATGCCCTATACTTATTGCATCATTTAAGTTTCTGCCTAATCCAAGTGCTACCATATGTATACCCATTTTCCGGTATGAAAGGACCATTTCACGTACTGCATCGAAGTCGGATGGCTCTCCATCAGTCAAAGTCACCATGATATCAGGCTTAAATGATTTTGCAATAGGCAGTAATAATCCATACATCTCTCCAAGCGGTGTGCCACCGCTTGCCCGTATCTGGGCCAATCTTCGCGGCCCCGTTGCAGACCATTTGAGGTTTGGAGGCTTTATTATCCAACACCTAACCTGTCTTAATTGCGTACTGAAAGCGTAAACAGCAAATTTTATTCCCAGATAACTCAGTGCCTCACATAGAGCAACTGTTGCTCGCTTGTACTCCAATTCAACCTGTTCTATACTACTAGAATGGTCTAGCAGGATTGCAACTTTTGTTTTGATGGAGAATTTAAGGTCAGTCAGGAAGTTCTTGGGTAACATTTCCACATAGCTTTCAGGATCAAATTCTTCCCCTGCCTCTTCATGTCGTTCTATCCAACCTGTTCTCCAGTCCCTGAATTTAGCCTTCACCTTTCGGATTAAATCAGCATCATATATTGGGGAGGGATCTATATCAGTCACTTCTGGTACGCTTAAACCGAGGTTTTCCAGACTCTCATAACCCTTGTTTTCAGTTTTCTTACTCTCTTTGAGCAGGGTTTCATATTCGCGCAGCACGTCAGTTCCTTCAATAATTTCTCTTGAAGTTCTCTCTGAATCTGTAGCGTTAGTATTCCTTTTCACAATTTTTTCAATTTGCTTAACAAGATCGCTCTGGTTCATCCCCAAGCCTACTATTCTTGTCCTAGGGGCAAGGATAGCTACAGAAGTTAATGCATCTAGTTCAAGAATCTTAATCAAAAGCGGGATCTGCTTCTCAATCCACTCGGTATGATAGTTATTCTTGATTGCTTCATGGACTATTTCGTTTGCAAAAGACGATGCCTTCTTTACCTTTTCGAAGTCGTTTCCGTACAACTCGCCTTTAAGATAACCTGTAAGAAAATACTGGGAAAAAGCCTCAATAATCTTGGGATTTCCATAAATAGAATTAAGAAGCGGACGTGACAACCAGGACATGCCTTCGTTAAAAACGAGTTCTTTAACCATACCTTCCCAAGTCTGTAATCCTAGGATTTCGACCCGTTTGGTTTCAATAGTATTCAGAAGAAATCCGAAAGCGTGTTCATAACTCAATACTTTGGTTGAATGGTGCATACGCATAGATTCGTGCCACAATCCGACTCGCCATTGCCTGTATTGTTGGAAACTCGTGCCGAGATAATAGTATAGAAAGGGTAATGAAATCTGATTCTTGGTAATTTTTGCTAAGGGCATTTTATCTTTAGCTAAGATTATAACAGTCTTGTTATTGTTAGACCATCGCCTACTCAAGAAAGTTGAAATATCAAGCAAGACATCGTTCCGCAGATGTGTGTAGTTAAGTCCTAATGGCACTGATGGTGTTGGCATGCTCTAGTCGACAAAAATTGAGGTTATCATATCCATTACCTTTTGATATTCAACCTGACCCCACTGATCATAAGCATTCGCATAAACAATCTCTGCGGACTGCTTTGCGTTGCTTCCGGCGTTAAGAAGTTTTGCAAAAGCGATTGACTCCCTCAAGCTCGGACTATAGTATAGTTCTTCAACAGCCGCGGCTTCGCGCAGTAGCTTTGCAAGCTTGATCGCACGTTTTACATCACTAATCTTAGCTGTACCGACTGTGGTGTGCCGTTGTACTATCTCAAGTTCTATTTCTTCTGGAGGATATTCTAACCGTAACCTAATCGGAAATCTGCTGAGGAGCTGGGGAGGTAGCTCTTTTGTTCCTACGTGGGATAGAGGATTAATCGTTGCAATTACTGACCAATCATGATTAGCATTGATAATTTGTCCCTCTGATTCTTTTAATATTATCTGTCTTCTGTCATCAAGTGCTTCGTCTAATCGTAATAATACGTCAGCCTCAGCAGCATTTAATTCGTCAAGATACAAGAGACCGCCTTGTCGCATAGATTTCACGAGTATCCCTTCTACAAAGCTAATTTGCCCCTTTTCCAGGGTCTTCGAACCAATAAGATGAGATTCTCTAGTACGGAGGCTAAAATTTACGGAGTATAACTCCTTGTTTAACTCTGAGGCAAACTTCCTTACCAGGGTTGTTTTGCCTGTTCCCTTTGGTCCTATAATCAATGCAAAGAGGCCTGCTTGGTAAGCTTTAGTCAACACATCAACACCATTATTCCAATCGAGATAATTGATTTCCATCATCTTACTCGTCATCTATTAGAGTGTTGATAATCTCTTTACATAAAAACCAATACTTGCAAGTGTCCTGGTCTCATCCGATTAACATCGAGCTGCCATGGTGAGTTTCTTATTGTTAAGGAAGTCAGTAAGAAGAACTTGATCGATTTTTGTTGGATGTATGTAATAGGATCTACCTTTAACATATCTTTCCATTTCGTTAACATATTTCAACAACGAATCTTCTTCACTGATCATGACTGTATCAATTTCAATTCCCATGTTGTGACATTTTTTTGCTTCGAGGATCGTTTTCTGTCCAATGTATTGATCAACTTGTCGGTACCGATAACATAGGTAAACAAGCTGTCCAGATGCAAAATCAAGACTGAAGTCAAGAGCTTCTCTTCCAGGTACATAGAAATGAGAATATGGTTTTTGTGATAAAATTTTTTCCTGTTCTTTTTTATCATCTATGAAACATGCACTCGGATGACCGTCGGTTATGATAACTATCCGTTTGTTTAATGCCCCATCTTTCCGAAGTATTTTACTTGCCAACCTAAATGCTGACTGATAATTTGTGTAATGTAAAAAGTCAGAACCAGGTTCAAATGTCCTTAGATAGGGTATGTCTCTAGGCGGAACCTTTGATGCCAGAGCGCCAAAGCCAACGACCGAGATGGAATCGGACGGAAAAAACTTTTGGTTTAGTAAAAAAAGACTCCATAGAGCTCTTTTTGCCGCTTCTATCCGACTCATATCGCCGAACATCGGAGAATAGCGCATGGTTGAACTTAAATCGATACAATAAACAACTGCCGCTCGAACGTCTTGCAGCGTTTCATACTCTTCTAGATCTTGTTCTTCTATATCGAAAGGGATTTTGACCGAAGGCCTGTTCTTTGCAAGTCTGTGGACAGTATTCAATAGTGACTTTGGAACGTTCACAAGTCTAATATCATCACCGCGTTCATAGCTTCTAGTTGAATCCAAAACTATCCCTCCTCTACCGAAACTAGTCGTTTCGTGCATCCCTAGATCACCTGTTTTTAGGGCTCTCATGACGTCAGTTAAGATTTTGCCGCCGATGTTTATGAATCCCTTGCTGGTCAACCATTTATTGGATTCCTTCAGATATCCTTTTTGTATTAACTGCGTAACAATGGGAGTCCCAGAAAACGGTATTTCTTTTTCCTTGTTATCTGTTTCCTGTCCTCTGTTCTCCTTATTTTGTGTACTATCTCTTCGTTCATGTTGGTGCTGAGCTACTAAAACTTCCAATGATCGTTCAAGGTCTTGAAGAGTTGGAGTTTTTTCTCTTAGAACTTCTCTGCCAATCACCTTCAACATCTTGTCAAGTAAATCATTGGCGATATTCTTCTGTTCATGTTGAGTCTGTTGTTTGTTGCCTAGGCTATCTGCCGCAAAATAAACAAATTTCTTTGTGTTAGTATTAGTAGTACTGTGCCTATTGAATGGCACCATAGCTGTTGTCCTTTCTATCTAACAATGGTGGTTGTACCCATCTAAGACCTTCTAAGATAACTTCAGTAACCGCAGCAGTAAATTCTCCGTTCATATCTTCTCTAATGCATACAGTCTCGCTCCTTATCCCAATTCCTATTGCGATTTCGGCAAATTTTTTCTGCTCACTCACTATAACAGTAATTGTCTCCTCCACAACTTGTTTTAGCTCAGGGAACAAGTCTAACTGCGTTTCATAACTCAAAGAACGGGATTTGTGACCACCTAGAGTAACTTGTGACACCAAGAAGCTCTTATTCGCTGTGAATTCATTTTTCAGTTTTGTTATTCGTTCTAGTGATAACCTTTGAATATATTCAAGTGAAACTTCCCTTATGGCATTGTCGATTATTGAATTCAATACATTGATCCTAGTTTCGAGATTGTCTTCTAGCTCCGTTAGCTCAAATTTAACCGATTGATTAATACTATGAATATCACAAAATCGTGGTATCGCCTTCACAAATTGAGATATTGATCTTGTTCGTTCAGCCTCACCAACCAACAATTCCATGGAATGAATCGCAACTCTAACGCTGACGCCCTTATCATGATTTATATCACGATGAGTTCTGGCTAACTCCATTATCTTTGCTATTGTGCGAAGCATAAAAACAGGCAAAAATACATTCCCTACATCGGCGATTCTTGCCTCTTGAATAATGATGAGCATTTCATCAAGGGTATTTCTTGGATAGTGTGTCTTTACATGACTACGCAATCTATCAAACAATGGTTCGATTATCTTGCCCGAGTGAGTGTAGTCTACTGGATTTGCTGTAGCTATAATCTTTACATCCGGTTTAAAGACTACTGGGTATGACCCAGTCGTGAATTTACCTTCCTGCAGAACGCTTAGTAAAGCAACCTGTTTACGGGGATCGAGGACGGGGAGTTCGTCTATACACAGAATTCCATGTCGGGCTTGCAACAATTGACCAGAGGAGTATGATTCGATATCGTACAGTTCAACGCCTTTCTTAGCAATTTTGATTGCATCAATTTGCCCGACTAAATCCTTTACCGAAATGTCAGGCGTAGCCAAAATGTATCTATACCTTTCTGAACCCTCAACCCAATTGATTTTTGTATCCAGCTTGTTGTTTCTGATTATTTCTTCACATTCTTTTGAAACGGTGAATTCCGGAGAGGGACGAACAACCTCATCATCATTGATGAAACTGATCATTTGTTCCTCAGGAATTGAAGTGGGAATATCGTTTGTGATGCTTCCTTGGACAACTGGAATAAGTGATAGCAAGTTCTCTGCGATGCATTCTGCGATTTTGGTTTTTGCCTGTCCTATCTGCCCGACAAAAAGAATATCATGCCATGCCAGAATTGCCCTGTTTACTGCCGGAATAACATCTTCATTATATCCAATAATACCAGGGTAGGGATATTCGTGGCTTTTCAATTTTGCAATTAGGTTGCCGCGCAGCTGTCTTTCGACTGGAATGTGCTTGTAATTAATTGCCAAAAGGTCTCCTAAGGTTTTGATTTGAGAATAATCTTCAGGAACTCCTGCCATTATTTCGACGTACTTAGGTTTCGAAACGTATGACCGATGGATGAATTCTTCTATGGTTTTAGAACCCATGAGCTATCAACCTACACAAGTAAGCAATTTAAATTTATGAAACAGCTCATTAAGCATAGGTCAACAAGTACTCGATTTCAATACAGCAAGTAAATTACAATACGAAAATGCAAAGCTGTTGATCAGCCGTCATTTGCACATTAATTTCCTGTTTATTACGTTGCAAAAACCCTATCGAAATATTCAGACTGTTCCTGGGTAAGGTCATTTGCTTCACCCTCTATTACGTTGGCTACGTTCTTGGCAAGTCTTTTCTTGTACTCGAGTTGCATCTGGCGTGCAATTTGAATTCGCTGAGCCTGTGGCGATCCAGCGCCGTGCATCGATTCAGTCAAATATCCTACCGCGTTTCTTCCGAGTGTCATGTTCTCAATTAATCGCAATATTCTTACTCTATTTTCAGTAGAAACTCCCTTTCTCCCTTTGAGGTATTTCTCTAATAACGGACCGGTTTCGAGACTTCTAAAGTCCTTCTCAGACGGCATCGTCACCATTAATCCGCCCGCGATATCTTGTGCGATCCTGCTAATTTCGTAAGGAAACCGGGTGACATTGTGCTTACATACATTTGCAAGCATATCGTCATTCTGATAATTACCGGAGGCAGTTTTGTGTGCTTGATAAGAAGAAGCAATTCCTGCAGCAAAAATTGTCTCATTTAAGTGAGTCATTTCCACTAGCTTATCTTTGATGTGAGACGCATTCGCTACTCCGTTATAATCTGCAATAGCAGCTGCGGCACCGATTAGAACATCTCCAAGACCGGTTTTGCATACATAGCTCCTTCTGTGATAACAGGTGAATCGTTCTACGAGCATAGAAGCAAATTCCACTTCTCCTTGCATAAAAATTAATTCATTAGGGATGAACACGTTGTCAAGAATAATCATCGCCTCCTGTCCAGAGAATTTGGCGTTGCCTGCATCTAGGTCACCTTCTTCCATACTTCTTGTATCGCATGATTGCCTGCCGTAAATGTAAGTAATACCCTTTGCATCAGTCGGAATCGCACCTACAATGGCATATTCTTTATCTTCTGGTCTAAGTCTCATTGTTGGCATTATGATGATCCAATGAGAGTTAATGCAACCTGTCTGATGTGCTTTGGCGCCTGTAATATAAATGCCCTTTTCGTCCCTTTTTACTACATGGACGAACATGTCAGGATCCTCTTGTTGTGACGGTGATAGACTGCGATCTCCTTTTACGTCGGTCATCGCACCTCCTATCATTAGGTTCTCCTTTTGGAGCATTTTTATAAATTCAACCACGCGTTTGTGATAAACCGTGCTATATTTGGCATCTATCTCAAAGGTCGTCGAATACAAAGAATTTAGCGCGTCCATCCCTACACATCGTTGGAAACACGTGGCTGTTAGCTGCCCGAGCTTTCTCTGCATCTTATTTTGGTTAACCAAATCCATAGTGTTTTCTGTAATATGTAAGAATCTGTTTACTCTTATCCCGCTTATGGATGACTGTGCAGAGGCAATTTCTTGGTCTCGATTCGCGACATCATAGGTTTCTGCAACTGCGTTAATAGATGGCCTAATCAAGGGATGGTCCACAGGCTCCTTTACCAATTGGCCAAACAGGTAAACTTTTAAATTTCTTCCTCTGAGACTTTGAATATATTCTGCCCCATTTCGGATAGGCATAATAATTGTATTAATGATATTGATATTATTTATATCTTGTTAGAGGTTTTTGTTTAAAAGCTGCATGTTCGAACTTTTTTATCATGAAATATGGTGTTGTAACAATATCGAGACAAACCTTGTTTACAATGAATTTTTGTCCCAATCTACTCCTGATGGCATTTTTTTTGAATGAACCGTAATTTTTTTCTATGTCAAGAACATGGTTACAACCCTTGGTCACGAAACAGATCGATTTGTACAAATTCATACGAGACTGTCCAAATTTCCCCAAGCATGGGGTCTTATTCAGAGATATAAGCCCTGTCTTTCGCAATTATGAGGCTCTGAAGTATATCGCAGACGAATTCCAGAGTATGTTGAAGAGTTATAAATTTGATACAATAGTTGGAATTGAATCACGAGGATTTATTGTTGCTACCGTTCTGGCATTGAGATTTGGGAAGGGATTGATTATGATTAGGAAGGCAGGCAAGCTACCTGGCGAAACTATCAGAAAATCATACAACATTGAATACGGCACTGCCATAATGGAAATCCAAAAAGATGCAATATCGGATGGTCAGGCCGTACTACTAGTAGATGACGTAATCGCCTTAGGCGGCACCGCTGAAGCTGCGGCGCAGTTAGTAAAGGAACTAGGGGGTAAAATCGCAGCTTTTGCCTTCGTGATAGAGCTGGCTGGCCTTCAAGGAGGCACGAGGTTAAGACAGATGGGACACGAGGTTTATTCGTTAGCGGTGTATAATTAATTTATGCTTAGAAAGAACTCAGCTGAAATTGGAATCATTGGAGGGACTGGGATTTATACTGCTGAGCTTTTTGGCACAGAGAATCAAGTAAAGGTTTACACGCCTTATGGCGAACCATCTGACCTTGTCAACATAGGTGAATATGCAGGACGAAGAATTGCCTTTATTCCAAGACACGGTAGAGGACATACGATCCCTCCTCATCGAATCAACAACCGTGCTAATATTTGGGCGTTAAGGGAGCTTGGCGTCACAAGAATAATTGCCCCCTCTGCAGTAGGAAGCTTGAGACGAGAATACAAGCCAGGAGAAATTGCCATTCCAGACCAGTTTATCGACTTTACTAAGAGCCGAGAATACACCTTTTATGATGGCGGACAAATTTGCCATATTTCTGTTGCTGATCCGTTCTGTGGCGAACTTAGCAACATTGCAATTGATTGTGCTACAAAATTAAAAAATATTGTTCATCCTAAAGGAACATATCTGTGTATAGAAGGACCACGGTTTTCTACTAGAGCAGAGTCACAGTTGTTCAGAAAAATATTGGGTGCTGATATAATCGGAATGACTATTGTTCCTGAATGTGTGCTAGCAAGAGAAGCGCAGGTATGCTACGTCTCCATTTCCACGATTACAGATTATGACGTATGGTCTGAATCGCCGGTAACCTCAAAGGATATCTTAGAACTGTTGAACAAAAACGTTGAGAGGACAAGGAAATTGATCACGGAAATGATCCCTACAATACCCACCGACAGAGTAATTTGTAATTGCGGAAAAGCGTTAGAAGGATCGTTACTATGAATCTATTCCCGAGGTTTTAGACCTTCAGGAAGAATCACGTCACCCTCAATTATTTTTCGTTGAATAGCCAACTGTACCCTGTCAGGATCTAGACTCATTTTCCTAATTTTTTCTATGGCTTTTTTGGATAACCCCAGGCTAACGTTATGACCTCCAATTCTTCCAAATGCGATTGCTGTGAATTTAAATTCTTGCTCTCTCAAGAGAAAATGTCCTATCAACTTGCTTGCAATCGCGCCCCCTCTGGTATTGTGAACGAAAACAGTCAATCCAATATTGTCGTCTGATCTATCCAGTCCTATCATCTTGCGTCAAACTCGTTTGTTATATCTATCGTCCGATTTACATTCTTTTCAACTAGAAAGCTCCACCACTGGCTATCAACAATTCTGTACGCCTTGACGTCAACTTCGATAATTGACTCATTATCTGTGTCTATGAATTTGAAATTACCGTGGTTAATCAATTTGACTAACCTCCATCTGTCACGACCTTCTCTGTTTCTGTTTATTGCGACTGCCCATTTCTTATCTTTATCAATTTTCGGCATTCCTAGGTAATCCGCAATCTCTAGGACTCCTAACCTTTTTTCCTCGCAAAATAATTCTTTGGTAATCAGGCTCCGCCATATATCAACAGCACCGATGGTTCTTCCTCCCTCATTAACGTTTATCACGCCAAAATAAACCACCTTATCTCCACCTGTGGGCTCCACAGCAGCCATATTAGAGTGGCTCACGGAATGCCTATTTAGTTCTTGCATCTTCAAACGGTCGCTCTAGTATGCTCCCGATATTATCTATCAACGGGTTTTTTTTGAAAGCGATATTCTTTTCTTCACAAAGTTTTCGATAACGGTTGGAAATGGCAAATCTGGGATGAAGCGATTCATACTCTGATAGAGAAATGTTGATAATCATCCCTTTCTCGACTAGAGATTTTGCCGCCTTGCTTGCCTCTTCCTCGGAAAATTTCAACGCTCCGGCTATTTTTTCGGTGTGCTTTCTGCCATTCCTCACAATAAACAGAAACGCTTTTGACTCTTCCTGAGATAGCTTTAACTCTGAACTAAGGAATTCTTCGACATTATTAATATTGACTGACAATGATTAAAGACAAGGCGAGAGTGTGTAATGAACATATGGTTGAAAGTTGATTCACGAGTTGTGCATAGAATCAGCCATTTTACTGTCCCTGCTGACCACCTGAACCACAGATATCGATTTAAAGGATATCTAGACTATTGGTAAACCATGGTTGTTACAATCGATTTATCGTACATGCCTGATAGACTAAGATATATAATTCAAAAATCGATTGATCTAAAACATCACTCATACCAGGATGAAAATATGATTATTCTAAATGAGGAAAGTAACGCGAAGATGATTAAAAGCAGGCTAGAAGAGATCTTGCGGGAAAACAACGTACAGGATTTCGTCGTCGCGGAAAATACTGAAAAGGAGAATGAGATTACACTTTTGAAAAAAGGAGACCTTGAACAACTAGGACTATACCTCTGTACACACTGCGGAGTCTCATTCGGAAGCGAGATTCAACGAACAGTACATCAGCGAATACATTATTTTGGTTGACTCTGTTTTCCCGTTTTTAGCTGATTCAAACTCATAATTAACGACAAGTCTGAGATCATCGTGTGATATTGTACAATAAAGGTTGTATGCTTAGGACTTCAATTTTCATTGATGTCGTGTGGTGATATATGAATCCCCCAATTTGGCCGTCTTGACAGGAATCTTTGGCACCCGCCATGCTACGGTCTTTAAAATCTCAACTTAGTGCTTCAAGTGGTTCATAAATTATATCTATTGGAGGATATAACATACACAATTTGTATAATCATTGGGCAAATACCCAATATAATGCTATGAACCACTTATAATATAGGTTGTTGTTATGATTCGCGTGTCTACACAAAAGTCGATAGCAATTCTAGGAATAGTTACGGTGATTGCACTCGGAGCCTTATTTGGAAGTCTTCCTTATGCCATAGTGTCAGCTCAACAGACAAACAGCAGCAGTATGACGCCTACTAACTCAACCGGTGGTACTAGTGTTTCAATAGTTCCTAACGCATCTACTATGGCAAACAAAGCCTTCTCACCGAATCCGCTAAATGCAAAAGTTGGTGATACAGTAACTTGGACGAACAAGGACACGACTTTCCATACAGTGACTTCAGGTACTGGACCAAGTGATACAGCCAAGGGGAAGGAGTTTGATTCTGGTTTATCTGGGCCTACTGCCCTGACTACTCAAGGAAAAACATTTTCCCACAAGTTCATGACTGCAGGGGAGTTTTCATACTTCTGTCAGCTGCATCCTACTATGGTCGGAAAGGTAGTTGTGAAGTAACCCCCTCCATTTTTTCGATCAATTGACGGATCATTTAAGGCCGCAAAGATAGCTAATTCGGTTGAATATTATTAGCCGTAGCTAGGGATACGCAAACCATTAACTGTAGTGACTCAATCGTCGGCGGAACTACGCGATTTTCAGGATAACAATTGCAACTCAGCTCAACACGGGTTAGACCTTTGCAACCACGAAGCTATATAATACATTGATGCAAATTCGGACCATGAAGGATTCCACCAAGCTAACGCATAGGGTCGCCGTTCTAGACGAGGAACTCTGTCAGCCTAGGAAGTGTGGTCTCGAATGCATCATGTATTGCCCGGTCAATAAGACTGGAGGTGAATGTATAGTACTGAGCGATGACAGTAAAAAGGCAGTAATTTCAGAAGATCTTTGTACCGGTTGTGGCATATGCGTAAAGAAATGTCCTTTTGACGCTATTGTTATTGTTAATCTGGCTAGAGAGCTTGGGACTGAAAAAATTCATCAGTTTGGCGTTAACTCATTTAGATTATACCGCCTTCCAATGCTTAAGAAAGGACATGTTGTGGGTATACTCGGAAGAAACGCTATAGGAAAATCTACTATGATTAATATTCTGTCCGGATCAATCACACCAAATTTTGGGAATTACGATTCCAAGGTAAAATGGGACGAGGCTCTTAAAAATTTTCAGGGCACTGAATTGCAGTCTCACTTTGAGAAAATCGCAGGCGGCGAGATGCGAGCCTCGATAAAACCTCAGCTAGTTTATCTTATTCCAAGCGCTTTCAAGGGAACTGCTAAGGAGCTGATGAAAAAATATGACGAACGAAGTGCCGCCGATGACCTTATAGACGACCTTGGGCTACGAGATTTGCTTGACCGTAAGGTTGGAAATTTGAGTGGTGGCGAATTACAAAGATTAGCAGTAGCGATTGCTTCAGCCAAAGACGCTGACTATTATTTTTTTGACGAGCCGTCATCATTTAATGACGTTTATCAGAGACTTGTGGTTGCTAAAGTAATCCGGGGCTTGGCTGACGCAGGCAAGAGCGTAATGGTGGTCGAACATGACATGACGTTGTTAGACTATCTTTCAGATTACGTACATATTGTATATGGAGAGCCGGCCGCATACGGCATTGTTTCTGGTCTACAGGCCACAAAGCTTGGCATTAATAACTTCCTAGAAGGATTTATCCCTGCCGAGAACGTACGCTTTCGTGAAAAAGCATTCCGATTTGAGACCACAAGCTCGGTTGAGGACATACTATTGGATACTGCCGTCGCGAGCTATTCAGATCTGACCAAATCATTCCCATCATTTCATCTCAAAATTTTGGCTGGCCGAGTACGACATGGAGAAATCGTAGGAGTAATTGGCGCCAATTCGCTGGGCAAGACCACCTTCATGAGAATGCTTGCCGGATTAGACAAGCCTGACGCGGGTATTATGGATCTTAGTGCGAAAATTTCATTCAAACCTCAATATCTTTCTCAAGATTACGATGGCAATGTCTATACTTTGCTATGTGCTGCATGTGAAGGCATATCCGACATTTCTTCCTTGGAAGAACAGATTTTAATTCCAACCGGCGTCAAGAGACTCTATGAAAGGAATGTCAAGAATCTTAGTGGGGGCGAATTACAAAAGGTTGCAATAGCTACAACTTTAATGCGACCAGCTAATATATATGCCCTAGATGAGCCGTCAGCATTCTTAGATGTAGAGGATAGAATCGCATTTGCAAAATTCTTGCAACGATTTGTAAGGGCCTATGGTAAATCTGCTATTGTAATCGATCATGATATGCAACTCATAGACCTTGTTGCTGATTCTTTAGTGATTTTCGATGGGACACCAGGTATAGAGGGTTTGGCGAGCCAACCAATGCAGAAAGAAGTAGGAATGAATACGTTTCTAAGGGAACTCTCTATTACATATAGAAGAGATGAGAATACGGGTAGACCCAGAATCAATAAAGAAGGTAGTCGATTAGATAGGTCACAAAAAACTTCAGGAGATTATTATTACACAAAAAAATCTTCCTGATAGTTATGCCCCATATGCTGAAAGAGGTTTTAGCCAATAATCTCACCCCATCGGAACTGGACAAGATCTTCTCAGCATTTGACGTAATTGGAGATATAGTTATTATAAAGATTCCACACTGTTTAATGTCAAAAAAGGAAATAATTGGTGAGGCAATTCTTGACAATGTTAAACCAGCAAAATCCGTCTTCATTCAAACATCCGAAATCAAAGGAGAATTTAGAGTACGCAATTTAGAATTTCTTGCCGGCGAAGACAGGACTGAAACAGAATACAAAGAACATGGTTGTCGATTCAGAGTTGATGTCATCAAGGCTTATTTTTCTCCAAGACTATCAACAGAAAGATTAAGGGTCGCAAATCTGGTGCGTGACAACGAAGTAATTACTAACATGTTTGGCGGAGTAGGAACATATTCTGTTCTGATGTCCAAAAAGAAGAAAACGTGTAAAATATATAACATTGATTCAAACCCTGTTGCCACTGAGCTGTGTAGAATTAATGCGAAACTAAACAAGGTTGAAAACAATGTTATATCTATTCTAGGTGATGCAAGAGAAGTTATAGAAAAACAAATTGATGGTAAATCTAATAGAGTGTTGATGCCTTTGCCGGAAAAGGCTAAAGAATTTGTCTCCTCTGCGATTAAGGCATTGAACGATGGGAAGGGGATAGTACATTACTATGCTCATATAGCTGCCAGCAATAGGAATCTCGGCCTGCACGAAGGTGAAATAGACACAGAAGATGCTTTCAAGGATTATCGCTACCGCATTCTTCAAACAAGAATAGTGAGAGAAGTAGGTCCTAGATTCTATCAAATAGTTTCAGACGTGTATATCTGTGATGGCTAATTTAATTAGACTTGTCACTTTCGGCTTGGCCGGGAGCCGTTGTCATAGTATAGCCTATCCATGCCAAAACTGCTAACAATGCGCCTACTACGACGACGATAGTAAGCTTCAAGAGTAATAATCCCAGTGATGTAGCCAGTGTTATGTAAGAATATGCAATGAATAACATAACAGATGCAGCCAGAAGACCCGTCCCTAGGATTCTTCCTCGTACTCTTCTGCTTTTCATCTTTATTTTGACTGCCTTACCATCTTATTTATATATCTCGAGACATCTAGGAATTGCGAAAGTCAGCCATTCAGCCAAATTCTAGAGCCATAAGATAGGCATCTTCTCCATCTCTGTAATATGCACGTAGTCGTGATTTTATTTGAAATCCTAATCTTTCATACATTCGAACTGCGGCTTCATTGCTAACTCTAACTTCGAGGTAGATCTCATCGGTCTTCCTTGCAATAACCCCGTTGATACCTTCCAGCATGAGAGCTTTACCAAGGCCTTGATTTCGGTGTTCATTTATAACGGCGACAGAAACCACATGACCCTTTTTTACGAAACCCAACTTTCTAAAATTCGAGAAACCGAATTCAATCTTACACATGATATATCCAACCACTTTGTTGTAAAGTTCAGCGACGATGAAGGATTCAGGCAACTCCCTGAGGATTGATTCAAAAAAGTAATCCGAGTAATGTTCGGGAAGTGTAAGCAAATTGATGTCTACCACCGTGGAGAGGTCTTTTGCCTCACATCGACGAATCAAGTAAGGGCCTACTTTTCGAAGGGTTGTTTGCAATTGAAAGGTTAAGCACCGTCCAAATTATTTAACCTTACCAGCCTTAAACTATAACAAATTATCGTGCAGATCTCAAAATATTAAAAGCGGATCATAATCTTTGAGACGCTTGCCCTCTTAGACAATCACTTTTAAGTAGCTCAGGAATTGGTTTCTCTAGATATGGTTTGCGGCAAGGAGATCCGTATAGGGAGACTCTTGAAGAATGGCAAGATGCTTTGTATTCCAATGGATCATGGGATCAGCAACGGTCCCATCAGAGGCCTAGAGAATATTCATGGTATGATTTATCAATGCGCTAATGCTGGACTTACCTGCGTTCTCGTAAACAAAGGCATCATTAAAACGATGTCATCTCCCATAAACATTGGAATAATAGCTCACTTATCGGGCAGCACAGTACTAGGCCCATTCCCAAACAAAAAAGTTTTGATAGGAAGTGTTGAAGGCGCCTCAAGATTAGGTGCCGACGCCATATCAGTTCATATAAACATTGGCGCAAAAGAAGAATCTGAAATGTTACACGACTTAGGGATGATCTCAGATAAATGCGATGAATGGGGTATGCCACTTGTGGCAATGATGTATCCGCGAGGTGAAAATATCAAAGATCCTCACGATCCACAAATTGTTGCTCATTCGGCAAGGATTGGGGCTGAGGCCGGCGCGGATTTAGTTAAAACAGTTTATACTGGGGATGTCAACTCATTTAGAAAAGTTATAAAAAGTTGTCCAGTCCCGATCGTGATAGCTGGGGGACCTAAGGCCAATACGGATCTAGAAATTATTGAAATGTGTGCCGGGGCAATGGAGGCAGGAGCGAGTGGAGTTACGTTTGGTAGAAATATATTCCAACACACCAATCCGCCTGCAATGATCCGTGCGTTATATAAAATCATCATAGAGGGCAAGGGTACTAGGGAGGCGAACTTGCATCTTGGCAGACACAAA
This sequence comes from Candidatus Nitrosopolaris sp., assembly GCA_051985995.1. GTDB lineage: Archaea > Thermoproteota > Nitrososphaeria > Nitrososphaerales > Nitrososphaeraceae > Nitrosopolaris. The sequence goes on from JBPYDU010000061.1 coordinate 32,633, forward strand.
GACTAAAGAAATAATTGTTAGCCCCACTGTAGCTAAATCTAAGTTAGCTGCTTTCTTGTCAGAATTAAAGGATGTTAGAATTCTCAATATAGATCCGAAGTTGGCTGCCGGGAGCGGATTCAAAACCATTTTTGAATCGAAAGATGCCGACATGATCATTTGTAAAACAATAGATGAATTAAGGAATTCAAAGTTGACTAATAAGGTTTCAGGCTTTTCCAAAAAAGTCTTGAGTAATGAAGATCTTGAAGAAGTGATAATGGCGTCCACATTAGGTGCAGAGTTTGTCATAGTTGATGCCGCTAACTGGAAGATCATACCATTGGAAAACATAATCTCCAAACTACATAAATCTGGAACCAGGGTTTATACTATTGCCAGGAATCCAAGCGAAGTAAGAACAATGTTTGAAATTTTGGAATTGGGAGTTGATGGTGTTATACTTTCGACGGACAATCCAAAGGAGGTTGAGGAATCACGACGGTATCTTGATAATCCGAATTTTACTATTAGACCTGTCAAAGTTTTAGAAGTGAGAGCTGTAGGTAGTGGTGAAAGAGTGTGTGTAGATACGGCATCTCTGCTTACCACAGGAGAAGGCATGCTAATTGGAAGCAGATCTAACTTTATGTTCTTAATACACAATGAATCTGAGGGATCCACGTTTACATCTCCGAGGCCGTTCAGAATAAACGCAGGTGCGATTTACTGCTACACGATAGTACCGGGTGGGAAGACCAAATATCTCTCGGAGATCGAATCTGGCACTGAGGTCATCATAGTGAATAAGCAGGGAGCGACTAGACGTGTAACTGTGGGGAGATCAAAAATAGAAACTCGGCCTCTGAAATTGGTAAGAGGAGAGATCAATGGAGAGGTCGGAACTGTAATATTGCAAAATGCGGAAACTATAACATTCATGACTAGCGAAGCAAAATTGATACCTGTCACAGAGGTAAAGGTAGGCGATGAAATACTCGGCTTCATGAAGCCTAAGGCCGGACGCCATTTTGGGATAGAAGTTGACGAATACATCATTGAGAAATAAATACGTAGTACCCGTAGTCAGGAAATTTTTTTTTAATCGGAAAGTCGATTATTTTAAAGCATTCTGAATATGGACGAATCAATAATATATTATTGATGCAGGTACAGCAAAATTTTGTTAATGTAATAATTGGTGGCGACTGTAAAGAGGTATTGAAGAGAATTTCCCCCAATTCAGTACAATTGACGATAACCTCACCCCCCTATAGAAATGCAATTGATTACGAAATGCATGCCTCTGGAAACGGGGGATATTACCGTGGCAGGTCTAATATTGAAACCGGCGAGTATCTTGATGAAATGGTAGAGATTTTTAATGATAAGGTCTATAGAATAACGAAGGAAGGCGGTTACTGTTGTATAGTAATCGCCAACGAAGTAGTCAATGGGACTATTCTACCATTACCGCATATCCTGTTATCCAAACTTGTTCGAGCCTCCGGTCAATGGAATCTTCATGAGGAGATTATTTGGCATAAGGTGACTGGTGGCACTAACAGATATGGCTCTTTTGTAATTAATCCCTATCCAAAGTATTATAGGGCTAATATTATGCACGAATTCATTCTGGTATTGAGGAAAGGGAACGTGGAGACCGGCAGAACACAGCGCGACGAGACGCTTCCGGCAACGCACGAGGAGTGGACAAAAGAGATAGCGAATTCTGTCTGGCATATTGCACCTGTACCGCCTGGATACATAACGCATCCATGTCCATTTCCGGAAGAAATACCGTACAGACTTATGAAGTTATACTCTTACGAGGAAGATATAGTCCTCGACCCCTTCAACGGCAGTGGTCAGACCACAAAAGTGGCATCGCACTTTAATCGACGTTACATAGGAATAGAAATAGTGAACGAATACACTCAACTAGCAACCGCCAGACTCGCTGAGGAAGAATTGCACATAAGATCTGAGGCGCTGATTGCAAACTGGAAAAAAATTCCGTCGCATTGTTCAAATAATCTATAGCGTTATTATCTTTAATTATGTGTTGATGGTATAATAACATGATAGGAAATGGCGGCGTCTACCTCCTCGAATATTAAGTCTCCAAAATCGCACCGCTGCAGTCGGTGCGGACGAGTGTTCGAGAGCATGGAAGCTTTGAGTGCCCATGAGCGGATGGAACACGACAAATCAAGTCACCCCCCAGCGGGGGTCGGCTAATAACACTAGGTAGAAGATGATTTATCGTTGACTAAAATTTGTGTCTCTATAGTGTCGTCGACGGCTCAAGACCTAAAGGAAAAAATCAAACGAGCCATTTCGTACGGAGCAGACTTCATTGAAATTCGATTCGATTTTTTGATGCCTGCAGATTTGCAAGAAGCTTTGGAGATTGTGAAGGGGATAAGCAACAGGGCAGTGTTCACTCTAAGGTCAGTTAAGCAGAAAGGCAAATTTCTAGGAAACAATGAAGATAGAATTTTTTGGTTTAAACAACTGTCACTGCTCCAACCGATGCTGCTCGATGTCGAACTTGAAACTTTGCTCTACAACGACGAGTTAGTTGATTTCTTTTCAGAACAAAAAACTCGAATATTAGTCTCGTGGCATGATTTTGAAAAAACGCCGACGAATGATGAACTAGTAGATGTGCTAGGGCAAATGAGGATATACAGCAATTATGTAAAGGTCGTTACCACAGCACAAACGGTTCACGACTGCATACTACTTCTCGATCTGTATGACGTTACAACAGACCTAAACTTAATATCATTCGCAATGGGAGAACCAGGAATTTTATCACGTATTCTATGTACCATCTACGGAACTGCGCCTTTTACGTATGCTGCCCTGGATGAAGCGATTGCTCCCGGTCAACTCACAATACATCAAATGAGAAAGTTATATGATAGGATCGATCTCTGCTCAGGCAAAATCAATGCTAGGATCATTTAAAACGTATTGTATCATCGGGGACCCCATTGATCATTCATTATCACCTGCAATGCACAATGCTGCATTCAACTCCGTTGGCCTAAACAGTATCTATATTGCATTTCGAGTACCTAAAGGCGAGCTCGAGGAGTCTCTCGGTTCTCTACGTGCAAACCACATTTCTGGCTTCAATGTTACAATACCACATAAGATCGGTATATTGCAGTATATCGACGAACTGGATCCTTCTGCCAAGAGAGCTAACGCAGTTAATACTGTTCACCATACTGGAGGGACTTTCAAGGGCTATAACACGGATGTTCAAGGCTTCATAGAACCGCTGCGCAAACGACGTATAAGCCTGAACGGCATGAGAATCCTTTTAATAGGATCTGGGGGGGCAGCACGGGCAATAATTGCTGCCCTCTCAAATGAGGTAGGAATCTCCCATATCACAATCGCAAATAGGACAAGGAAAAATGCTGATGAACTCATAACTATGGCTTCTGACCTTGGATTAAGAGCCGAATTTACCGGAATGCAATATTTAGGAGAACATGCGCTCAAATCAGATTTAATTATCAATTCCACTCCTAGTGGGCTGGATGATGAGCAAAGTCTTGTGGATTATGAGCATATAAGTAAAGACAGTATTGTTTACGATATTGTATACACGCCAATTGTAACAAATTTAATTGTACAGGCAAAAAATGCAAAGGCCACAGTCATTTATGGATATGAGATGCTGCTGTCGCAAGGCTCGAAAGCGTTCGAAATCTGGACAGGGATAACGGCACCATTAGAAGCAATGAAAAAAGCTCTGTTCGGTCGCTTCGGTGAACCTTTGTGATAAGAAAAAGAGTACGCGCAACGCTTCACGGCGCAATTTCTATCGTAAATGCGCTTGCGACCTGTAGCGGCTCCGCACTCGGAATCTCCCTTAGAGTTACAGCAGAGGCAGAATTGAGAGGCGGTGAAGGCATTCGGTCCCCAACTGCTAACGGAAAACTCATACGCAATATAGTTTACAACACAATACCAAAGGACGTACTTGCGGAAAATTCGGTTTACATAAACGTCAATTCAGAAATCCCAATAGGATTCGGATTGAAAAGTTCGAGCGCTGTTTCTGACGCTGTCGCATTGGCTTGTAGCAAACTAGTTAATGAGGAAATAGAAGACCATGCTGTGTTAGATCGTGCCGTTCTTGCATCCTTGGACGCAAGGGTAACCCTAACAGGAGCGTTTGATGACGCTTCTGCTTGTTATTTTGGTGGGTTCGTAGTGACAAATAACCGTACCCACGAAATAATACATCATCAAAAGGCTCCGGATAAACTCTTTGCTATTATCTTTCTTCCTAAAGACGCACGAAGGGGAAATATCAGCAAGCTAAGCACCATGTCAGGTTTATTCGGAGAAGCCTTCAAATTGGCGACGGCAGGCGAGTACTGGAAGGCCATGAATCTGAACGGCATGCTTCTTTCGACGGGCTTATCTGCAGAATACGAGCCTATTATAAAAGCAATAAAAAAAGGGGCATTGGCTGCAAGCATCTCCGGCAACGGACCCGCTATTGCTGCGGTATCCTATGAGGAAAGTATAGAAGATATCAAGGCGGGTGTTGCCAATTTCAACGGCAGCGTGATTGTGTCCAAAATCAACAACGAAAAGGCAATGGCGGAAACGTTAGTTGGTTAGAATTCTGATTACGCAATCGAGAATTAATGGCATTATAAGATGTCCTTCAAGTAAGAGCTATAGTCATAGGGCAATTGCTGTCGCGTCCCTTATTGACGGGGAGTCTACTGTCAAAAACCCTCTGTTTTCTCGCGACACACTTGCAACTATTTCAGCTTGCAAGGCCCTCGGAGTCATAATAAGGCAGGATAATTTTGCATTACGCATAAAAGGCAGGGATAGTCTTGTGGTGCCAGAAAATGTAGTCAACGCAGACAATTCTGGTACGACGATAAGATTAGTGACGACGATGTCTGCTCTAGTAAAGGACGGGCTCACCGTTCTAACAGGTGATGAAAGTCTTCGTAAGCGGCCCATGCAGCCATTATTAGATTCTCTCAGCGATTTGGGGGTACTGGCCTATTCCACTAAAATGGATGGGACCCCTCCGCTCATAATTAGAGGTGGCGGGATAAAGGGAGGATCAACTACTGTAGACGGAAAGTTGTCAAGCCAATTTGTCTCCTCCCTTCTAATCTCCTGCATCTACGCCGATTCTACTGTTACACTAAGTATCAAGGGGGACCAAGTTTCAAAACCGTATATTGAGTCGACGCTTGCAACCATGAAAGCATTTGGTGTTAGAGTGAATAACGAGGGTTTCAGAAAATATCACCTACCCTCTGCATCATATAAACCGACCATTTTTGATGTTCCCAGTGATCTTTCAAGCGCCGCATTACTTCTCACTGCTGGTCTTACACTAGGTGATGGACTGACAGTGACTGGAATAAACTTCCATCTTCCACAAGGTGATTCTGCTATATTGGACATTATTAGGTCAATGGGTGGAAAAATAAAAGTTGACAGACAAAAAGGTGAAATTCGAGTGTATGGTACGGAACAATTGTGTGGTGGAGAGTTTGATCTTTCTGATACTCCAGATCTTTTGCCGGTTCTATCTACTTTAGCTCTAAAGGCAAGATCTCCAGTCAAAATAACGGGGATAGGACATGCAAGATTAAAAGAAACAGACAGAGTCGCAAACATCGCCTCGCAGTTAACAAAAGTGGGAGCAACGATTAAGGAAGGAAAAAATGAATTACTCATAAGTGCTCCTAAGAATTTGAAAAATGCGTCGCTAGAATCTTTCAACGATCATAGGCTGTTCATGGCATTTACCATTGTTGCAATGCTAACAAGAAAATCTACTGTCGCAGGGGCTGAATCGGTCGATGTATCATATCCGAACTTCATTCAAGACCTTACGGAACTCGGAGGCAACATTAAGCCGACTGCAGATCGTGAATGATAATATCTGCCCTAACCTGTAGACTTGATTTTCTGTCTATGTTGGACTAGGGCCAGTAATTTGATTTAAAAAGCCAATATATATGGAACATAAATAACATTTCCTGACTACAGTAGATGCCAGGAAATATGCTCGGCGAACGCTTTGTCGCAATGAGTTTCGGCGAGAGTCACGGAAAATGTGTTGGAATGGTGGTGGATGGATGCCCAGCGGGTCTGCCCCTTCAAGAGTCAGATATCCAACCGCAGCTCGACCGCCGAAGACCCGGCGCATCTGTAATCACGAGCCAAAGAAAAGAGGAAGACAAGGTTGAGATCATATCCGGAATTTATAGTGGATTTACGACTGGTGCACCGATTTGCATGCTAGTCTGGAATCATGATCAAGATTCAAGGCCTTATGAATTAATCAAAACGAAACCTCGACCTGGACACGCTGATTATCAGGCGATGATAAAATACGGGGGGTTTGCAGATTATCGGGGAGGCGGAAGATTCTCAGGCAGGCTAACTGCTACTTTTGTGATGGCAGGTTCGGTGGCCCAGAAGTTGCTCCAATATTCACTCGGGATAGAGACGGTAGCTTATACGAAGGAGATCGGAGGCATCACGGCAGAATCGATTGACTTGGTAGAGGCCAAAAAGAACAGATACTCAAACGACGTAAGATGCCCAGACATCGCGAAAGCAGAAAAAATGAAATCCGCAATCACGGAAGCAAGGAGAGACGGTGACTCACTTGGGGGCATTATAGAGTGTATCAGTACAGGACTACCTGTAGGGCTAGGAGAACCAATATTTGCATCTTTAGAATCCGACCTCAGCAAAGCTCTCTTCAGCATTCCCGCAGTCAAGGCAGTGGAATTTGGTTCCGGTTTCAATGGTGCTAAACGCAGGGGATCGGAAAATAACGACCGCTATATTAAACAAGGAGGCAGGATAATTACGACTACAAATAACTCAGGTGGCATTTTAGGAGGTTTATCGAGTGGGATGCCTATCGTAATAAAAATTGGTTTTAAGCCAGCATCATCGATTGCCAAAACTCAGAGAACTGTCGATCTTTTGACTGGTGCACAAATAGATCTGAATGTTCCTGGAAGGCATGATCCGTGCGTCGTGCCTCGAGCTCCACCCATCATAGAATGCGTTGTATCTATGGTATTAGCTGATCATGCTCTGAGCGCCGGATTTATCCCACCTGTACTAAATAGGTGACTAAAGATTAGCACTCCAGAAGAATTAGATGGAATTCGATCGGAGATACGCGACATTACATCCGACATCATGCGAAAAGTGCAAAGGAGAAACGAACTCTCTAAGCAAATCGGGGCTATCAAGAACAAGTTAAGGATTAATGTCAAGGACGAAAAAGTTGAACAGGATATCCGATCATCTATTTCAAATCTATCTAACGAAATTGGAATTGACCGAGATTTCGCTGGGAGACTTTTAAATATTTTATTAGCAGAGTCCCTGAGATTACAGTCGAAGGAACAACCTGACCCAACTCAATTTGAAAGTCATCTCGCTGTATTTATGAAGGCAAAAAAACTCGAGGCTTCAGGGAAAAAAATCATTCATATGGAAGTTGGAGAACCGGATTATCCACCCCCGGAGAATGTAAGAAAAGCTCTTTCCGGCGTTTTTGAAGCCAAACAATACCATTATAGCGAAACGAAAGGTATAACCAAATTACGCACATCTATAGCGAAAAAAACCGGCAATCATGTGACAACTGATATGGTGATAGTTACACCAGGCGGTAGGTTCGCCGTTTTTGCAGCGATAGCCTGTTTATTAACTGCAGGCGATGAGCTGATCTGTATAGAGCCGGCGTGGCCTGCTTACAGAGAATCGGCTGCGTTTGTTGGTTCAACTACGAACATCTTAAAAACAACCCTAGACGAGGAATGGAATCCTGATATAAAAAAGCTAGAGAATATGATTAGCGGCGATACTAAGATGATTGCTTTGAACTACCCAAATAACCCGACTGGTAGAATTCTGAATAAAAATGTCATGGAAAAAATTGTGTCCCTTGCGAAGGATCACAGTATCTACGTCCTAAGCGATGAGGTATACTGTGACTATGTCTTCAATGAATTCACTAGCGTCTTGGAATATGGTTACGAGAAAAGTATCGTGATATCCTCATTTTCAAAGAGCCACGCAATGACGGGGTTTAGAGTTGGATATGCAATTGCGGAAGAAAATATAATCAATAAAATGGCTAAAGTTCAAGCAACGGCCCTTACAAGTGTTGCGGAGCCTATGCAATACGCTGCGCTGGCGGCGATAGAAGACAGTTCTGCCGAGAATGCGAAACGCATCGAGGGACGATTGGAAATAATCTCCAAGAAGTTACGGGAAATGTCGCTTCGTTTCGTGAAGCCTGATGGTGGAATGTATGTCTATCCAAAGCTGGGGGATGGGAAGCGTGATGTAGAACTTGTACAAAAGGCCCTTGATCTGGGAGTAGCTGTTGCACCAGGAAGTGGTTTTGGAGATTGCTACACTGAATTTATTAGAATTTCTGCATGCTTGCCCAATCACCAACTCGAGAAAGGGCTGGATTTGTTAAAGACTGCCATATCATTGTGCTAATGTGATATGATAAAAAAAATAGCTATCATTGGTGCTGGAGGTAGAATGGGCACCTGGTTCTCGAAATACTTTTCTCGAAGAAAAGGAAACACACTCCTACTCTATGATATTAACGCAAGTTCACTAAAGGGTTCCGACAATACGAGGATATGCGAAAACATCGTCAATTGCGTTAGTAGCGCCGACCTCGTGATGGTATGCGTCCCGATCTCAGAGATCACTCATACAATACAAGAATGTGCCACAAAAATGAAATCTGGTGCCATACTTGTGGAGATATCGTCAATAAAAAATCGATCTTATAAAGCGCTCAAAAGAGTTCCTAAACACGTTAAACCTTTATGTATCCATCCTATGTTCGGGCCGGGAGCACCCAGTCTTAATCTAATGAAAATAATATTAATACCGATCAGGAACGGGACCAAAGAACTACGAATATTAAACGAACTATTCGGGGGCTCGGTAGTAAGTATTATCCGTGATGCGAAACTTCATGATGAATTTATGTCCATCATATTAGGATTGACTTATTTTACAAATTTAGTATTCGCAATTTTTGTTTCGAAGCGTGACTACCGGTCGTTGAACCAATTCTCTGGTACGACTTTCAGAATCCAATCCCTTCTGTGCACAAGTATTTTGCTAGACGAACCTGATTTGATTCTCGCGCTTCTCTCAGAGAATTTAATAGTCCCGAAACAGATCCGAAAATATCTTGTTGAAGCTAAAGAACTGGGGAGATTAATATCGGGGAACAACCTAGTTAAGATGAAATCAACGCTTGAAAAATTGAAATCTTTTTATCAAGAACAACAAAGTCTAGAATTGTCATATACCCAGATGTATCGTATAATCTCATATTTGAATAAAAGCGAAAGCCGTCTTTCGTGAGGTCATTGAGTGAAGTTTGACAGCGAGCTAACTATTGCATCTGCTACTCTTCATTGGTAAATCGCATGTAAGGCATTTACTATAACTATATCTCCATTTACTAAAATTGAAGATATTGATAATGAGGGCTAGGAATTCAACAATCAGTGTCACAGATTTGCCTAATGCCGGAGTATTACACCAAAGCTATAAGCAAAATTCAAAAGACGAGACGGTATATACGACCGTATCGTGTACTTCGTTAACAACGAGGTAGCCTATACCTAATATTCTGTCATCACTAGATTGGATGTAAATTGCTAACCTTAGTTGTAATAGCAATAAATACCATTATTACTAAACTGTTAATGTATGGAGTTACACGGCGACTGCAGAGAAAATAAAGCTAGGGCCAATAAGCTATTTGGTGAGAGCAGTCCTTATCTTCTTCAGCATGCACATAATCCTGTCGAGTGGTATCCGTGGGGGGAAGAGCCCCTCCAGAGAGCAAGAAGTGAGAATAAGCCAATCTTCCTTAGCATAGGATATAGCGCGTGCCATTGGTGCCATGTGATGGCTCATGAATCCTTCGAAGACGAGGAAATCGCAAAGATAATGAATGAAAATTTTATTAATATAAAAGTGGATAGAGAAGAAAGGCCCGATATAGACGACATATATCAAAGGGTTTGTCAACTTGCAAGCGGGACTGGTGGTTGGCCACTTTCTGTGTTTCTGACACCTGATCAGAAACCGTTCTACGTAGGCACATATTTTCCAAAATTCGCCAGGTATGGAATGCCCGGTTTCGGCACTATTTTGAGTCAGCTTGCCGAAGCCTACAAGGCTAAGAAGCAAGAGATTGATTCTGCAACAGTTGAGTTTTTACAGGCGCTGGAACGTTCCGCAAAAGATGTTCAACAACCCCCGAGTGTTATCCTTGATCGGTCAATTCTGGACGAGGCGGCCGTTGGATTGCTTCATATGAGCGATCCTGTTTATGGTGGCTTCGGACAAGCGCCAAAGTTCCCGAACGCATCCAATCTCTTGTTCTTGTTAAGGTGCTACGATATATCTGGACTTAACCGGTACAAAGATTTTGTCATGTTTACAGCGGATAAAATGGCGGCAGGGGGAATTCATGATCAGATAGGTGGTGGGTTCGCACGGTATTCAACAGACCAGAAATGGCTAGTCCCTCATTTTGAAAAGATGCTTTACGATAATGCGCTGCTCGTACAAGTATACGCAGAGCTGTATCAAATCAGTGGTGATGAAAAATATTTAGGTGTAGTGGAGAAAACTCTAGAGTACGTAAGGCGTGAGATGACGTCTCCAGAGAACGGGTTTTACTCCGCTCAAGATGCAGATTCAGAAGGCGAAGAAGGCAAATTTTACGTGTGGTCAAAACAAGAAATTTTTAACTCCCTTGGCGATGAAACAATAGCCAGTATATTCTGTGAATATTATGGGGTTGGACAGGCTGGAAATTTTGAAGGCAAGAACATACTCAACATCAGATCGACTTTTGCCGAGTTGTCGCAACGATATAGTCGTCCGCCTGAGATGATAAAACGAATTATTAATGATGCTTCGTCTAGGCTTTTTGAAATAAGGGAGAAAAGGATAAGACCTGGTCGAGATGATAAGATACTCACCGCTTGGAACGGATTGATGATTTCTGGTTTTGCAAAAGGATATCGTGTCACTAATATCACACATTATCTTGAGATCGCAGAGAACACAATTGAATTCATAGAATCTAGAGTTTCAAGAAATAAGGGCAGATTATATAGGACATTTAAGAATGGAATTTCTAAACTTAATGCATATCTTGATGATTATGCATTCTATGTCAACGCACTTTTAGATGTTTTCGAGCTTGACTCAAATCCGATCTATCTCGAAAGGGCAACAAAATATACGGACTTTATGCTTCAACACTTTTGGGATCCTGTGAACTCTACTCTTTATTTTACCTCGGATGACCATGAGCAATTAATTGTCAGAACAAAGAGCTTGTACGATCTCGCAGTGCCAAGTGGTACTTCGGTAGCTGCAAGTAATCTGCTTAGGTTATACCATCTGACTCAAAAGAATGATTACCTAGAGAAAGCAGAGCAGATTATGAAGGCAAGCGCGACAGCAGCGGCTGAGAATCCTTTTGGATTTGGACAGTTATTGAGCACGATTTATTTGCATGTTAAGAAGCCTGTCGAAATAACCGTAAGAACAACAAACAATATTGGTGAGGGGTACAAGATGGCGAAGTGGCTAAACAAACAGTTCATTCCAAACGCGATAACCGTCATCATTGAAAATCAATCTCAATTAAAACGGCTACAAGAATATCCTTTCTTTAAGGGAATGAATTCAGCAAGACCTAACCAAACGGACTATGCTGTTATATGTAGAAACTCTACATGTTCTATTCCCATCGATTCGCTGACCAACTTGCAGAAACAAATCAAATCTATTAACTGAAAGAGAGACCCAGGAAAATTTCGACCTCCCTAGGGCTTCCTTATGTCTATTAAGAGTTGCTCACCCACCCTAGGGCTTCCTATCTTCTCGTAGCGCCTCCTTGGCATTGTGATTTGTACGATCGTCTCAGCATAGGTTTTCACTAGTGTCTGTGGCTGAGAGCTTAAAATTGCTTCTAAAATCGGTCTTACCTGCTCTTTCACCTCTTTATCAGTAATGACTCTATCAATAGACTCTAACATCAGCTGCTGTTGGGAGACGCTTTCAAGTTCCACATCTTCGGTAAGTGTAAGAGCTATATTGACACCACTATCAGTTATCTGATTAATTCTATAACGTACGGATTCTTCCAATATGATGTAACCAAACTAAAGTACGCTTATAATATTTTACTCAGATCATATCCTGGACTTAGGCGGGTATGACCTGAGAATTTTTTCACATACTTGGCAGTATTTTCTGGGTCTGGACAACCGACTGTCCAACCTGTTTATCTAAACTATCCTTTATTTAGCTACCTTGATAGAGACACAAGATCTAACTTGAGAAGCGTCGTGGAGGATATGATCCTTTCACAATGTATCGAAAGCCTTAGCAGGCATAGGATCTCGATTCGAATAGGAATTCTGCTGTGAGACCTGCGTATCAAGGTCCATTAAAAGTCGAATCGAAACGAATCATAAACGCTTCTTTCAAATATCGAATTTCAAAATTATTTTGCGAGACGAATTCTTGCGATTCCATCCAGATAGTGGATACGGTTAATTGTCGGATTACTCGCGGAATTGAGTAGTTTTGCAAACAATTCATATTTCCTTGATCCGGAGACAACTAAACATTGATGTTAGCAAGGTTGGATATCTCCTGCAAGGACGAATTTTGGGATCGCGCCGTACTCTAGGTAAATTTCGGAGGTCGCCAGCCCATTTGTAAATTGCCGGTTACCAAAACCTCCCATGTAAACACAGCAGCGTTAATCGCGATCAGACTATAGTTTACAATAGTTCTACCGTGTAAACGCCAGCATCATGATAGATAGGGAACGTATTGTTATTTTTTGTGCATTCGAGTCTTTAAGGGGAAGTCTTATAATAAATTCTAAAATCCAAATGGATTCCTGTTTGGAATATCGCCACCGCCTTTCTCGCTGTGAGCTTTTCTTGAATGTCTATTCAGCCTTTCTTTATCCTCGAATTGCAAACCACAGTACTTGCACTTGAAGACCTTTATCGTTCCTTCTTTTCTTTTGAATAAGTCGATCTTGAACATTAATTACCTCTCATACTAATTCATTCTAAATTAACCTTACGTATTCAGCAAATATATAATTCATAATCAGGATGGCGCAAAATCATACAGAACTAAAAGTCGTTTATATTTTGTAATCTAGTCCATTACAATCATTGTTAGCGTCGATTTGACCCCATTAAGTTTACGAAGTTTCCAAGTTATTGTTTCCTTGACTCTTTCCATTGTGTTAGCCTCAACTTGGGCTACTATATCATACACTCCATAAACCTGATAAACTTCCTTAACTCCTTCAAGTTTTTTTAGCTCGCTAACGATGGAATCTTCACTTCCTAGTTCAGCATTCATCAATACAAAAGCCTTTGGCATAACAAGCTATTCCATTGTGAAATATAAAAACATGATGCGTGTGAGTGCAAAAGCGTGTGAGCCACCACATAAACGACCGACTCCAGCCGCCTAATCCGTATCTTCGGTATCGCAGGCTGATTTCGGGATGGATCTATAGCCAAAACCAATGTTAGCATTCCCAGAAATGCTAAAAGGCTCCTCCCAGAAATGCTCTAACTTATTGAATGGCATGAATCTAGCAAATGGCATGCTATTGGCTAGGGTAGCTGGAAGCTTTCATGTTTAAAAATTATCTTTGCCATAAAAAAGCTATTTATCTACTGTAGTTATATTTAAAAAAGGTGATCATAGGCGATTAACGCCTCCAAACCGATTCAGCGCTGGGAGGATAAGTTACAGAATATGTTCAATTGCCTTTTGGACGTCCCCAGCATCTATGACATCTCCAGCAATCATTGCCTCTAGTAACCTCAGAACAACCAATTCTCCGGTGGCACCAGCAATCGCTTTCGGGATAACAACACAAACATCATCCACGATGACGGTAACCTCATTGTCGGCAGCGCCGGTCCAATCCTTTGGAATGCCTATATAGTAATAATCGGAATCAGACCTGCTTAGCTCTTGATAGAGAACTTGAACCATATGCAAATTTCTTTCGCCGTGTTAGATTAATCTTTGTTTTTTAGATTGAAATGCCTTTGACCTAAGTACATTATCTCGTCTCCTTATTCAAATTCAATTAAATAAAAGCAAGCGATGTCCGTAAATGAAACACTCAGAGCGGTATTAAATTCGAAGGCTGATTCGTAATTTCGATATAAAAGAATAAAGTTGGTGTCAACTATGTACTACTATGATGAAAATAAACCATTGTATTTTCCCTAAAGATATTTTGTATGATGCTGAGAATTTTGTTTGGGCTGACATCCATCATGACAAACGAAGGGCAACTCTTGGGATTACAAGCATTCTAGGATATATCAGTGGCAAAATATCGACAATCACCTTAAAAGAGGTCGGTTCCTATATAAATCGTGGCAAAAGCTTTGGCACACTTGAAAGCCTTCGATATTTCGGTGTGGTAAGAGCTCCGATAAGTGGTAGGATTATCGAAGTTAACCGCGCGGTAATGGATCAACCGAAGTTAGCAAACGATTTACCCTATAACGAAGGCTGGTTCGCGAGAATGGAAGTCTCAAATATTGAGGAAGAAATTAGAAACCTGCAGCCTATAGAAAGTTGCCACGAGAATGTGGCTAATCTCATTCAAAAACACCATATTATCTGTTTTGGTGCATTTCCAGACTATGAAATATTTCAAATTGGGGTGGAGTGTGCTGCCACCCTTGCAAAACTTGACGAACTTTTAGAAAAAATAACAATTGGTAAGACCGTACATCTAGTCTCCGATGATATCACCTCGGATTTGGAAATGGTTCGCTGGTCTGACCAAACTGGGCAATCATTGATCGAAACAAGAAGAGAAGGAAATCTATTCCACTTCATTATCAAGAAAATGAAATAGGAGAGGTACTAGGATTCAGGTCGGGTATGATTCGAAATCATACCTCCAATCCGATAGTAATTTGTGTTCCTCCTCAACTGACTTCATTGCCATCGACAAAAAGCCTTAATTTCGACATCGGGATCATTCTCCGCAATCGGGACAGGAGATGTCATTATCTGGTTTAATAGTTGGGGTAACAGGTAGTCGTCGAGCATCAGAGCTAGCGCGTATCATAAGAGCCTTTGGGGGCATACCCTATGTTGCTCCCACTATTGGTATTCAAGTAAATCAGCGGAAAAGTGAGGAAGCTGGATATTATGCGTATAAAATTTTAAAAGAAAAAGTGGACTATGCAGTCTTCATGACTGGACCAGGCGTTTACTCTCTAATGTCTACTGCAAGGAATCTGGGAATAGAACAGGATTTGATTCAAATATTGCAAGAAGTGACCGTTGTCGCTAGGAGTTTGAAGCCTAAGGATGCATTGGCCACGCATGGTATAAAGACTAAGATCGTACCAGAGGACAATACCTCTAAGGGAATAGCTCAATTGCTAAAACGTCTAGGAATTGCTGGAAAGAGAGTTTTTATCCTCTGGCATGGTTCATATTCTTCAGAACTAAAAACCGAGCTTGAAGCAGAAGGGGCAGATGTATTCGAATCCTCGATATACACGTATTCGACCGATCTAAAGAGGCATGGTGCGGATATTCTTAAAACAATGGG
>JBPYDU010000062.1:0-17000 GCA_051985995.1 Candidatus Nitrosopolaris sp.
CTAATCCTTATCTCTGCCTTATTGTCCGTCACCAAAACACCCACCATTAGCTGCTAGAGCGTGTCACATGGTTATCTATTAAGGCGTCTCGGATTAGATAGGTTTGGACCCTTGCCAGGAGTAGAAAGAATTTATTATTACCGCTACGGAGGTGCTAGCTGGATTGGGAAAGAGATTGCGGAAGCGCCCTGGCCATCTTGAGAAATACAACAGCAATAATAGAAGCAGAACAACAGGAGCCCACATCCCTAACGAGTTGCTGGAATTTGTCCGGCGCGATACGTATTCATTACTCGTTAAGGGGATTGCGGGCACGGGTAAAACTACACTCTCGCTTACAATTCTTAGGACCTTAAAGATCAAAAACAACTTTTTTTATATTTCTACTAGGCTATCTCCAAAACAACTTTTTAGCTACTATCCGTGGCTTGGGAGATATGTAGATATGGCGCCAAATTTAGAGCAGACGCCTACCCTCGCGTCACAGCGAATGGGCTACAACATCTCGAGCTTTGAAGATGCACGGCTGGATGAACCTGAATCGCTTTTTGAAAGAATTACAAATCAGTTGATGGACGTTAAGGCCCCAATAATTATTATCGATAGTTGGGATGCCATTGCATCATTTATGGACAAAGAAGCTCGCTTGAACAATGAGCGAGTTTTGCAAACTTGGAGGGAAAGAGCTGGTGCGAAATTGATTTTTATCAGTGAAAATCCTAGTGACACTACTCTCGATTTCTTGGTAGATGGGATCGTCGAATTAAATCAAAAGCTACATGATGGGGTGAGGATACGGGAACTTTACCTAACAAAACTGAGAGGAATACAGATTAAGAAACCTTCTTATATATATACTCTGTACAAAGGTATTTTCCAGAGCTACAATCCGTATGACCCCCGTGACTTCATGTTTAGGGATTCGTTTAATATCAATAATAATAATATCTCCCTCAATTGGGTGCAACGCCGGAGGAAAGGATCAACAGTACACAATCCATCACTAATCCGCGATTATTACGTTCCTAGCGGATATGGGCAGCTTGACGAAGCACTCGGGGGCGGATTCCCAAAGAAGGGTGTCGTACTTCTAGAAACGCAATCGAGTATACATTCAAAGGTAACTCTAACATTACTGACAGGAACAATCTCAAACATACTCAGAAATGATAGTCCCGTATTAATTGAACCTTTTAGGGGAATGGACGCGACGGTAATTATGAGTTACCTTAGGCCATATTTGCCAAAAGAGGACAAAAAAAATCTGATCAAGATTTTTAGTACTGACAAAATCAACCACCAATATGCTATATCACAACATCAAAAGTTGGTTGATTCTGAAAAACAAATCCAATACTTCCGGGATTTGATACTTAAAACAAGGCGAGAACATCCTAACAAGCTTTTGGTAATTGTAATGGGCGTGGGTATGTGTAGCAGGATACATCAATACCAAGAGGTGAACGGAACAGATTTCATGCGCTTTATCAGCTCTACTGCAGATCTCACTCTAATTGCATTGAGACATCATTATAGCACAGAGCTCAACCTCTCAGAAATAGCAGATGTCCATCTCTACCTCGCAGCTGTTAGTGGCACCTTAGTATTGCATTCTGTGATGCCTGAGACGCATTCATACGCAGTTGTGACAGATAGATTTTCAGGATATCCAGTCATCAGACTTGAACCTCTAGTTTAGATAGGGTTAGTGCTGAGGTGGTAGTATTCTTCAGCTATATTCTCTTCTATTCCGACGGGCAGTAGCTCTTTCATTTGATCGTAGTATGAAAGAAACGTGTTCCCCTTCTGCGTGATCCTATATACCATTTTATTGCCACTGTCAACTTCTTGGATTAGTTCGCTCTGAAGAAGAGAATCAAGATATATTCTGCATTGATCATTGCTTAACATAGCTTTGTACATTATCTTGGTACGCGTTTCTTCTTTGTATGCTGATTTTAGAATTGCAGCAATGACTTCGTAACGACTACGATTCTTCATTTTGCCGACTATAAAGTAATACTTACATTCCCTTTAACGTGAGTGAAACTATCAGATAGAAATATTATTCAACGAATAGGAGATAGATATAAAATTTATATATGTTATTGATAACTTTCGTGATAGAATTAGGCTAATGGGGAAATAATTAGAATCAAGAATAGCGCATCAATCATTCATTATAGCTGGCGGAGGAGGCTTGCTGAAGAGCTCTGCCATCTGCTTATACCTGCCTATGAACTTATTACCCAATTCACTAGTCTTGAAAATGTAGCGCTTCGAATTAGCCCGTTCCTGAACCCTTTCCAGCATACCGCATTCCAGAAGAAAATTTAAATATTCACTAATTTGTTTGGAATTCAAATTACATCTATACATTACGTGCGTCTTTCTTGCACCTCCATCACACATCGAAAGTATAAATTCAATGATCTCTAACCATCCTCTGTTGCTCCATCCAGTTGCGTTTAGCGGCAATTATGATCTAAACTATATCACTACGACTGGCTTTTAATAAATATACTTTTTAAATATACGAATAGCTGACTTCAAGTGCTCCATGCAGCCCTAGGTTGGCGAATCGTATGTTCTTTCTTTTCTTCCATCAGGTTGCCGAAACAGTCGGGGAATATCATCCTATACAAGATACAACATCTTACGAAAAAATAGCGACCCAACTCCAACCAAAAACATTTCAATGTGCTCTGACAAGATTTTTAACTCGTAATAAGCACACTCAAAACATCTAGTTTGGTTGAAGAATTCGAAGAATTGTTCGTTGGGGTACGGGCACGATCTCTTATGAACGTTCTAGAGAATGCTACCGCCGCTCTTGAGAAGGAACGGCAAACTGGCTACATCAACGGGGGCAGGGTGAACACCCAGGTCGTTGAGTTGGACAGTATTCCAGAAGAGCTTGTTCTAATAGGAGATATCCATGGTGACTTGCAATCGTTACTTTGGGTGCTCAAAGATATTGACTTTGAGACGAAACTGACGAATCCCAATAATAAGCTGATATTTCTAGGTGATTACGTGGATAGGGGAAGCAACTCAATCGGCGTATTGTATATAATTTGCTATTTGAAACAGAAATTCCCCAACTCAGTTATCTTAATGCGTGGAAATCATGAAGCTCCAGTGGAGTTTCCTTTTTCTTCACATGATTTGCCTCTGAAGCTAACTCTGAGGTACGGACATAAAATGGCAAGAGCAATTTATACCAATCAAATAATACCCCTATTTCGGTTGCTCAGTCTAATCGTCCTGATCCCGAAACAGCTTTTAATTGTTCACGGAGGCCTACCAACAGGGGACGATTTGATTCTAAAAATACGTTCCGGCAATACCTTGGGGTCTGTTGTTCATGACCAGTTCATTAACAATGCCGCCATGGAAGAAATATTGTGGAATGACCCAATGGAACATATTCAGAGTGCGCTGGATTGGGAGTATTCCCGGAGAGGTTATGGTAAACATTTTGGGATAACAGTATCCGAAAGGTGGCTTAATGCGTCGTCTAGCAAACTTGTTATCAGAGGGCATGAGCCTTGTCAAGGTTTCAAGATAAATCACCAAGGATTGATATTGACTTTGTTCTCTTGTAAGGAAGCCTATCCTGGGTTCCAGGCGGCGTATTTAAAAGTAGCCAGGGAGCAATTACAGAATCTTCATCTTGGGGCGGAGTTCGTACCATATATAAAGAAAGTGCCGTAACTAAATAACAGACCCTAAACTAAACTTCCAGTGTTGATTTAATCTCCTTACATCTTTTCCTTAGAGAGACTGTGGATATGTCTGCTACCTGGCAGATCTCTACCTGTCGGAGAAACTCGTTGCAGGTCTGTGAAGCCAAATAAATTACAGCGCCAGCCAACGCTCTGGGGTTCTTGCCGATCGAAATTCGGTTTTGTTGTACTTCAGAGAATATTTTAAGTGCCTCTCTTTTTGTTTTCTCACTCAGGTCAAGTCTGTTGGCTATGAGAGTAACATAATCTGGCCCATGCAGAACAGGCATTTGTAAAGAAAGCTCTCTCAATATCAACTTATAATGCGACATCACATCCTTACTAGACAGATTACACACGGAGGCTACGTCAGAAATCGTTTTCGGAGTCGCAGTCTCCCTGCAAGCGGCGTAAAGTGCTGCGCCTACCAGTCCTAAAGTAGATCTGCCCTTTGCGAGCTTTTTTATCGCTGCCTTCCTGTAGATATATGCAGCACTTTCCAATACAGCTTGGCTAAGATAAAGCTTATCGCCAAAATTATTTAAAAATTTTAAAGCCTTCTCCAGATTTCTCGATATTGAGTCATTGAGTTGGGATCTATTATTCCAGGTGCGCAATCTTTGCATTTTCATTCGCTGTGCCGGCTCCAGCGCTTTACCGCGCGCGTCTGTGTCCCCCATCCCTATAAGTGTGGATAGTCCTTTATGGTGGATGGCCAAAGATTCAGGCATTCCAGTCCTGGATCTATCGCTGAAACCAGATTGGCCGGAATACCCGCTCGAGTTTTCATTATTAAAAAATTTATCGTTTGCAACACAACCGCAGGAGCTACATACATATTCGCTTGAAACCATATCAAAGATAACAGTATAACCCTTACATTGCTCACAAAAGGATGCATCATTGCGTTGGTTTAACTTGCTCTCCGGAGGCATTATGGTCTGAGCTCCCACCGAAACAAGGACAGCAACTCTTTTTATCCATAGTTTTTCTAGAAATTAGATAATTCTAATACAAGTGTCAGTACACTTAGAAAATCGAAAATTATGTGTCATACTCCTAAGATTATTCTGGTACCTTATTAATTCTCTATAGGATTCGTCGTGCCCATATTTGCAAAATTCTAGAAAGCGTTTATTATATATTATGAAGTATTTCGTCTCTAGATATTGCTAGACGATATCCTAGTAGGCATTATAACAGTTGTATGGCTTACTAACGTGCCTATTGCATTTGTATCCATAATCCGATTTATAAAGAATAGGGATGCCTTCATAGGAAAGGATGTTCGACGAGTTCATAACGACCCTGTGATAATATTCCAGATAACTAGTCGTTCTGCAACAAAGACGCCCGTGGTTCTGCGAGGTATCGATTCGATAGTCGCATCTTGTAAGAAGATAAAGTACCACGATTACCGAATCTCGGTTATTACTGATGACCCACAGGACATAGATACCTTGTCCAACTCAGACGGCGAAGTCGTGCTGGTTGATAAAGGGTTTACAAGCAGTGCAATAAAGAAAGGAAGAGCGTTGCAATATGCGGTAGAATTTAGGCGCAAAACTGGGAGAAACAGCTCGAAATACTGGATCTTTCATATGGACGACGAAAGTTATGTTACACATCAAACTATTCTCTCTCTGTTGAAAGCAATTCGAGAAGGTCAAGGTCTAGCCTTTGAGGGACCTATTTTCTACCCCTTAAAATTTGAATCGGCGAACATCTTAACAGCACTAGCAGAGTCCATAAGACCATTTACTTGTTACGATTGCGTTTCGCAGATGAAAAATGAGCAATATGTAAAGACTTCGCCGTTGCACATGCACGGAAGCAATCTACTAGTAAGATCAGACGTAGAGGATTCGATCGGTTGGAACTTCGGTCCTACTCTCGCAGAGGATCAGATGTTCGGGTTTCAAGTGTACCATAAATATGGTCCAAAATCGCTAGGTTGGCACGGAGGTATTCTGTTGGAGCAGCCGCCCCTAAACATCAAGGATCACTTCATGCAAAGGCGTAGATGGGTTCTAGGAAGCTTGCAAAACATAAGCCAGTTTCCTCCGATACATAGGCTTAAGCTCTCCTATAAGCTGATTACGTATTTTATGGGCTTCGCTTCCGGCTTTGTCTCTACAATACTTTCATTCCACCTAAACCTGCCTCTTGTGATTATTACATCAAATACCTTGATCAATTATAGAGTTGGCGCTGATGGGATAACCGTCTTCGGGAACTTGCTGAGAAGTCTTTATTCTGAACTGACTGTACATTTTTTTGGGAACATGGGCCCTTTTCAGTTTGGCATTGGCACAATCTTGTTGTTTTCTTCAATGATATGGCTTCTTTCATATCAAGTAGGATTATTTTTGAACCTCAGATATTCGAAGATAGCATGGTCCAAGAGATTCTTTTTGCATTTGCAAACTCTTATTCTATGTCCAATTTTAGGATTGGTAGAGACTTTCCCAGCGTTTTTGACATTAATCGAATACCACACTAAACGGCAAACGTCAAGAGCAGATAAAAACCTCACTTATGACTTTTACGTAGTAAATAAATAATTAATAACGATGTAGACCCAATTTATGCCTTATCGCCCTGGGGCAGTTCTCTATCAGCTGTTGTGATATCGTTTACAGTGCTTAAGCACTTCGTGCACCAGCTCAATACCTTGCTCGATTTGTTGAACGGATAGATAGGCAAGCCGTACCTATCGTTTACCTCTCCGCAATTAGGACAGATTTTACTTTGATTGCTGTTATCTGCGTTCGGGTTATACCATGAACTGCTATCTACATTACTGCTCATAATATATTACTCAATACTACGAGCAACAATTAAATAAACATTTGATTGAAATTAACCTTTGTAGAGTCCGAGAAACCTGAACTATTTGTTTACAATAGTTCAGAATCTGAATTACAAAAGTTAATAGAACAGCTCACGACGGCCAGAAATTTTTAGAATGAGTTCTAAATCTAAACATTTTTCGAATTCTGTGATATTCAGCATCCTGTATAGCCACTAATCAACTTTCCCTGCAACTTGGACATGCAAATTTGGAGATGCAGAGATACGACAATTCCGTTAGGAAATCTTATATTGTTCCGTTCATTACCGTACTCTACATATGCCTAAGGCCGGCTTCAAGTCTATAACTGTAAGCGAAAATGTTTACAAGAAATTTTTTGACGTTTATGAAAAAAGCAGGAAGGAATTAGAATTAAAAGGTATCACGAGTTTCTCAGGTTATCTTACCAGCATGATGGAAGAGATGATGATCAGATACGAAGCGTTTGCCAAACATGCTCCATTCATTCAAAAGATTGCAATTGATCAAAATCGAGTTATTCTAAAGGATAACAAATGTAACAGAATCGTAGAAGTTCTTCTGAAGGATCGCGAATTGCAATGTCTTCTTGATGAAAAATCGGACTGCGTGCACGTAGGATTCGTATATTCATTGCCTGAGTTATATTCTATAATCAGTAGCAAAGCAATCAAAGTACCTCGCAAGGTGCAATGAACTAGTTAGCGATCGGATTTTTTACAGAATCTTTCTACGCTGTTCTCTTATGGAGGGGGTGGGATTCGAACCCACGAACCCCTAAGGGACGGGATCACCTATTTAGATCTTGAGTCCTGCGCGTTTGACCATGCTTCGCTACCCCTCCTCGACAAAACTCGCGCCTATTCTCCCTTATTTCAGGGTTACGTGCCGCTATCTATCTTTCTATCTGTCTGCGATGCAATTCAATGTTTAGAATATACTAAGTGGTTTGTTTTCAGGAACGGCGAGAGCGTGTGGAATATTTCCATTAATCCCCAAAGTTAAAGTAATCGTCAAGACTTTAATCAGCTTAAAGGTAGATATTTCGTGCCGAAGCCTGAAATCATTTCGAAATTATGTACGAAATGTCATTCAAAAACCGTTCATGAAGTAAGAGAAAAGACGGTTGTTGGAATTAGGCTCGTCTGTACAGATTGTGGACAATCTATGACGGTAAGCAAGATGTGATCCAAGTAATCCGGAACCTTTATTATAACAGTCGGATAAAGCAAGGGAGTGAGAAATGAAGATCACTGAGCTAAAAGCGGGAATGCGTGGGGTCAGCGTGGAGGGAAAGATCGAAAGTATCACAGAACCGCGAACGGTAAATCTCCGAACTGGTGGAACTGCTCAAGTCGCGGATGCGATAATCTCCGATGAGACTGGTCCAATAAAGCTCTCTCTGTGGGATGATCAGATTAACCTTGTTAAACAAGGAGATAACGTTTCTATAGAAAACGGCTACACTCAAGCATTCAGGGGAGAAAACAGCCTTAACATAGGAAGATACGGCAAGATCAAGAGGTTATGAGAAACACTCATTTTTTCAATCGCCGGGGCATAACCGTCATGCATCACTTTGGTGCCACATGCAAAGGTGACTCAACATAAAGCTGTATGTCTTTCGCTAGCTGATATATCCCATATCTGATGGCCTGTTCGTGGCGCTACCTTGTTGTTGCCCAATTCTTCCAGCCATTTGCTGTTCTATTGTTTGAATTAACATTTCAGTATCTTTGGCTCTCTTTTCAAGATTTTTCATGTCTACCCGAACACCTACGATCGAAAGTAATGTTTCTAAGATGGATTTGGAAGCTTTTGCATCGACTACATATCCAGAAGTTTCTCCTAGCAGGCAAGTACCCCTAATCCCCCGGAGTTTTGCGCACCCGATGATAAGACCGTTCATCCCAGTAATGCTGCCGCCATCCATCGTCGAGATATTACGCTCACTAAAGGACTTTATAGTATCTGTGTCAGTTGCTGTACCAAAAATCCGCGGTTTTTCTACAAATACTCCTGTAATATATGCTGCCAAAGTAAAGACGTGCAACGTATTGAATTTCGCAGCAATATCCAATATTTCCTCAGCCAACATATATTCAGAATCAGGGTTGCCGGGTTGCGAGTCCCCTGTCAATAACAACAGACTGATGTCGGTGGTGCCCCCATTCTTTGAGTAGAAAATCGTGTTTTTCATGAGATCTGCGGTTCCGTCGGATCGGATCAGAACTTGCGGTGGGAAAGAAGTAGAATAAATGTCTGCAAGATGCTTAGCATTCAGCTCTTCGATCAGATGATCCACTGCCATCTTCCCCACGTATCCACTTCCAGGAAAACCACAAATTAGATAGGGAGAATTTAATTCTGGTAATCCGCCCGAGGAATAAATAACGTTTATTCCTGGACGAGAGGGTAGCATAAAATTACGAAAGATTGATACACTTTAAAACGTTACGAGAAAGACATCCGTTCGAGGAACGACAGGATGTTTAATTTTTATTTTGCGAACAATAATGAAAATAAAAATAATCAAGCAACCTTAAAATCCCTATTATTCTTGCCCTGCACCGATGAAAAAAGTTGTATCTTCAGATAATATTATTAATGAATCCAATTGTTTTCAGTTGTAGCGCCTTGGTAGCTCAGCCTGGCAGAGCGTTGCCTTGGTAAGGCAAAGGGCGCGGGTCCAAATCCCGCCCAAGGCTCTTTATGTTTGAATTTAGGTAGAAGGAGATAACGGTAAGGCCTTCAAATCTTGAAATGCAGTTTCGTGTTCGTGGTCATTTTAGAAGGTCCTTCTTAAATCCGAACACGAAGTCTAGATCGCATTTCGAACATCCGTCGCATCCAAAAAAGTAGCAATCTAGCTCATCTCGGTCAGAATCCGATTTCCTCTGAAATTCCTGATTAATACTAAATGTATTGCAAATGTCACGGACCATGAATAGAATTATATTTTCAGACACTTGTGGGGGGACCTATGCCTCACTTCGTAATACCATGGGAATTGGACCGAACATAAAACATTCTCCAAAGCGGGTCGCAGCTTTTAGAAGCATATGGAAAAAGCTGGGGAGTGTATTATACTTACGGAAAATACGATGGCATGTTAATAGTCAAAGCTCCCATCGACGAAACGCTACTGTCCGCTCTACTTTCTGTCAGTGGTAAAGGGAAGGTTCGGACCTAGACTCAATACATTTACGGAATTTGAAGCAACCAAAATAATCGAACAGTTGAGCATCCTTAATTGTATCCATCCTGAAGAGGAAAATGTTGATAATAATATTGTGTCTCACATTGAATTAGAATCATCTCAGTATAGGCACTTTCCTAATTGTTAGAATGTTACAAGATATGATATAAACTATAGACGTACGCTTTTATTATATTCCTAATAAACTCAAATTGCCATCATTGCGGGGGTTGTAGAGCCTGGCCAAATAAGCTAACTAAATTTGGAGACGCGGGACTTAAGATCTCAAGAATGGGTGATCCCGTCCTTTAGGGGTCCGTGGGTTCGAATCCCACCCCCCGCACGTAAGGCCTGTTTCATCATGTTGCATGATTTTGTTGGGTTCCTGTTTTCCTCTTATAATCCAAAACCGTCTTGATAAATTGTCTATGAATTCTGTCATCACCAGACAATTCTGGATGAAAAGAAGTGCCTATAACGTTGCCTTGCTTTACTCCAACAATACTATTATTAAAATTGGCAATAATATCAACAGCCGCTCCTACTTCTGTAACGATGGGAGCCCTAATGAACACTCCTTTGAAGGTGTTATGATTCTTATCAAGAATCGGTATACTTAGCTCTGCTTCAAACGAGTCGCATTGCCTTCCAAATGCATTTCGTTCCACAACTATATCCAAATTTGATAGAAGTTGCTGCTTTGTTTCTCCTACGACTCGATCGTATGCACGTTTTGCGAGCATAATCATGCCAGCGCACGTTCCAAGGACAGGCATACCCTCGGCTATTCGCCTTCTAATAGTCTGAAGTATTCCACCCTGAATTGTAACAAGAGTACTAATGACATTACTTTCACCACCCGGTAAAATTATGCCATCGATTTTCTCAATCTCTTCGGCATAACGAACAATTTTTACACAACCTCTCACGTTGGAATGGTTAAGAGCTTCCACCGCGACAGCCGTATTTTCTTCAATATCACCTTGAATTCCTAGGACACCAACAGAAATTTTTGCCTTCAAACGGATGGTCCTCGTTCCTGCATTTTTAACTCGAGGTTTTTTGTATCCAAACCAAGCATGGACTTTTTCTCGTCGACCATTTTCTGCGCTTCGACAACAATCTTAGGGTTATCATGGTAAGTTGTAGCCAAAACAACGGCTTTTGCACGTTGAGCCGCATCGTCTGCCTTGAATATACCTGAACCAACAAATACACCGTCGCAACCAAGGTTCAGTAGAAATGCAGCGTCTGCAGGTGTAGAGATTCCCCCTGCGGCGAAATTCACTACGGGCAGTCTACAAAGCCTCGCAGTCTCTTCGACTATCGGAAGTGAGACTCTTAATTCTCTTGCCGCTCTTATCAATTCTTGATGGTCGTCAGAAATCGAAGCAATCCTTCGGATTGCGTTATTAAGTAGCTTGATATGTGACACCGCTTCGGCAACGTTTCCTGTCCCGGGTTCACCTTTGGTTCTTATCATGGAGCTCCCTTCTTCAATTCTCCTTAGGGCTTCACCAAGATTCCTCGCTCCGTTGACAAACGGGACAGTATAGTCCCATTTCCAAATGTGCCTGAGTTCGTCTGCAGGAGTCAAAACCTCGCTTTCGTCAATCATATCCACTCCGGTAGCAGCAAGGACATTAGCTTCCGAAACATGCCCAATTCGGCATTTGGCCATAATTGGAATAGTCACAGCGTCCATGATCTCTTCGATTATCTTTATGCTGGCGGTTCTAGCAACGCCTCCAGACTTTCTAACGTCGTAAGGCAATTTGTCTAGAACCATCACCGCAACAGCTCCTGCATCTTCAGCAATTTGTGACTGCTCAACATTTGTGACATCCATTACAACGCCATGCTTTTGCATATGGGCAAAACCCCGTTTGAGCAGTGTGGTCCCTCTTACAACTGCAATTTTATCAAAAGTCGTTGACACTACTCCCTTTGTCTCATATTCACCTGCCACAAGAGATATTGTCATAATTGAGCTTCTTCTAAGGCTTATTTAGATATTATTTTTTTTCATAAAAATAACAGTTGCTCGTACTAGTAGGTCTCTTAGACAAGTCTAATCATTGTCAATCGCGCCTTTATCAGGGCGGGCCGTCTTCGTTCGTGTGTTTGCCGGAATTTAGATTACTTTGTAAATCAGGTTAGTTTAATAATGAAACTCTCGCATGACTGTTTCAGATTTGAAAACGAAACGATTTGACGCTTCATTATTTCTATTTATGATCCCTATTATCATCGTGTTTGCGGTGTTTCTTCTGGTGGAAACTGGACTGGTCTCAAAATAGTCTTTAGGTGGTAGAGATACCTATTTTAAATTGGGTTCTACGGTACGCTGGCTCATCAACATTTTATAATTAGTGTTAAACTGCCCTAAGCTTAGAAATCTCATAAAGTATAATAGGATTAAGCGAGAAAAACCCATGTTGGCTGAAAGTGCTAAGAAAACAAACAGCGCCGATGGAGTTAACTGTGAACACTGCGGAAACCTTATCGATGCGTGCGCGTGTGAATGTCCATACTGCGGCGAGGTTGATGCATGTGAGTGTTGTCTGTTTGATGCTGCAACCGGCGGATGAGTGTGGCTGTTTTTTATGACTCCTGAGATCATAAAGCAATAAAAGGAGGAAAATGCAAATCTCACCGTCATGTTAGTCGGAGCAAAGAACTTCGCTAATTCGGTAACTTGGATGATAGGTGGTGCCCAGGGAAGTGGCGTTGATTCTGCAGCAAATATTTTCTCAAGAGCTTGTTGTCAGGGTGGTTTTCATATCTTCGGAAATCGGGAATATTATTCTAACATTAAAGGTGAACATAGCTATTTTGCAGTCCGGGTGTCAGAAGACCCGATTCGTTCCCACTTGGACGACATCAATATTCTGGTTTCTTTTGATGCTGAAACAGTTTTCAGACATGTCGACAATGTGACGAAAGGTGGTGCCATAATCTACGACTCAGATTTGAGCGGCACAACGCTTCAGGAGGTTCCAACAATAGACGAACCTGCTGCAAAACGAATTACTGATACGCTAGAAAAGGGTGGTAGTCCTACTACCATTAATGGGATGCTAGACTTGGCAAAAAACAAGGGCGCCGTTCTGTACGACATTCCGTATTTTGGGCTACTCAAGCAGTTTGCTGCAGAGATTAATGAACCTGCACTCAGTAAGCTAACACGTATGATAAATGTGATGGCGCTATCGGCGTCTATGGCGATATTGGACTTTGACAAAGATATACTCGCCAAAGCAATTAAATTTGTTTTTAGGGCAAAACCGAAGATTGCTGACAGCAACGTCCTTGCCGCAAATTATGCATACGAGTACGTTAAATCACGATTTGATTTATCACAATCCCAGTTAAAGCTGTCATGCAGGCTACCTTCGGCTGATATCATCCTTGTTCAGGGCAATCAATCTTCGGCCATGGGGAAATTGGTTGCCGGTTGCAGATTCCAAACGTACTATCCTATAACCCCTGCAAGTGATGACAGCGAGTTTCTCGAATCTAACCAGACAGTAGACCAAACAGATGGCAAAAAGGGATCCATGGTAGTCGTCCAGACTGAAGATGAGATAGCCGCAATTGCTATGGCTATTGGCGGGGCATTGACTGGAGTGCGTTCGGGGACAGCCACCTCCGGACCGGGATTTTCATTGATGGCTGAAGCACTAGGCTGGTCTGGAATGAATGAGGTCCCTTTGGTAGTATCGCTCTATCAGCGCACAGGCCCCTCTACTGGACTACCAACCAGAACAGAACAAGCCGATCTGCGGTTTGCGATTCATGCCGGACATGGTGATTTTCCTAGAATTGTCTTTGCATCTGGCGATATTGAGGAGAGTTTCTATGATAGCATTAAAGCTTTCAATTTCGCAGAAAGATACCAGATGCCGGTAATACACATGTTGGATAAGGCGATTGCGAATAGCGTTATGACCTGTAGGTATTTCGACCAGTCCAGAGTGGCCATCGATAGGGGAAAGCTCTTACAAAGTCTACCGCCCTCCGTGGAAGTTGGAGCGGCAGGCCATTATCTTCGATTTAAATTTGACAAAAGCCCGGTTTCATCACGAATTCCTCTCGGAACTGAAAATGGCATATTCTGGAATACTGGAGATGAACATACAGAAGAAGGGCATATCACTGAGGACCCGATTATACGCACCAAAATGATGGACAAGCGATTAAGCAAACTGGATCTTGCCTTAGAGGAAATATCTGATGAAGATAAAGCTGTATCCTACGGACAATTAGACCCGTCGCTCGCTCTTACAGTGATCGGATGGGGCTCCACTAAAGGTGCAATTCTGGACTCGTTGGATGAGCTTGCCCTAGAGGGCAAAAAGGTGCATTTTATCCAGGTGCGTCTAATGAATCCTTTCCCCACCGCGTTAGTTGAAAGAATGCTTTTGAATACTAAAATTTTAGTGGACATCGAAATGAATCACAGCTCACAATTGGGATCTCTTGTTAAGCAATACCTGCACCGTGATAGCGAGTATAAAATAGTAAAATATAACGGGAGGCCCATGTCTACCAGCGAGATTTATAATGCGTTAGTGCGAATCATTAACGGAAATGCTCCTAGGAGGATTGTGTTAGATCGTGGCACTTAAGCTTGCTGATTATAAGACCAGTGTTCATAATGATTGGTGTCCTGGCTGTGGAGATTTTGGAATATTAAGCGCAATTCAGATGTCCTTAGCGGATTTACAGATTCCTATGCACAAGGCTACTATATTTTCAGACATTGGATGTTCCGGCAAGACACCGCATTTTATCCACACCTATGGCATACATACGCTTCACGGTAGGGTATTACCTTTCGCACAAGGAGCGAAGCTGTGCAATCCAGAATTAATCGTTTTGGCTGTGGGGGGTGACGGCGGGGGTCTTGGAATCGGTGCAGGTCACTTTGTGAGTGCAGGTCGAAGGAACGTGGACATGGTTTACGTAATGTTCAACAATGCGGTGTACGGCTTAACTAAGGGTCAGGCGGCTCCGACATTAAAATTAGGTATGAAAACCAAGTCATTGCCACAACCTAACGTGAACAATTCGGTGAATCCCATAGCTTTAGCGCTTGTGTCTGGATTTACTTTTATAGGCAGAGGTTATTCCTATGACGTGAAGCATCTAAAGGATTTGATCGCAAAAGCTATTCAGCACAAGGGTCTAGCTTTCTTAGATGTACTTCAACCATGTCCTACCTATAACGACATCAATACTAAGGAATGGTTTCAAGGTGTAGATAACGTGAATCCTGAGACCGGCAAGCAAATGCTCAGAACATACAAGCTTGAGGAAACCGGTTATGATGGTGTTGTGCATGAAGAAGAGGAGTTAGATAATAAAATGGGGCAGGTAATAGCAAAATCTAATGAGTGGGGCAGTAAAATTCCGCTAGGCGTTTTTTATAAGAACGAGCATATTCCAACTTATCAGGATAGGATAACGTCCAAGATAAACAACTACTCAGAGTTGCCCCCTTCTAAACAAAGAATTGTAGACGAAAATCATCGCCCAATAACTACCATTCAGAAACTTTTAGGTAATCTGAGGGTTGTAAATTGAGTACACAGCACCACACACTTGCGTATGTGATTCTGTAACTCACAACTACTAATTTCAGGAATTATAGAGTGATTATAATAAAGCAACGAATTACTCGCTAATCTAGCAGGGAATCCAGCAAGCTTCTCAATCCTGTAATTTCAGATCTCAATAAGAAAAAGAAAAATAAGGTTAGGATTTTTGGGTCAATCCCACTTACTCCACGCGGCCATCCACCTGTAAGTCCACGTATTCAATTTAGCACCCAATGCTGCTATAGGTACAGTTAACACTGCAGAAGCTCCCGAACCCAATGCTACGGGACTGTTATAGAACTTTCCGACCTGAGGCTCAATTGGCGTCATATAGGGTGGCAATGTGGGTCTAGGATACTTGAATGCTACCTCCAATGGATCTCGCACTAGCAGTAGGTTGATCATGTTGAATAAAGGAAGCGATAGACCAACCAATGTGCCGCCGACGAGTATTAGCATGTGCTTATTCCGCCGCGTAGCCCAGTACGTAAGATCCAACAACATGGCTGAAGGAATCCATACCGGCACCGCAACGAAGTCATATGGGTATCCCAATGCAAACCACGCACCCTTTGCAACCCATGTATAGATAGTCATAATGGTTGCGTAATACGTGGCTGTTCCTGGAACTCCTGTGAAGAGCAAGTAATAGACGGCTCCTACTGCAAGCATAGTCGATTGTGAAATCGAAAATATTACAAAGGATGTCCAAGCCCAGTCGGTGTAGAATATGTAGTCTCCTGCATTAATCGTCAGCAGCGTGCTATTGACCGCAACTACAACAATGAATAGATAGTGGGTTGTACGTCTAAGCCAGACCATAGTTAATTAGTTACAAAGCCGAGTAATATATAAAATTTTATTTTATTTACGAGAACAAGTACTACTACAATCTACCTATATTAGCAGAACTAACATCTCTCTGAACATGCGCGCCAAGCCGTGCTATTTACTCTAGGCTTTCAACTACTTCGATTATATGTCAATTCCTACTTTATAATAACAAATAAAAAATAACAAATAAAAAATAAAAAATATAAAAGTTCAGTGTATCTACTTACGGACGAACCGGTTTTTCACCAGTGATCTTCATTATGAAGAAGAATCCTAACGACTCAATCACTGTCAGCACGGAAAGTGCATAAATGCCACTAGGCAAAGGATATGCCCAAGGATATATTGTTACACCGACATAAACTCCACCAGCAGTTGCCGCCCAGCATAATGCAAAGCCCAAAACATAGATTCTGCGCCAGTATCCAGATTCTACTCTATGCCCTATCATCTTCTCATAATCGGACCCTCCACCGCCTTCCCTTCGTCCGCCGCTACCGTATCCCTTTGGTAAAGTCATCTACATTAAACATTCAGCGAATACCCTTTTAAGTTTTGCTGTTAAGCCTTCTCGGCTTTATTGCAAGGTATTTTCACAAATTGAAGCCCAGTCACGAGAAATTGTGATCTATTGGAAATACTATATCCAGCCGTGCGAGATCGTTCTATACTTCAAACAACAAAAATAAGAAGTGATGGTTGGTCCGATTGTAATGCAGACCAAGGTTGTTCTGTTTTTTCCTTTTGTTCTATTTTATGGAATAGCTCTGCTGTACAGCTTTCCTTCTAATGCTAGTTTGTAC
>JBPYDU010000063.1:0-67554 GCA_051985995.1 Candidatus Nitrosopolaris sp.
TATGTGGTAATGCGCTTAATCCATCAGAATTTACAATTGACTTAGAAAAACAATAGCAGATGGGTTCGAAACACAAACTCGTGATTATTCGAATTTATAGAGAATACCAATCCGACAGGTTTATGTATGAAATTATCCATCATTTCTATTAACCGTGTTCTAAACTTTTTGTGCAGGAAATTCATTCAAGAAGTGTTGAAATATAGTGATTTAGTCTGGCTCCGAATCTATGTAACGTGTTAATTGGATCTCTTGCTGATATCGTCAGACATGGGCAATTATGGTGGCTCGTCGGTGCATTCTGTGTTATAGGAGTCGTGATAATTTGGGAAAGAGCGAAGAACAGATTAAGAAATCATCAATGAGCAAGCGTAGATTCATTACACTGAAGACCAACATCGTGCATGAGCTAGATAAACAGACTCACCGCCAAAACTATACCGGTAACTCGAGAGTATGCCACAGTTGCACCCATCACCGATACTAATATGTCAATATCCTGACAAGATTTGCTGAATTGCCTAATTGCACGTACAGCAAATGGCACTGATAGCAGTGCTCCTAGAGAATAAATTTTCAGATAACCAAGAAATACACCTATTAGAATTAAAGCATACGTAGACAGAATTATCCAAGGGAAAATTTTTACTGCTCTCTGCCTTCCCAACAAGATCACTAATGTTCGTCGTCCTCCTGAACGGTCAGCTTGATAGTCGGGAAAGGAATTTACAAACAAGACCGAGGCTGATAAGATGCCGATTATGAAACCAACATAGACCACGCCAGCTCCGATGTAGGACGTTTGCACGTAGTAAGCTCCGACTACAATAAGAATTCCTTTTACTGCAACAAAGGCCTCGCCTAAACCGAGGTTCACGACATTTGTAGAATAAAAATATACCGCCAATATAGCGAATCCTAGGATTAAAGCAATTACGATGCCTCTTAAAACCACAAAGTACATCCCTACCATAGTCCCGAGTAAGAGAAGAATAATCCCTACGGAATATACCTTACTTGGTTTTAAAAGGTTTTCCGGTAGTACTCCTGTTCCGCCACTAAACTTTGTCCTCCGTGTGTTTGTGTCTATACCTCGCTTGTAATCCCAATAGTCATTTAACAAGTCTATACTTGCATGAAGGCAGATAACTCCGGCGAATGTTAGAATCGCGTTTGACAAGTCAAATTGTTTATTTTTCCAGAAAGCATAGGCTATACCATTGCTGACCGCGATCACCGATGCTAATAAAAATCTTAATCTTATCGCCCGCAGCCAGGTTCTTATCATTTTGGGTAAGGATCGCAGGATATTATTTAAGGACTCGAGATTGATTTTCGTAGTCGACAAGCAATAAAATCGACTGGAAAGGACAGTTTTCGGATTTTGTTTCTAAACTATAAATATATTGGAAGTTTAGTAATGCCGGAGACTTATTTGCTTGAGAATTCGTGTATCTTTTGCGACATAATTACAAAGAAATCGCCCCGTGTTGATGTCTACGAAGATGATAATTTTGTTGTGTTGATGGACAAGTATCCAATGAGTAGAGGACACACTCTGATTATTCCGAAAATCCACTACGATAATTTGATCTTAATGCCACGCACTGAAGTTGGAAGGTTGTATTCACTAGTGCCCATAGTTGCAGGGGCCATTGTAACGGCCGTGAAAGCGGATGGCTTCAATGTTGGTCAAAATAATGGCAAAGCGGCAAATCAAATTGTTCCACACGTGCATGTTCACATTATTCCTAGGTTCAATGATGACAGCACTAACGGACGGTGGCCGACGAGACGTGTGGCTTCACACGAGGAACTCTCCAAGATAGCTAATGAAATTAAACCATTTCTGAATCCCACATTAGTCAATATGGAATAAATTCAAGTGTTGTTATTCTGCTATTTTCTGGTGTTGTAGACTTATTTTGATAAGCCAACCGATTTGTGCGGGCCTGTATACCCTTCTTCACAAGAAGTAAAAAAAGTTAGCCTAGATTACTTTTAAGGCTAAATCTACTTGTAAATTCGATGACTTCGATTCAGTTCGGTAAAAATTCCAAGTACGACTGGACAGAATTAGTTTACTCTATTGTCCGGAACAATAGCGGCAAGGTTACCGGCAAGCAGCTAGAGCGCGAAATCGGAAGTAGATGTGAAGTCCGATACGCGATCACACGTCTGACGAAAGAAGGTAGAATTAAAAGAATTAGAGGTTTTGGCGTCGACAAGGTCGAATTTTTTTACCAAGTCGTGGCATCCGATACACATCAGTGATATTTTGCTATGGTTTTTTTAATAAAAACCGGTGCTGAAATATTCTTAATATTAAAATCAAATATATTAGTATCTAGATATTTTGGACATGATTAAAATGATTACGCTCGTAACATCGCATTCTGTCATAACCTAGTTGAACGTTCTGGTGAGTTGTTCACTTATTGACATATCATGTTCCAACTCGACTTCCTCTGGTAAGCATAGACAAATTTTAGAATTAGATCCAATTAGGTTTACTCAGGATCCCTGCTGACCTTCTCGGTCACCCGCGAGCTAGGCTCCTGGGAGAGAGATACCTTGACTGACGAAATTATTATATTAATTAAAAGACGGCGCTGAAGGCTCGTCTTGCATAAAGATTTGCAGGCTTGGATAATTCAACTATATTTGCATTATTCTCTGTCTCTTTGGTTGTCTTATGTTGTAGATTGTAATAAAGTAGTTGCCATATTCGAGAAATCGTAGAATACACTCAAGGAAGAGAAAAAAAAGGTACTTTGTAGGGGTTAGAATAGCTCCGGCTAGCCCGTATTTGGAGAGCGACATTATTACTCTAGGCACGTTAATTAGACACCCACGGCTGCTAGGTGGTTCTCTAATCGAAAAGCTCGATAAGACGTGTCCCCTCCACGTAATTAATTGTGGCCCAAAAATCCCTGCGTGACTACTGAGCGCACAACAACAAACTCACAAAGGATAAACGATGTTTTTCGGTTGCTGTATAAGAAAGATTATAACGGCTAATTCTCAGCCCAAATAGATTTGTTGTAGGACGTCGTCCGGGAAGGAGTACTTTCTGAGAACATCCAATTGATGATAACAACAATAAAGAAATAATGGTTAGAAAATCTCTTCGTCGTTCCTTATCCCGGCCAGCCTGGTCTTGACGCCCGATGCGCACTCTAAACAGACGCCACTGGAGAAGGGAAAGATCTTCGTACATTCTTTGCATGTTGGTTTGCCACACGTGGAACAGGGCCTTGTAAGCTTTTCGGTGTTACAAAGGTAACAAAAGTTCGCATACATATGAAACTATAAGACCTTATGCCGTAAAAGGATATCGCATATTTGTAACGAACTAAATGATCTAAAATCTCCGTCGGCAGGATGATCCATTTTGGTAACAAAAAGCAATAACAGCGGGCATATCGATATTCCACAAAAAAGTGACCACTATTTTGAAACATCAGAAAAGACCTTGAGTTCGAGTTGTTGGTGCTTCATCCTTTGTTTATACTCATTAAGGTAGTCTAATGCCTCTTTCTTAGAATCGAATCTTGCCTCACCTCTGAACGAGCCGTTTTGATCAATAAGACTAATAGCATTCCAGACGCCATTCTTGCTTAGCTTCTTTACGATAAACATCTGTTACGACGTATATCATCATTACCGGGATTAAAATTAGATCGGTGTCTATGTAAACAGTAGAGAACAATAATACTTAATTATGAATAACAATTTGTGTTAGTCTCGTGAGTTTCACAAGTTTTAGCAAAACTTGCATTGTTTTGTCATCGACAAATAGGTCCTCTTTCGAGTCGTCCTTTACTCGATCAAACCCTGCTAGCAATAGGATTCTGCCCGACGGATATCTCATGAGGAATTCTTTTGCAGCCTGTAGCCCATTCTTTTTCCTGGAAGTTTATAATCGATTATGACAAAGTCAGGCCTATATTTCTCATGATCGTCCGATGACAAAAAGCCCTTTTGTACTCAGAAAATCCTTGTATAAGTGGAGGATATCCTGATCATCCTCTACTATCATTACCTTCCTAATTTGTCGCCGCTTTCTATCAGTTCCCGCCATATAACGAAACAATGGATATACTGGCAAATATGCTTAAAAAAGATATCACGATATCCGAGCGATGGTATTAGGACCAGTGCTTGGTCTGAAGCGGAGAATAGCTCCTATTCGCCCAAGACTCGCAATCTGAGCGCCTTCTTCTGATTTTCCAGAGATTATTTCCAGCCTGCTTGCTGTGATAGTCGCCAATTCTTCTAGATAATCTACGACATCTTTTTCGCTGCTTTCATAGTCGACTGCCGAGCATGAAGGACATGGTCTTGAAAAAAGCTCTCGTTTCGCAGACACCAAGTTACTTCTATCGATAAATTTTTCTTGTATGGTTCCACATCGTTTGCATTTTACATCCAGCTTTAGAAAAGTAATATCGTCAGTTACAATAACCATATCAACAATTCCGTTC
Source organism: Candidatus Nitrosopolaris sp. (assembly GCA_051985995.1). Classification (GTDB taxonomy): domain Archaea; phylum Thermoproteota; class Nitrososphaeria; order Nitrososphaerales; family Nitrososphaeraceae; genus Nitrosopolaris. The sequence goes on from JBPYDU010000063.1 coordinate 4,488, forward strand.
TGGACGGATTTTATAACGTCCAGGATACCATAGATACCAAGACCTCTCCCGGAATGAACTTCGCTCATGAATTTCTTGACTATCTTTTTTTCTTCCATCAACCGATATTCTGTCATAACCCCTTGATCGTTAACCTTGTCTATGATTTCACGAATGCCTTCATCACCAGAATAAGAAGTATCCAAAGTCGTGATAACGTTGTTTTGCAATCTGTAATCTAGGTATTCTTCTTTAAGAAAATTCTCCTTTGTTGGACCTGGTCCTCCTACTATAACCCCTCTAACATTATACTGATCAATGAAAACTTTTTGAGCATGGTCTCCTACTCTATGGTAGTATTCATTTAGTTCATTATCACGAAGTCTTTCAAATCGTCTTGCAGACTGACCTCCTTGACGATGCTTGCCAGCAACGCCAGAAGTCATTGTGTCTACCACTACCCATCTGTCACCGGTCAATATTCCTAGGCCCGCCTCCTGAGTATCAATAGCAAGAATCCCTATTACCTTATCGTCTTTCATCATGTCCTTCAGGTGGTCTATCCAAAAATGATCATCACAGCGATAAAGCTGGATCTGGACTGGCTTCGGTGGCATAACGGAATAAAGTTCGATCTTTTCTGTGCCAAAACCCTTCCCGGTCGGAATAGCCCCACAAAATATAACGAGCCCATCCTCCGGGGTCTCCTTGAAAAGTTTTAGGTGCTCTATTGTTCTGCTTAATGCGTCTTGGACGTGGGTTCTCGTCAAATCGGATTTGATGTTTGAAGCAGTGCCTGATTCATTACGCAACTGTGCGATGACGTCGAAAATTGGTCGTCTGGGAGGAATATATACAGTTACAAGTTCGGTTCCATGACCTGATATGCTTGCAAGTTCATTCAACATTTTGGTTAACTTGTATCTCTTTACCGAATCCCACTTGGATTGCGGTCCTCCGCTGCTGCCAGAATTCATCGTTGCTAATAGTGATTTCTCACGCGCACATAATATAAGGATATCAACACTAGTATTAGGAAACATCGGGTTGCCTAGTCATTCTATTATCTTTTGAGATCACTTAGATACGACTCGCTTACGTTATCTGCCTTTCAAGCCAAAGATATTATTAAGCGGTAGGTGTAAGAAAGTAAAAAATAATGGAGATGCTTCCGAGACTTGAATATATTAAACAAGCAAGAGTTAGACTCGGATTGACTCAGCGTAAGCTGGCGGGGCTAACAGGAATAAGCACATCCATGATTAACCAGATAGAATCAGGTCGCTGCAAACCTAGCTACGAGACTGCCCGGAAAATCTTCGAGCTCTTAAGTTCCCTCGAAGGCCAATCTTCGATGAAAGCTGGAGATATTTGCAGCCGTATGCTAATTTTTGTGCAAAAAAACGACACCCTTCGCATAGCCATCGATAGAATGAGAAGTAATTCTATTAGTCAAATTCCAGTATTTGATGGTTCCCGCGTTGTTGGTATTGTCAGTGAAGACGGTTTGGCAAAAAACATGGTGGAAAAAGCCGAAAAGGAAGGCGGACGCAATTTGACGATCTCGATGATTATGGAACCACCACCTCCTATAGTTGATTTCTCGACACCTGCAAAGGCGCTGGTTCCTTTGGTCAGATTTTCGAAGTGTGTTCTCGTTAGTCTAAAGGGCGGAGTAGTAGGAATTATCACGCTCACAGACACCTTGAAGATGGTGGAATAATAATAAACAACGTTTGTATTAGAATAACCGGAACATAGTTTGTAGTCATTTTCTTTCGTAAGAGACACATTTCATTTTTTTCATAGGTAAGCCGTAATATCGCGAAGAATACGTCCGAGACGCGTGATGGCTCAGCAGTGACTCTCAAGCCACGGCTATTGCTATATCTTTTTCGGACACCTGCAAAGATTCTCCCTAATCCTACATATTGTAGTAAGCATCCCTCCACTAAAAAAGAGACAACCCAGAATAAATTGTCGAATACTGGAAAAACTACCAAAGTGTACTAGTATTGCCACTCGGAGCAAATTGCTTCCATTCCGAATCTGGTACATGGTTGTAGTAAGAATGGGTAAAACTACAAAACGGAGCCATTGATCGTGCAGAGAATTAGTATTTTCAATATCATCCCATCAGATAGATTATTCTCGAATTTTTTCTAGTCCAACACAACAATCGGCGGTCTTGATACATTCTGAACAAAGATTTAATTCGTTAGTTGTCGCAAGCGAAAATCCGCATAATGGACATTTCCTGTTGGTAGTCTCCCTATCCCCGAGTAACATCTCCTTCTTTTCCATTATGACTAAAGATAGGCAATCACACTATTTGAACTCTTCATACTTCATAGATGACATAGAATTTCATACCATCTACGTCGTTATGATAATCTCTCCTCGACATTAACATTGGCGCTCTTATCGACTCCATTTTTTCAATTTTCGAAAAGGGGATACTTATGGCTCTTTTAATGAGGAGTTATAAGAGGCCGACCCCGTGCAGATTGTTAAGCAGGGGAGCCAATTTTGTTACAACCTCTACTTCGTCTAAAGTAAAATCGGAATGTATACCTAGAACTATCGATAGCATGTTTCTATCTTCTCTCGCAGTATATACGCCAATACCAACTATGTTCAATTCTCGCTGATTTTCAGCAATCCATCGCTTCCATAACCTCGTTCTTTCTAAGTTTGTCTCAAGTGATTCAATAGTATAATCCAAGTCTATTCCCTCCTGAATATCTAAAAGGTTGAGCTTTAACATGGGAACCAAGAGATTTCCTCCCGTTACCCTCGCTTTGGATTTATTTAATTTTTCCTTAATTTCGTCGTTATTAATATCACTATCATCCTTATCCTCCCCTGTTTCCTTAGGTCCAATAGATGCATATCTCGGAAAAAAGTAACCTGCTAAATTTTTGTCCCAGTCATAAATCTTGTAAAGACTATTTTCATACTCAGCCTTCCATTTGAGCTTTTTCTTATTCTTATTAAGACCCAACAAGCACGTATAACACCTAGAGTAAGTGTGATATTATAAGTAATAAAATCATTTAGAGAAGACCCGACTTGATGGTGACAGCTCTGAAACTTCTTTAAAACAAGTGTTGAAAGGCAAAGCTAAAGCTACAGCTGTTACGGTATACCCTAGCATAACAGAATGGTCGTTCCTCCTGAAAGTCTAAAATTCAACAAATAAAATACCTAATCAACACAACGAAGTCTTGATGCCCCTTCAACTTTGCTCCAAATGGTCCTCTCCTTATGATCGATTAATTCAACTAAATTTTCATCGACCAATTTCTTTCGTATTATATCAGATTCATCGAACTTCTTTTGCCTTCTTAATTGGTCACGTATATTTATAAGATTTTCAATTTCTTTTTTCTCTGTGTCCTCGACCTCGACAACCCTAAGTCCGAGCACATTCATGATATTATTGAAAATTACGCTGGCGATTTTAGACATGTCTGCTGTCAATTTTTCCTCCGCTGCGTAGCGGTTTAACTCGGTGACAAGCCTAAGGAACGTAGTTAATGCTAGAGATGTGTTCAAGTCATCTTCCATCGCAGATTCAAAAGCCTTCATTGTCTGCCCAGATAACTGTTCCACTTCTTTTAGGTAACCATGGTTTCCAATGGCGAACCGTAATTCACAAGCGCAGGTCTCTATCTGATGCCACTTATTGCTAAACTCGTCCAGTAATTTCTCGGAGTAGTCCAAAGGTTTTGAATAGTGTCCAGAAATGCAATAAAGCCGTACACTATTAGGGCCCCATTTCCTTAGTGCATCCTGGATTGTTACAATATTGCCGAGTGATTTGGACATCTTTTCTGAATTGACGGTTACCATTCCGGAATGGATCCATATTCTTGCAAACTGTTTTCCGGAGAAAGCCTCCGATTGAGCAATCTCATTTTCGTGATGAGGAAAGACAAGATCGTATCCACCTCCGTGGATCTCGAACGGACTTTCAAAATATTTCAATGCCATTGCAGAACACTCAATATGCCACCCAGGTCTCCCCTTTCCCCAAGGACTATCCCACACTGGAGGTTCAGAATAGAATTTCCATAGGGCAAAATCAAGTGGATCCTCCTTTGATTGATCTATTTCGATTCGAGCTCCTAGCTCTAATTCTTCAATTGATTTTTTAGACAAATTCCCATAGCCCGCGAATGATCTTACACGAAAATAGATACCGTTAAGCGAAAGATATGCATAGCCTTTTAGGATCAGTACATCGATAAGCTGTATCATTTCTCGTATGTGTGCTGTGGCTCTGGGGTATCGATCGGCCACTAATACATTTAGTGAATTGAAATCCCTGAAGTAACTCTGGATATACCTAGACGCGACTTCTTCTGCTGTCGATCCCACTTCTATTGCACGATTTATTATTTTGTCATCAACGTCGGTGAAATTCTGGATAAATTCTACCTGACGGTCTTTTGAAAGGAGGTAGCGGCGTAGAACATCGAATACAACAATTGTTCTAGCATGGCCTATATGCGAGTTATCATAGACTGTGACACCACAGAGATAAATCCTTATCGACGAAGCTCGGTCTGACCTCAGGTTTTCAAGCCGCCTCGTTAATGTATTATATACTCTCATTCGTATGAGCCTCCAATGATGAGATGCTTACCACTCAATTCATCCTTTTGCATGTGTGGATTCTCTTTTATGGATAGATGCCGGTGTTACGCTCTTTTAATATGAATTGAATTTGGGATGCACTAGACATCTACATAGATATCGTTTCCTTTGATGTCAACATCATAAGTCACAAGTTTAACTCCTTCAAGATAATCAAGAAGTTCACCCGTCCTAACATTATAGTGCCATGAATGTAAAGGACATTCAACGATTTCACCATCTATCCTTCCCGGTGCCAAAGAACCATCTTGATGTCTACAGAGAGCCTCAACGGCATAATACTTTCCGTTTGCGTTAAATAATGCAATTCTAAGCCCGTTTACGTTCAGCTCCTTTCCCTTGCCTCTAATGATCTCATCTTTGATAGCTACCTTGATCCTAGTCATTTCGCAGGTTGTAATGTGATTTTTCAGGCTATAAAACGTTTTTATGCGTAGGAGGACTCAGTTTCAGTCCTATCTCGCACAGCGTTATCTTTGGTTCACAAACGACGCAGGAGATGGGGAGATAGAATAAAATCAGGGAAATATCTTCCTCACGTCTTGAAATCTGTTTCTTGTCGTTGCGATACTTATATCTCCCACCAGAGCGATTTGCGTTTGGCAAATCTTTTTACCCTCTTCCAGATATGCGGCGTACAATACAGCTACAGCAAATGCATTAGGATTTTTGCCATGCGATATAAGATTATCCTTTAATATAGAAAGCATCTGAAGAACTCTACGATAAGCCGTTTCGCTTACTCGCCCCTTATTGGCTGTTTTGGTCATATACACATTCGAATCAATTACCGGCAAATGAAGCTTAAGGTGCCTAAGTCTGTAACATTTGCCAGCTAATATAGCGTCTTCCTTAGCAGTTTGTGCAATTTCACTAAGGCTTCTTGGCACATTCGATTCTCTGACTGAGCTGTGTTTTGGAAGAAGGAACTTACCAAACGATCGGTCTAGAATAAATTGAAAAAAAAATTTGCCGTTATGGACATCTAGGTACGTTTGATGAGTTCTCCCATTCTGGGAGCCGAACCATAGTGATCAGACATAGATTAGGAAGAAAGGGTCCCAAATTCTCCGAAGTACATTTGAGGTCCGCCTACATACATCGGAAAAGATAGCATATCAGAGGTGACTGACTTTTCTCTAAAATTTGACCTTAGAAATGAGTTAGCTTCCTTGCATTAGCTACATGGTTAACGTATCCAAAAGGTTCATAAATTGATGCTTCGAACCAAGAAGCGTACATCCATTATGTTTGAAATAGTGCATATGAGTGATGTAGTTAGAATTCCCCCTAGTAGATTAAAAAATTCATTGAAAGATACTGCTATCGGGATTTTAAAAGAAAAATACGAGAGTATGATTAGTCCTGAGCTCGGATATGTGATAATGATTATTGATGCTAACGCAAATTCAGTTGGTAAATTGGTGGCAGGCGACGGTGCGACATACCACAGAGTAACCTTCAAGGCGTTAACGTTCTATCCAAAGTTGCAGGAGGTCGTAGAGGGAGAGGTAGTCGAAATCACTGATTTCGGAGCGTTTGTGAGAATTGGGCCGACTGATGCGTTGTTACACTTGTCTCAGATTACCGATGATTACCTGAGGAGCGACGTTAAACAAGGTGTGATAGTGGCCAATCAAACGGCTAAGAGTTTAAAAATTGGCTCGCGGATACGCGCAAGGGTGACGGCCATCAGTCTTGGGAAGGGAGCAGCAATGGGAAAAATAGGTATAACGTGCAGACAACCCTTCCTTGGTGCTACTGAGTGGATTGAACAGGACGTTCTGAGAGCAAAGCAGCCACCGGCCGCAGCACCTATGAAGGAAAAGAAAGTCGGAGCCGGAGGTAATAAATAATTGGCGAGGGAGGTAGCTTGTAAAAAGTGCAAAGCCGTCACTATTGGAAAGGTATGTCCAGTTTGTAAGTCGACCGATCTAAGTCCAGACTGGTCGGGCATTATCCTGATTTTTAACCCGGCAAAATCCATGGTTGCAGCCACCCTGGACATAACAGTTCCACATAAATACGCCCTCAAGGTGGCTTAAACGTGCCAGAAAGGAAAAATGGAAAATTTACGAGCATACTTTGAGGTTAGAAAATCACTAATTCGTTTCTTACAGCAGGACTTGGGGACGGGGGACGTTACCAGCGAAAGCGTTATAACGCCAAATCTCTATGCTCGCGCCCAAATTATCTGTAAGTCCGGAAAATCCGCAGTTGTAGCTGGTCTCGAGGAAGCAGGAATCCTTTTCGACATTTGTAAGTGTAGGGTTCAGGCCCTGGTGACTGACGGATCTCAAGTAGAGAATGGCAGCAGAGTAATGAGTATTTCTGGCAGAGCGCTCCATATACTGAAAGCAGAAAGAACCGCATTAAATCTGATAATGAGAATGAGCGGTATTGCCACTGAAACTCGGAGGCTTGTTGAATTGGTTGAGAAAGTCAACAGATCCATAAAAGTTGCATGTACTCGAAAGACAGCTCCAGGACTGAGATATTTCGACAAGAAAGCTGTAGTGTTAGGAGGTGGAGTCACCCATAGAATTCAACTTGATGACATGGTCTTGATAAAGGATAATCATCTGGCATTGGCCGACTCGATCGAAAAATCTATCGGACTGGCAAGACAAAAAACTAATGGATGTTTATTATTGGAATGTGAAGTGAAAAACTTGGGCGAATTGGTCTCCGCCGTTAAGGCAGGGTCAGATATCGTAATGCTCGATAACTTTTCTCTCGAGCAAGCTAGGGCTGGTATGGCCAAGATTAGAAAAATGGGCCTTCGGGAAAAGGTCAAAGTAGAGATTTCAGGAAGGATCGACCCACAAAACATATCTAGTTACGCAAAGTTGCGGCCTGATATTATTTCACTCGGGTACCTAACCCATTCGCCAAATGCAATTGACTTTAGCTTGGAGATTATAAAGTAGCCGGCCTTACTAGCCGTCATAGCTTACTAGCTACACCTTCTTTTCTTTTTATTTTCTTCACTCATGATATTGAGAGCATGCGCTCTATGGCGGCTCGTGCTTTCGCAGCAGTTTTTGGCGGAACTTTAACTTGATGCACGTTATTAATAAGAGAGTTTTGAATTTTTTCCAACGTAATCAATTTCATATATCTGCATATAGCGTCTTCCTTAATAGGTATGAATTGTTTATGTGGATTTTCCTTCTTCATTCTATACAGTATTCCCGTTTCTGTCGCAACGACAAATTGCTTTGAAGCGGAGGCGGATGCATGTTTCATCATCCCTTCGGTAGAAAGTATATGTGCAGATTTCTGTAATTCTCCATTCGCCATGTGATATAAAGTTGTGGAGGTGCAACCACACTCAGGATGCACCAGGAAATCCGCATTGTTGAATTTCTTGAGCATTTCATTAATGTCTTGAGCCTTAATGCCTGCATGGACATGACATTCACCAGGCCAAATGTACATGTTTTTTCTCTTTGTTATATTTGCTACGTATGATCCGAGAAACATATCTGGCAGGAATAGTATTTCTCTGCCTGAGGGAATGCTGTTCACTACTTTGACGGCATTAGAAGAGGTACAACAATAATCCGACAGGGCCTTTACTTCCGCTGTGGTGTTAACGTAACTTACTACTACGGCATTCGGATGTTCGGCAATCCATGATTTCAATTCATGGGCATTAATAGTAGAAGCGAGCGAACAGCCTGCGTCAGGATCAGGGATTAAAACTTGCTTATCTGGACATATAATAGCGGCTGTCTCAGCCATGAAGTGCACACCACAAAATACTATCGTATCGGCCTCGGACTGTGCGGCGGTTCGTGAGAGTGCTAAGGAATCACCTATAACATCAGCTACGTCTTGCACTTCAGGCAACTGGTAGTTATGCGCTAGAATTACTGCGTTTTTTTCCTTCTTTAAAGACACCACCCGATGTTTGTAGTCTACATCAATCATCAAAATCGTATAGTGCATGATTGTTTTACAGCACATTTAAAGGAGTATAATTGAGGAGAGGTTTGCCCACCGAGTTCACATAGTGGGCAATACTTGCCACTATAGTTGTGTTGAGATGAAGGTGCATATGTATATATTAGATTGGCTTCAAGAATGGTTAGCAATGCCAACGCATGGATCTCTGACTAAGGCCGGTAAGGTAAGAGGCCAGACTCCGAAAATTCAAGGGACGGTAAGGTCAAGCCCTGTCTCAAAGTTGCGTAATAAAAATAACTTTATTAAACGCTTCGAGAAGAGACGACCACCAGGGCAGAAAAGGCCAGAGCGGGGCGGAAGACGCTAGAAAATTAACAATCCTAAACTAATCGGCGGGCAATACGATTCTAAACCAAAAATCAGTGTTACCAATGAGGGTGTGCCTTATAGGCTGTGGGGCCATTGGAAGCGAACTGGCTGTAGCCATCGATTCGGGTAAAGTAGGGAGTGCTACCCTAGTAGCGTTATTCGATATCGTTGAAGATGCGGCACGCAGGCTCAAATTGCGATTGCAGAATCAGAATGTAGTCATATTTTCAAATTTTTCAGAATTGACTTCATCTCCTGAATTCAAAAATGCGGGCATCGTTATCGAGGCTGCATCTCAAGCGGCGGCAAAAAATTTTAGTAGACGCGTAGTTGAACATAAGAAGGATCTGCTCTTAATGAGTGCTGGGGCACTAGCGGATGAGTTATTTTTATCTGAATTACTGAATGTGGTCTCCATGTACGGAAATCACATTTACATCCCCTCTGGTGCGATCGCGGGTATAGACGCGATAAAGAGTGTTAAAGGAATGCTTGATTCAGTAACGCTCATAACAACAAAAAATCCCAGAGCTCTTGCCGGTGCTCCATTTTTTAATTCCGATCATACAAGATTGAATTCTATGAAAACAAAGACATTGGTCTATGAAGGGACCGCGGCAGACGCAGTCAACAAATTTCCTGGTAACATCAATGTTGCAGCAGTACTCAGCCTTGCAGGAATTGGCATTCTAGAAACAAAAGTCAAAATTATTGCTGATCCACATATTACTGTAAATCAACATCAGATCGAGGCGGCGGGGGCATTTGGAGAGGTTGCTATAACTGTACGAAGCATTCCAAGCCCGAATAATCCCAAGACCAGTTTCCTAGCAGTACTTTCAGCTATAGAATGTCTGCGGTCAATATGCACCTCGGGAATCAAAGTTGGAACATAGAGACGCTGCACCAATTTTGACAGTTTATATATGGTTCATGATCTGACTTGACTTCAGGTATTAAGAATGAGTTACGGAGGATTCAGAAGAAACGATAACTTTGGTCCAAAACCGGTCGAGACTGGTAAAGAGTATGACGTACAGATTACAGAGATCAGTAGAAAAGGTGATGGTATTGCAAGGATACAAGGGTTTGTAATCTTTGTGAGGAACGGTAAGGTAGGTCAGAACGCCAAGATACGAGTGGTGCAGGTCGGAAACAGGTTTGCCACTGCTGAAATTGTGAACGGTGAAGCATCATCCTCATCAGCACCAAGTTCAACGTCGACGACATCACAATCATCTAGCGAGCAACTCACAAGCTAAACCGCCCTATTGCCTCAACGCAGACGGCGTAGCGTTTGTATTTTTATTCCACGCTTCCGTTTCATGCCAAATTTTTCTAGGCGAGTTATTAGCGAGTTTATGATGGACATAGTTATGATCAGATTCGATTGTGATTAAAGTTATCGCAGTACATTTTCTCTTTTCCTTTTTTCTTTTTTCTTTCAACTAACCCTTCCATATTTCAGGTTTCAAAAGGTGATGTCTTTATGACTATGAGGGTAGAACCACGATCTCAAATTTTATTGGAAATATTTTATAGTGCATGCAATCATGACCGCAGAGTAGATAGGCAATTGCTCTTCAACCAGCGATATGATAGTTTAACTTTTCCATTCGTCTATATAGAATATTACTTCCTTTTTTCTGAGAGATGAAACCGAGACCAGATGAGTTATCGAGTTTTTCAATAATTCGGTATCAGGAGGCTCTCCCTCTATATTTCCGGGCAGTAGGAGATAAAGTCGAATATCTGAGCCCAAGACATCTGCAAGTTCTTGGTTCACGGTGGCAGCATATGGTCGTAATGCACCTCTGAATACCTCTGAGCGAGCTCTGACGGTTCCCGAGATCCTTTTACCGACTGGGGAATCAGGGCCTATGATTACGACCACTCCCTTGGAGCCTTTGAATCTCACCGGTTCATCTGCTGCTCCTTCAGGTGCCATCATATTAACCGCTTCCTTGACTATCAAACCCGGGATATTAATAAAATTGTCGACTAATGAATCCCATTGAGATCTTGCCATAGAGGAAAAGGGTAAATTATAATCGTAGTCGCCTGTGAGATGTACCAACGCATCTAGACTGCCAAATCTCGAACGAACTGTTTCAAAAATCCTGCGTACGCTTTTTTCTTCTGAAAGATTAACCGAATGACTATGGTATTTTCCGAATCGTGTCAAATCGGAGGTATTTTTTGTTAGTATTACAACTTGTTTGACATTGCCAGAACTCAACTCGGTTGCAATTTTATTTGCACGATCCAGATCCTTTTCTGATGAAGAGGTTATTGTAATGACAACAACCTTGTCCTTAATTTTTGGCAGTAGTAAATCAGTTCCCAAGACCGAGGTTCCAACTAGAGGTTTGACCGGATAAAATACACGATCATTGGGAACAACCCTGCCGTTAATTAGCCTACTTATTTCATCGTCACACAAATTCATCACCATTTTCGCGACGTCGTCTTGAGTAAGAAATTCACCATCTACTATCATCTTAGCAGTATTGAATTGTATTTTTTCAGCGATTTCTTGTACCTTCGTAAGTAAACCAGAAATCACTGGTTCCATTTTCTCAACTCTTGATAATGACTCAGTATTATCACCGGATTTCGAGATTTCGTTGGCTACTTCTCTAACGCCCTCCGAAATAATCGTTTCAGGCTGACCAAGTAGGCCTAGTAATCGGGTTAAAACCATTTCAATTTCTATAGATTTGAGGCCTTGATAGCCACTAATTCTTAGGAACTCAGCCGCCGCCTTGGGGTAGACAGTTTTGTAAATTCTATCTGAATGGACAGGACCAGGATTTGTAGCAATCGATTTTATGCCTTTTTCTACAAGCTCCCAGGCCAAAGCCTCTGCTAATCTATTCTTCGATCCTTGTGCAGAAGTGTAGGGAGCTCTAAATCTATACGGTCTCTGCTCATACCGATTCTCTTCAGTGAAAAATGTGGCAATCGTAATTATTTTACCACCTCGTTGCATTGCTCGTGTTCCCTGTAATGAAGTCCAAAAAGTCCCCGTTAGGTGAATCGATACACACTCCTTGAATTCCGCATGACTGGCACTTGTAAAGGCCTTCACCGGACCGGACACTCCCGCATTATTTACGATAATATCGACTCTTCCAAATTCTTCTTTAATAACATTGAACATTTCGTTAATCCCGACCTCGTCAGCCACGTCTACCCCAGAGAAACATCGTACTTTACCCCCCGAACCAGCTGCCTTCATGCTATTTGATAATATTGCAGAGGTCTGCTCTAATGGTTCTCTTCTTCGTCCCACAATCACGATGTGTGCGCCGTTTTCTGCAAATTTTTTAGCAATCGCTTGACCTATTCCTGTACCGCTTCCAGTGATCACAACTATTTTTCCGCTAAATTTCAAAGGTGGCCCAAATGATTGCGTTTTCACGGATTAAGCACTTTCCCATGACTATTAAATTTAACTTGGCAGACCGAATATCCGGATGTGACCTAGTTGATGAGATTTAAGAAGACCTGATCGCCTTCTCGACTTTGTGGTGATGGTAAATAGGATCAGGGTTACGGTATTGTACCGACAACTTAATTAAAAGGTTAATTGGTTACCTAACATTGAGCGTTCCAGAGGCAAAATTTAAAATTAATGCGAAAGAAGGTATAGTAGAATTAGAAGGCACGGTCACGTTCGTTGACAAGCATTTGGAGAAGTTTGAAGAACTCTTCAATTCTGCGATTAAAGAGGCCATAGGCCGGGGAGTTGAACTAGGCCTTTCCAAGGAAGAAAGTAATACAAAATCTCTACCTCTCAATACAGAACCAAAGATATCTGTCATGCAAACGAACAATACAAGGCATAGCTCCCCAAAACAGTCTCTAACTCTGCCTCCAATTCCTGTTGATCTAAAAGTAAATGATAAAAAGATTGGATTGAGGGAGTTTTATGCACAAAAGAAACCTTCCAATCACTATGAGAGGACTGCTGTGTTTGCATATTATTTATCCCATTTTAACAAAAAAACAGAGATCAGATATGGTGAACTTTTATCTTGTTACGAAGAAGTGGATGAGAAAAAGCCCAGCATAATTGACATCGTCAAAAACTCTATTAGGTATAAGGGCTGGCTCGAACCAGGCTATGATAAATTTGCCACCCGCCTGACAATCTCTGGAGAAAACTTTGTAAAGTTTGACCTGCCCCAACAAAAAGCCAGTCTACTAGTTGAACAACCACATCCTTCTTAGTTGTCCTTAAATCGATAAACTACAACCTGCTCTATCGCATTATGCTCGCCACCATTCGAACCCTACAAAATCAACCTTTCTTTCCTTAACTCTCGGTATTGCTAAGATAAACTGCTTTTTCACAGTTGTAGCTAACCTTCCAAATAGGACAATTCCTGTTGCAGTCATATGGTCAGTCGGCTTGAAGACCTGCACTAAATATGGTGCGTGGTCAATCCCCGGTCCCTGCTCGTAAACGGCAAAGTCACAGCCAAATTTAAGACCTGGAGATACGATATATTCCCTTTCGCGTAGGTACTGAAACACCAAGTACTTTATCTCAAAATTTGCATATTCCTTCTTGCAAATTGCCTGGATATCTTTGGATGATAACCGTCTGCAAGCATTGCTAGAAATTTCGAGTTTGCCTATTTGGCTCAAATAACACCCCTCCATCAAATCCAAAATTAGGGGGGAATCGAATTGGATTCCTTTTGGCTTTGGGACTCCTAATGGTTTACCATAGTATCCGTTTCCGAACAGGGTACGCGACTGTTCTATATCCCAGACAATTATTCTATTCTCTACTAAAATCCCTTTGATAGGGTGCATTACATGCTCAGTGCCAATATAGTAAGCGAATCAGAGGTCTCTTGGCATTTATCAGCCATACCTTCAATTCCTTCGACTGCATCTTTTAAAAGAAGCAAATCCTTAGTAACGGAGATTTCATTGAGCGCTTTTATAATAATGGCCCTGTACCTCGCATCAACTTGTCGTTCCAATTTTTCAACACCTTGGGCAAGCTCAATCGTACTTCCTGGATTAATACTCAGTGCTCTTGCCATTTCGTTCAATTTAAAAATCGCCTCAACTACCATTCCAATCAAGTGCTCTAGATCCTCATCAAACTTTCCTTTCCTTAGAGATGTGATTTTCATATTGGCGAGTCTAAAGGCTACTCCGCTGATGTAACCTGCGATATCGTCCATAAGATAGGCGGCTCTTAATACGTCCTCTCTGTAAACCATCAAGCTCCCGATTTCTGCAACTTCTCGGGTAATTTTGCGGCGGAGATTCTCTACTTCTTCTTCAGCAGTTCTCATCCTTTCCAGGGATGCCTGTATATCCTTAACATTCCCCCTAATAAGTGAGATAGTGAGAGCAGATAATTCCCTCGCCGAATTTAAAATTCTATTAAACTCATCCTGTAAAACAGCCAATGCCTTCCTCTTGGCCTGAACCTCCAATTCGCCACTATACATTTATTTATAAACCCCCTGTCAGTCTATTAATCCTTTTGACAAGACAAAAATTTTGTGCTATCTATAAGAATTGATGAAAGGATCCGTATATAGCCATTTGCAAGCAAGATAGATGACCCCATCAGTCCAATTTATTTAGTCAGTCAGCTTCATTATGTCTTGTTATCGAAGCAGTTATGTTTTTATCTTGTCCTTATAAATTCTCTCGTTGTTCAAAAATCGTATTTCGGATATCGATTAAGTCTCGAACAACTGCGCTTGCAGTCGGAATGCCCCCTGCACCATGACCAATTATAGTGTGTTCACCTGAATGCTCAGACGAAAACGTCACCGCGTTTAGAGTTCCGTTTACACAAATTGGATTCACATTTGATATCTCTATCGGTTTGACATCGAGCTGTTTGTTGTCACACATTGCAATTAATTTTATGGCATTTCCCTTTTTATGGGCTCGCTGAACCTCCGACAGGCTGACTCCGCTGATACCACGTCTGGTTACATCTTTAATAGTGACTTTCATTCCCATTATCCAATTTGCCATAATTACAAGTTTGGCAGCTGCATCGAAACCATCAACGTCGAGAGAGGAAACTGCCTCAGCATACCCTTTGTATTTGGCGTCTTTGAGGGCGTCATTAAATGTAAGTCCCTCATCCATCTTGCTCAGGATATAGTTTGTAGTTCCATTAAGGATTCCCCGGAAAGAAATTATGCTGTCTCCTTTCAGACATCGCTTTGCAAATTCTAATATTGGCATACCTCCCCCTACGGTCCCACTAAAACGAAGCATAACATTATTATAATTTGCAAGCTCTATTAGTGAAGGAAAAGCCAAGGCTAGTGGCCCTTTATTAACGGTGATGACATGTTTTCCTGATTTCATCGCTGTTATGATATTAGAGATACCAGGTTCTCCGTTATCGAGATTAGTACGGGTTAGTTCCAGTAGTATTTCTGCATCCACTTTCTCGATCAGGCGATTACGATCGAGCATGCGATTTTCCTTATCATATGCACCGACCGTACCTGATAATTTTTTTGTGTCAAGTAACCGCTGCAGATCAAGTCCTGTTGCAGAAACCGCGTAGCCTGCGTTGTCGACGCACGCCACAATGCGTGGGTTAACTCCATATTGCCTATACAAATCGGCAGAACGGGATAACAATAATTTTGCGAAACTCTGGCCGACGACTCC
This sequence comes from Candidatus Nitrosopolaris sp., assembly GCA_051985995.1. Classification (GTDB taxonomy): domain Archaea; phylum Thermoproteota; class Nitrososphaeria; order Nitrososphaerales; family Nitrososphaeraceae; genus Nitrosopolaris. The sequence goes on from JBPYDU010000063.1 coordinate 20,085, forward strand.
AAAACCAATTACAATTAATCGCATCCAAAGTGGATGTTAAATTGGGCTTAATATGTTTAAATTCGACGTATATGCTCTAGTGGCAACGAACGAAAGACTCCTTCTCATAGTAAGTTGGGTTCTAGTAAATAACTCCTAAATAGCCAAAAATTATAACGATTATTGAATGAACATATGACTTTTGCTATACTAAAACAATTCCCTTCTAATTCTGGAATATCTTCAGGCGACGTGACGCATATTATCTGTTTAATTTGGTAAGGTAGTAGAAACGTTACTGTGAATGGTATCATTAACCCCTCTGGTTTCAGTTAGGTGTTAACCAATTTACGATGTGCTAATCATCTAAAAATATAGTAATAAAAGTTATCGGTAGGACTAATCCTAGTTAGAGTTAGTCATAAATGTCTGATATAAGGTGGAGAGTACCTATTCGGATTCCGATTAAATAGAAAATGATTTATTCGTATTACGACCAAAGGAGGAGAGGATACGTGTCCATGTTTGTTTGACCCCTTCGTCGTGGCTGCACTTTTGATCATCGTTGGTTTGGGGGCAGGCACCCTGGGATCCATGACCGGAGTAGGGGGCGGAATAATAATGACGCCAGCTCTAACCTTGATGGGATTTGCTCCTGCTCAGATTTCTAGCACTAGCCTTTTTGCAGTAACTTTTACTAGTTTCTCTTCTACCATAAGCTACGCCAAGCAAAAAAAAATATATTATAAAGTTGGACTGAAAATGGCGGCGGCAGCTATTCCGGGTGCCATCTCTGGGGCATTTATTTCAAACGTAATAGCAATAGAGTCCTTCAAAATATACTTTGGGATACTTCTGATGCTTGCAGGAATATATATTGCATACAGTAGTTCCTTCATAAAAGAAAGACAAAGGGGACCAAAGGGTAATGAAAGGAAGTCGAAACTCCTACGTCCATTGTTCTACTCTGGAGCATTCAGCGCAGGAATAATCTCTAGCCTTTTCGGAGTAGGGGGAGGGATAGTCTTTGTTCCGCTCCTAGTTTTCGTCTTGGGCATGACATTAACCACCGCAAGTCCAACTTCACAGATTGCACTTTTAATAACCTCCTTTGTTGGCACGGTTACTCAAGCAGTTCTGGGACATCCTGATTATTTGCATGCTGCATCTTTGTCTGTAGGAGCGTTTGTGGGGGGGCAAATTGGTGCAAAAATTTCACATAAAGTAAAAGAAAGTCTACTACGGAAGCTACTTTCCATATCACTAATCGCTGTGGCCTTAAAATTTATTTCTGATTTTATAGGTCAGCACTAAATCACTGCTTACGTTGATGAGACCAGTCAATGTTAGATTTCGAGTATCTCGGCTGGCGCCAGTTCTATTAGGAAACTTAAGATGCTCAACACTAGTCATATTTCATATATCAGCCGCGTTCACGTAACAAGGTTGTTTCAGTCAAGGATGGATCACTGTCTACCACATGGAAACAACCGATCTATTGTTTTCATAAGACTCGTCCGTTTTTACCCTATTAAGCTCTTTTTCCATATCAACTTTCCGTAATTTATGATAAGAGGTGTGCAAGTGGTTCACAAGAGCAACCATACTCACTTTCAGCTCACAAATATTACAACGAATTAGATCCTCTCGTTCTCTCGTAGTAATACTGCACCAGCTATACATTATAAGAATTTAATTTCTCAAAAAATAAAAATTAGTCAAGGTTTGCAGACAATTAGCCGAGGGATTTCAATAGAAAATTAGACGATATAAGTACGCTGATATCGGATAGGTGTTCAGCAATAGACTAATAGATGTGCGTATGAGTAAAAAAAACGGATGTGATTACCGGCATAGTTATTTGCTGTAAAATTATCCCGAATTGTGAATGAGGACAATCAAATGACAAAAAGATTCAAAAGCTACCAGTTATTAACTAAAAAACAGTCTTCGGTTAACGGGTGTATATAGATATGACTACAGCAAAGAAGGAATTGAAACGGAAAGAAAACGAGGAGCGCTTATTAAATGCAATAGCCAAATTAGATTCGATATCAAAGAATATCAATATTCAGAGGAACGTCCGGAATATGATAAAAGAGGTATACTCTGCGCTCAAAGACGAAAAGGGTGGAACAGTCTATGTTCGAGCTGCCAACGCCATTAGTATGTTAGACACTATTACCCAAAATCCCCAAATGCAATCACACATTAGGACTATGCTTTGGCAAGTAGTCTCGACGCTAGAGAGTATACGTGAATAAATCACATTAGCGGGATACATCCGTATTTTTTACAGGCTTTAGCGGTGGGGGAAGTTTCTCGAGTTTATGGTTCGGATTAGCAAGGTAATGTCTCGAAGCTCCTTCACCGCTCAGGACTATGTTGCAGTTGACGCATCTATATCTTATTGCCAATTCGTTAATCTAACTTTATAAGTCGCGATACATGGCTAAAAAGGCTACGTATGCAAATACAACTGTACTCTGGTTTATCTTAATTTGATAATTTCTCTATTGTCCGGAACACTTGACCGGATTTTGAGTCTATGATATACTGCGCTCGCGATGTTTTCAGATTTAGACTTTTCCCCATGATTAACAAGAACTCGCTTTGGTTTTATTCTCGATACAAAGTTTAAAATCTGATTAAAATCGCTATGGCCGCTGAACCCATCAATCTTGTGAGTTTGGCATCTGACCGGCACCACCTTAACCTTGCCACTCTTGTCCAACATACTCACCTCGGTCATTGTGCCGTCAATTACTCTTCTGCCGAGCGTCCCATTAATTTGGTAAGAAACGAACATGATCTTATTTTTTGCTGAAGGTGCTATTTCTTTGAAGTATTCTACTGAAGGGCCACCTTCAAGCATTCCGGAGGTTGCCATTATAATTGCAGGGTTTTCATCATTCAAAAGCTCGTCTCTTTTACTTACTCCACCTACTAGAGTGAAATATTCAGATTCGAAAGGATTAATACCTTGAGAAACCGATCTGCGCACATCGAATCCCAGGTAATGAGCATATGACATATGTATGGCGCTAGCTTCAGAAATCATGCCTTCGATATATATTGGAGATTCAATGAGCCGACCTTCGCGCATCTCCTTATCTATCACTAACATGATTTCTTGTGCCCTTCCGACCGCCGGAACAGGTATTAGGACTTTACCACCTTCTGTCAATGTCTTATTAATGCTCTGCGTGAAGTTTGCATAAACAACTGACTGTTCCGGCATAACATCAGTGCTGTTGCCATAAGTGCTCTCTGTAATCAAGGTTTCAACTCTCGGATATATCGATAATGCGCTGTCCAGCAGCCGAGTCTTCGCGTATTTGTAATCGCCGGAATAAAGGATGTTATGTGCACCGGAGATATTGAGATGTACTGTGGCGCTACCCATTATGTGGCCTGCATTATTCAATGTAATTGTAATATCCGGAGATATATCAGTCGGTTTTCCATATGGCAACGTTATACAATGTTTGATGACGTCGTTAACGTCCCTACCCTCATATGTTATGTAGGTCCCATTACTCTTCGAAATTTTTATAGAATCCATTTGAAGAAGAGTCATCAAAGGTAACGTAGGCTCGGTAGAGTAAATTGGACCGCTGTAGCCATATTTGTATAGACTCGGCAAAAAGCCCTGATGGTCTATATGCGCGTGGCTAATAACTACCGCATCAAGATCGCTCAAGTTAAAATTAAACCAATCAAGTCTTGGGTAAGCATCTAAGCCACTGCTTTCACCTGGATTAATGCCGCAGTCCAGCATTACCTTGCTTTCAGGAGTTACGACGATAAAGCAGGACCTTCCAACCTGCTTGACGCCTCCCAGGCAAAATAGCATGACCTCTTTGTTCATTGACCAGGTCTGAGTCTGCGCACTACGACCATAAGATGCAGGTGTATATAGCTGATTATTTCCACTACCGATCGAAGAAGCATTGTTTCCATCTGCGAGGGGGGTCCTGAAAATCCTATTTCCTAACTCCTGTAGGAATATCGTCCGTTCCTTAGCCGAGCTCTTCAGGGTAGAATGGATGGTATTGAGGATTGTAGATGGTATGTGTGGGGAAAGTCTTGTGTGAGCTACCCAGCCTGTGGATTTAGCTATTTCCACTACTATTTCTGGGCTTACAACTTCCGGCTTGTTAACTTCGAGAACGACTTCGCCGGTTGCATCATCGCAGAACACAGCAGAGACTAAGACTTCTTTGGGGAGTAATTTGACAACGGCCTTCCTGGTTTCGTCTTCGGCAATTCTGATAGAAGGGTCAGTACGAATAACAAATCTCTTTTTCAGACTCTTAGATAGAGATGATAAGTGGTAGGTAAGTTCCGTAAGTGAGAATTTAGCATTTTTCGTATACAGGGCAATATTGGGACCTTCGAACTTCGCTGATGTAACTTGAGATTCTGGTGGAATTGATTGTAAAACAGTTTTTGCAACCTCGCCGTCACTATCCGTAGTTAACTTTGCAGCTAATAGATTCTCATTTTCTTTGTCCTTCTTTGGAACATTGGCCTGTACTACATGCTTGTTCTTGTTATTGTTACTATTCTTTTCAGTACCGTTATCCTTATTGTTATTATTATTTTTATTATTATTGTTAGTATCCTTTTCTCTTGTTAGAGCGTCATCGCTATTCTGATCGACAGGTTTTTCTTGTTCCGTCACATGAGCTTTCTGACTTTCTCCCACGTCTTTTATTTATCCAGCTTTTTCGGTATTTTTGCCTCACTATTAGCAAGAAAACTGCATATCGAGAGGCAGGAAATAGTGCAACATTTAAACCGATGATAAGCCAACATGTATTAGATGCCATCCATTAATATATTTTTAGGAGCTAAAATCCTTTGCATCTACCAACTTGTCAATACCCCACCCCATGTTAAATTGATTTCAATTTTTTCGTGGCCAATATTGACACAACTGCACGGATTACAGACATTATATTAATTGGGACGGGAACCATTCGATTCAATTCGATGTTGGCAGACAAACTAGTCGTGCAGATTACGTAACCAAATCCAAATTAAATTTGGGTTCACTTAATCAATCCCAAGTCGGCACGGTGTTTCAGCGAAGCTAGAGCGCACTAAGATTCTTCAGACTTCTACGAGCTTACTTTCGTCAAAAGACCTCGAATTATACCAATTATATCTGAAGAAATCAAGACACCAATCATGGAATAGACCTTTATCGACTTGCAAGGAATTGCTATAGAACAAAGAATTCATGTCTGTCTCGTGTTTCAAATTAGGAAACATTACAGTTGACTGAGTTTCGCTTAAAACAACAGCCACCTGTATTTTAGGCACCATTCTTCTTTCTACCACACCCTTCCTCATCAATTCTTGATAGCCAGAATTTTGGAGAATCTCAGTTCTATTTTTGGGAACGATGGCTTTTTCAGGTAGAATATAATTAAATTTGACACCTTCATTCCTTATTTTTGGCATGATGGCTTCGATTAGGTCTAACGGGATTTGTGGTAGCATTCCACAAATATAATCAGACGACTGATTGTAAAGGTGTTTCCATAATTCAATAACAGCGACTACGCCACTAACGTATTCGGAGCTATCTAACGCACCGATCCTGTGGATGAACTTCATAGGAATATCACCGAAAGTGTGTTCTGAAAAGTAACTTCTATTCCGTGAAAGAAATCCAAAGGTGGAGATTTGAGTTATAATCGCATTTCCAAATGTTGTCAGAGAAAATGTTCCTGCTGAAGCTTTTTCGATCAGGCCTGCATCCGTGAGCCGATTGAGATTCCTGTGGATTTCTTGCATAGTCACATTCAGATCCTTCGCTAATTTTGCAAGTTTTGAATCGTGCTCGGTCAATTTGAGAAGGATCGAAAGTCTCTGCTCGCTGGCAAGCTCAAAAAATATTTGCTCCGTATACGTTATGGAATCCGAATTAGTCGGCAAAAAGCTTCTTCTTTTCTCTGCCATTAGATGATTACCATAGTGTTCCTGAAATTATATTTTTCCTGTGTCATTACGCCAATATAGCAGCCAATGAATTAAAAGTTGCAGACTGACGATGAAATACAGAAGCATCAGTCTGCAACGATCCTTCTCATCTGCAGCTACTTGAGAAAGGATACAAGCAGATATATTAATAAGAGATACTACAGTTTTTGCGCTTCTTTTGTTCCTCTAAATTGTATAACTATATTTCACCATATCCTTATTTGCGCCAGTGTGTTCAACCTCTTGTTCAATTCCACTGGCAGGGGTGGTTCAGAATATCATCAATGACTTTTGTTCTGAGCTCTAACTCCCAGAATCCACCTGTTTATTGTGTACGAGAGATATCTGTGATGAAACATAATGTGCAAACGCTGCAAAAAGTTCTGCTCTTAGCGTATCTTGATATTCATCCCAATCTGAACCCAGGGTTTATCCGCCAGCAAATCAGAGGCTTGTGCCCTACACACTAAGGAAACATCTGTTTGTATGTTCCATAGGAAAATACATAATAGTGGACTAATCGATCCCCGGAATCCACGGACCGAGCAGCGATATTAGGAGTACTGCTGTCATCACTTATGTAATCACGAGGTATGCATTTTTTACTCCCTATGTTATTGGATCAACTGTGTGCTCAATTAGTGATTTAGAAAATTGGCCACCATTAAATGGTCCTATGGGAAGCGGGTTAAAAAAACCACATTAAAATTTGGTTTGTGAATCATATTTGACGTGGATCTAAGGCTCAGATCTAATACAGATAAAGACCCTTTCATATTCGGTTTGAGTATAATTGGCTCGGCTTCAGTAGGAGAGGCGCCATCAGGTTCCCAACTCGAAGGCCGTACCAAGTTGACCTAAATGAGTATGCGTTATTTTATATATCCACACCGCACAGAACTTTATGTTTTGGAAGAGCAGAGCAAGAAAAGTGTATGGGTGGAAAGGAAGTTAGGCGGTCTTATATTGATTCATTCCCCTTTTGGTTTGAAGTTTTTTGATAAGGTAGCAAAGACAAAGGCTGCAAGAGTCTACGCTCGGTTTAATGCCTATCTTATGCCAGTCATTACCGTTGCAGCGATATTTCTCATAATATCCTCTTTGGTATTCTTGTCCTCGAACTCGGCAGTACGAGCCGGAGCACGCGATCTTGGCGTGCGGGCTAATTTGCTTATCCCAGGATTGAATCCATATCTGCCATGGACTTTCGGCTGGTTGGCTCTTGTTGTCACCGTCATTATCCACGAGGCAGGTCATGGCATCGTCGCCCGAGTCTACAACATTAAGGTTGAATCCACAGGTCTTCTTCTAGTTCTAGGACTTCCCATTGGTGCCTTTGTCAACATATCACCAGATGAGTTATCAAAAAGCACATTAAAGCAAAAAAGTGCAATTTTAACTGCGGGTCCACTAAACAATATCATCACAGCGGTTGTCTCGTTGGTTGCACTGTACTTCATAGTCTCTACTCTTACTCCTATTCCAACAAACAGTGCACCTCAATTTGGACTCAACGTATTAGGTGTTGGGGAACATTCTCTCGCCGGCTCTATTGGATTATCAAAAGGATCTGTTGTCGAGACAGTGGCCGGGCACAAAGTTCAGAGTGTAGGAGATTTAGGAAAAATTCTTAGGACTAACCTGGGGAATACAGTAGCGATAACATGGAAAGACAATACCGGCCATGAGGTAACTCGATTAGCTAATCTCCCAAAACATGTTCAAGCTAATCAGGGAATATTAGGTATTTCTATAAGTGTGTCGCTTGGTCCAGTTCAGGCCCTGCAGTCATACAAGAGTGCCTTCGATGTTGGCTCAAATCCCGCAAGTCATATGATTCTACTCACGCCTCCGACCATAGGAGCGGGGGTAGACGTCCCATTTTCCGACATGATGGCCCCGAAATATCAATCAAGCGTTTTAGGATCAGCGTTTGCTCCGGTGGCGAACATTTTCTATTGGTTAATGTTCGTTAGTTTTAATGTGGCGATTTTTAACGCCTTGCCTATAGGTCCGCTAGATGGTGGCCAGCTGTACAACTACCTGATGGAGTCCAGATTGGGTTCAAAGCCAGAAAAACTGAGAAATGCTTCTCGATTAGTCACTTATGTGATGGTAGCAATAGTGGCAGTTTCCATCATAGTCCCGTACCTACCCGTGTGAACCAAAGTGTATGATACTAATAACTCAGATCTCTCGCATATACATAAAGATTGGAATTAGGAAGAAAATGATAAACTTAAACAAGAGGAAAGTACAGGGGGCAAAAGCATCAAACGAACATAGGATTTCGAACCTAGGCCAGCGAAATACTAAGTTGCTGCTTTCACATTGCGACGATTATTGATTAATTATTACCCCGTTCGTTAGGTTGCCAATAATCCAAAGATATGCTCCGCCTCTTTGAACACTTGAATTCATTGTACCGATGAACGTTGAGAGTAGAACAAATGTAGCTGCAGCGATATCATTGTAATGGATAATACTAGTATGGTAAGTACAACTACTACTGATAAGAGTGTTAAAGATTGGCAATTACTAGAGTCTTATCAATTCTTCAAACCATCAAAAATTCGGTTCCACAGAACCCGTTCCTCACTGTTACGGCAGTCAATGCTATTACATAGCGCTCACAGACGGCGGCCACGCATCATACGGAGACTATTACAACCACTACGGAGCCAATCCCTGGTGTCCGACCGGTGAAAGCTATTCACAAGCACAATATAACGGTCATGAACATGGATAGTGATGGAACTATCTTGTCTGGCTCCATCAGTGTTATTATCGACACAGCTATAGAACGTTGGACACATGTGTAATCCTGTGAAACAACACAAGGATCAACTGATAGAGACCTCCTACCTACCAATTTCTTTGGTATTTATAATGATAGGACTAACGGGTGGTTTCGTATCAACAACTGCATCGGAATTATCGACCTTGCAAGGCCAGATGCAATCAAAGGAACAGCGGTCAACAGAGACATCAGCTCTTTTGCTACATCATATGGGTATAGTCGTTCCAGGCCTGTATCTATAAGATTCACAATCTTCCTACAAACCCTGACAGTTCCAGCAGTCCGACGGGTTGGAGTGGTTCTTACAGGACGTTCGTCTAAGTGCGTACCGCGATAAGGCGCTCCCGCCCAATGTAGTACGCTCTGGTTTTTTGTCCGACAGCTCACGATTTTTAGCACTAAAGGGTGCAAGTACTATCATCTATGGCTCATCTTCCTATAAGGTCCTGCAAGTCGAGACTTGAGAAAAATCTAGTTAATGTCTATGTCTACGTCTGCTTGCTTCGCTTATAATCGGTCTTGCGTCGGTTAGCGACGCTCTATAACAGCATCCTTTTTCGTAGGCAGTACTACTCGATCCACAGTGAAGCAAACACTTTTCCAACTGTAGTTACCACTTGAGCGATAGCAAGGACAGTTAAAGTTTATCTTCTGAGGACCGGGGTGCCTCAATGCGAGCAAAACCCTCACTATATTGAATAATTGTTTAGGAATAGTGTGTATATCGGACAAAACAGAAAGATTAGTACGTTCTAGTACGCGTCAGCTGATCGAATTTGAAAGATGTTCCCAAACACCTGTGACGACGAATTTCCCTCATCCAAAAGATGAACATAAGCAGGGAAAAAATTCTTAAACATATACGTTGCCTTTATTGATTTGCTACTTTATTATATCATGACTGGACCCATATCCCTTGATTCAGAAGTGTTAGAAGGAAGAGAAAACTCAGAAGTCGCGATCAGCTATGATTCAAAAAAGAAGATCGCCGAACCACCTCTAAATTTATTGTTTAACCCTTCTCTAGTTAGCAAGAAAGATGTTTGGGATATAGATATAACTAAGCTTCTTGGAATGTTGCTAAATATTATTCACGCCTCGGGAAAAAAAGATCTTCGATTATGCGGAATTGCAGCTTTATCTTCCTCGATGATACACCGTCTCAAAGTCGAAAGCATTTTTAGGCTAGAGAAGGTAGCGATGCAGAAGAAGACGATCGTAAATCCGGGAACACCTGATCCTGTAATAGAACTTAATGCGATTGAGCTTCCCTTCAGATTCGAATCTACGTACCCCGTATCTCTAGAAGAACTTCTTCAAGTCTTAGAGAATATGATTTTCGAGCTCTCAAACCCTGATTCAAGGAGAAAAAAACTTACAATCGAACCGATAGAGGGATTTGACTTTGATCAATACTCGCAGAAATTTGAACAAACAATGCGAGAATATGAAGATAAGATTCTTGGCATGGTTAATGTAGACCGTGTCGTGATGTTCACAATGCTTATTTCAAAAATGGAAGCGCTAGAAGTTGCTAGGTACTTTATTGCTTTACTTTATCTTGTGACTAAAGAAAAAATAAGCTTAGAACAGAGCGAAGGATCTGGGGACATAAAAATTACAAGCAAGTGAACTCATGTGCGAAGTAGAAAATCCACCATAATGAGGGTTATGCGAAATTGAGGAATTCTCTCCCAAACGAGGAAATCATCGCAAGAATCGAATCCGCGTTGTATTCAGCTGGTCGGCCCTTGTCAATCGATGAATTGATAAGAGCATCTGGAACCAATTCAAAATCAAATACAAGGACAGTCGTTAATGAATTAATTAAAAAAACAAAATCCGTTTTCGAGGCCATAGAGATTACGGAATTAGCTGATGGAACTTTCGTGCTTCAATTAAAACCTCGCTATTCTCCCTTAATCAGAAAATTTGCGCAGCGTCCCTTAATTCCAACCTCAGCTCTTAAGACATTGTCATATATTACATATGAGCAGCCTGTGACTTCGAAACGCCTTGTGCAGATTAGAGGAAGCCAGGTCTACGTTCATCTTAGAATCTTAAAGCAGATGGGATTCATCGAGCTCGAAAGCGTTGGGAGGGCAAAAACATATCGAACTACAAAGAAATTTAGAAGTTATTTTGGGGTAACAGACCTTGAATCTTTAAGGAATATGCTAGTAACAACACACCATAATTAGAATAGAAATACCAATCTAGTGCAGAGTAGTAATCTATTGGTTGCTGCGACAGCATCATCACCGATGGAGGAAACGGAAAGTTCTTAATAGGAGGAAGATAACTATGGCGATTACGGATGCGGAAGTCATTAGAAAACCTAGCAGGACGTAAGCCTTCTGGCGGACGTCGAGTTCCCCAGAGAGCTAGACGGAAATTTGAAATCGACAGATATCCAAATGAAGCTACAGTTGGCCCTACAGTAACAGCTACAAGGAGGTCGAGAGGGAATAACATAAAAACGGCTCTAAAATCTGCTGAAACGGTGAATGTCTGGGATCCGAGTTCAAAAAAAACGACTAAGTTTGCGATAGCACGTGTGACAAAGAATGCTGCAAACAAAGACTATGAAAGAAGAGGTGTTATTAGTAAAGGCGCGTTGGTTGAAACAGAAGTGGGAACTGCAAGGGTGATATCACGTCCAGGTCAAGACGGAAGTATAAACGCAATTCTAATAAAACACTAATTTCGAATTCTCGTTATAGGGTGGTTTTTTGGTGTGTCGGAGTCATTAAACGACAAATAAGGGCAGATATTTAATTGTTGGATTGATAGCTAGATAGATAGAGTGAGTGAGTTATCAGGAATGGTTTCTATTCGGCCGTTGTATCCTCACCCGGCCATGCTACTGGAAGAGGAAAGGACGGGGTTAAAACGAGCATATCTGGTGGTATCCGACCTACATATCGGATTTGAGGCTATGCTGAACTCACGAGGAGTGATCGTCGACTCAAAATACTGTCTCAATACGATGCTTGAAGAGTTATGTGACCTCATCAGATCAACTCAGTCAGACGGCGTAATTTTACTCGGTGATGTAAAGAGCTCTATACGCTCCATAAGCAAACAAGAATGGAACCAGGTCCCGGAATTCTTCAGAACAGTCTCAGAATACGCAAACGTTTACTTAATACCAGGTAATCATGATACCAACATTCGATTCTTAATTCCGCAGAATATTAATATTATGAGCGTCAAAGGCATGGTCTTGGAGGAGACATTGTTAGTACACGGTCATGCAATGCCATCCTCTGCTAGAGCAACGATAAAAAGAATCGTAATGGGGCATATCCATCCGGTTTTCTCGAGAGGCAATAGCATTCTCAACGGGCGACCTATTTGGCTGTATCTTAAGGTGAAGAGAGAGAAAATATTCCCCGGAACTGAAGGGACGCTCGACATAGTAATCGTGCCCTCCTTTATTAAGGAGGTACCTGCGATGTTGGTTCATAATAGGAACGCTAAATCAATTTCTCCAATAATCAACAGGGCACTAGAGTATAACGCAATAAAAAGGGCACTGGTTGTAACTCTGGATGGTTCAATTGTTGCTGACGATAATAACGTAGTTGCAAGGCTACTATCCTGAACCTGTTTTGTAAAAGATAAGAATAATAACACATGATTTCAAGGGCTGCTAATCATAATTTAACATAATCTCGCATAAAAGTCAATGTTGGAGTATTTGTCCTTAACCATTCAAGGGTTTTAATGAAGGAGTTGGCTGCTTCTAAAGTAGTAAGGACTGGGACTCCCATCTCGACAGCTTTTCTTCTGATTTGATATTCGTCATACAACATTCCAACATACTTCTCAATTGTAGATGTCGATGGGATATTTATAATAAAATTGATTTTGTGTTCAAATAGCAAATCTGAAATATTCGGTTTGCGGTCCGGCTCGCTAATTTTGTAAACCTCCTCGATATTTTTGAAGTCATTATTTACCAAGAATTCAGCTGTATGCTCTGTTGCCATTATATTGTATCCCATTAGTGAAATAAGTGAGATCAACGGCAACAATTTTTCTTTATTCTTCTGGCCTCCGATAGTAATTAGTGCTGACCCAGATAATGGAAGCGCGTATCCCGCGGCGGTATACGCCTTTGACAGTGCATCGTAAAAACTGCTCCCGAAGCAAGCAACTTCGCCCGTAGATTGCATTTCTACACTAAGCACGATGTCAGCTCCTTCAAGTTGCATAAAAGAAAATTGTGGGACTTTGATTCCGAAGCCTGAAGTTTTTAACCAGAGATCTTTCGCGTTTGTCGGAAGAGCCCTTCCAGTCATCGCAGTTGAGGCGAGATTTATTAAATTTATCCCAACAAATTTTGAAACAAAGGGCATTGATCTTGATGTTCGGATGTTTGCCTCTATTACCAATACTTCATCGTCCTTGATGAGATATTGAATGTTAAAGGGACCGATAACCTTCAACGCTTTACCTATTCGACTCGAATAATCCACTATAGTCTCAGTAGTTTTTCGGTCTAGTCTCCACGGCGGTATGCACATAAGAGCATCACCAGAATGTATACCTGCATTGTCAATGTGTTCTATTATGGAACCTATCAGAACTTCATTGTTACCCCCTACGGCATCAACTTCAACCTCCGAGGCGTCCTGTAAAAACTTGCTGATGACAATAGGGTAATCAGGACTAACCCTCGTAGCCTCTGTCAAAAATTGCTCTAATTGTTGCTCTGCCCACACAATTTTCATGGCTACGCCACTAAGAACATACGACGGTCTAACTAAAACAGGATAACCAACAGATTCTGCAAATTGTTTAGCTTTTGATATGTTAGTAAATTTTTTCCATGCAGGTTGGCTAATATTCAAGGAATCTAATAATTTCCCGAATTTTTCCCTATCCTCTGCTCGATCGACGTTCTCACTGCTGGTACCGACTATGTTAATTCCTTGTTTGGCTAGCTTGGGAGCAACGTTATTCGCCGTCTGCCCACCTACACAAGTCACTACCCCGGCTGGCTTTTCTTTTTCAAAAATGTCCATTATTCTTTCAAAGGTCAACTCTTCAAAGTATAATCTATCAGAAATGTCATAATCCGTAGAAACGGTTTCGGGATTGCAATTTATTATTGAAACATTATGGACCCCATTTTCTTTTAGACCCCATACAGTGTTTACAGTTCCCCAATCAAATTCCACGCTACTCCCGATTCGATAAGGGCCGGCGCCGAGTACGATGATGCTTCTCTTATCTCTTGTTTCCACCAAGATGTCATCATTCTGGCCACCGTATGTCAAGTATAGATAGTTTGTTTTTGCAGGCCACTCGGCAGCTAGGGTATCGATCTGCTTTATCACAGGTCTGATTCCAAACCTTTGTCTTAAACTCCTAATCTTTAGTTCGTCGATGCCTAAACATCTTCCTATTTGTTTGTCTGAGAAACCGATCCTCTTTGCTTCTTTGATAGTATCTTCATTAAAGTCAGAATCTCGTCGTAACGTATACTCCATGTCAATTATGTTTTTAATTCGGATCAAAAACCACGGATCTATCGCTGATAGCATACTTATTTTTTCTAAACTCATCCCAGCTTGCATTGCCTTCACAACGTCAAATATCACCTCATCAGTTGGATGGAGCAATGCTTGTTCGATTGTTTCTGTATTCTCTGTATTCCCCTCTGCTCCTTCCTTTGTTTCAGGCTTTTTCTCATCTTCCTGTGCTGGAAAGTTTGACACATTGGATTTCGCTGCTGGTGACAAAACATGCGTCCTCTTCAGCATTCTCGCTGAAACAGAGTTCTGGCTTTTTTTGTCTTCATAAGGATTGCCAACAAGGCCATCTTTCCCTATCTCACACATCCTTATAGCTTTTTGCAGTACTTCCTCGAAACTTCGTCCGATGGCCATCACTTCCCCGACTGATTTCATTGTGCTTCCGAGTTTGCGTTTCACAAGCTCAAATTTACGAAAATCCCATCGAGGCAGTTTGAGGACCACATAGTCTAATGAAGGTTCAAAACAAGCAGTGGTTGCATGGGTAATACTATTAGTCAACTCCGGCAGAGTGTATCCTAGCGATATTTTTGCAGCCATGTAGGCAAGTGGGTATCCGGTCGCTTTGCTCGCAAGCGCGGAAGATCTGGAAAGCCTTGCATTTATTTCTATAACGCAATACTTTGGAGACGTCGGGTCGAGTCCGAACTGAACATTGCATTCTCCTACAATGCCACAATAAGCCGTCGACCGCTGCGCTGCTGAGCGTAACAAATGATATTCAGAATTATTCAATGTTTGCGATGGTGCTACGACAATATTATCTCCGGTATGCACACGCATTCCAAGGATGTTTTCCATATTGCAAACAATAACGCTATTTCCTTTGCCATCTCGCATCACTTCGTATTCGATTTGTTTCCAATCACCGACGTACCTCTCGATTAGGACTTGTCCAACCATACTGAGTGATAGTCCACGTCGCACAATCTCTTGAAGTTCGTACTCGTTGTAAGCAACGCCGCCTCCTCGTCCACCCAGCGTATACGCTACTCGAACGATAACTGGATAACCAATCGCCCTGGACGCTTTGGATGCAGTTTCTAAAGAGTACGCTGCGGCACTGCGTAAAACAGGTACACTGCTTCTTATCATGGCGTTTTTGAATAGCTGCCTATCCTCTGTTATCTCAATCCCCTTTATTGGAGTACCCAGAATGGTGATCCCATACTTTTTCAGTATTCCAAGTTTGTGAATCGCAACGCCGCAATTGAGTGCAGTCTGTCCTCCAAAGCCTAACATTATTGAATCTGGTCGCTCAGCTTCGATGACTTTTTCAACATAGCTGGGGTTAATTGGCAGTAGGTAAACTCTGTTTGCAAACCTTGTGTCCGTCTGAATGGTCGCAATATTAGGATTAATTAAGACGCTTTTGATGTCATCTTCTGTTACAGCCTTAAGGCATTGAGAACCGGAGTAGTCAAAACAGCGGTCAGTATTTCTGACTCTCGCCTGCTTCCCCGATTTTAATTGCCCCGCTTCCAAGAACGAGAACTTTTTTTATCGTTTCATTTTTTGGCAAATTTCCTCCTCTCTAGTGGTTTTTTTTTCTTCCTCGCCGCCGACTTCTTAACTTTTGGACTAGTGTCAATATTCTCAATTTCACATTTAGTTATTCGGGCAGTTGATGACCCTTCATTGAAATCCTCAAGCAATTCTTTGAATCTATCAAAAACAAAGATGCAGTCATAAGGCCCCGGAGACGCCTCCGGATGAAATTGCACTGCAATTATCGGTTTAGATTCATGTTCAATTCCCTCTATCGTATGGTCATCTACATTTGAAAACCAGACTTTAAAACCAGTCCCACCCAAGCTTTCAGGCTCGATTCCATAACCATGATTCTGACTAGTGATGTAGGTGCGATTAGTTCGTAAATCTACGCATGGTTTATTCTGTCCTCGATGACCGAATTTTAATTTGTAGGTGTCGGCTCCAGCTGCCAATGCGAGAATCTGGTTTCCAAGACAAATTCCCAAAGTGGGGATTGACGTCCTGATGAGCTCGCTTGCAGTTTTGATTGCGGTTTTGCAAACTTTTGGATCTCCTGGACCATTGCTGATCACTATGCCCTTTGGTTTATACAGCATCACCTCTTCAAAAGTAGAATCCCACGGGAGACGGACGACTCTGAAACCGAGCCTGAGCATATTACGGATAATGCTGTTTTTTGTGCCAGTATCTAATAATACAAGGGTATCCCTCGCTTTATCGCCATGTTCATGAGGTAAACTAGTCGAAACCTCATGCATAAAATTTTGTTGATCATACGGTTGGTTTTTTATAAGGCCATACAACCTTGATCGCACTTCGGTCTCTGAGTCAGCTGCCAAATCTTCTTTGGAGGCCCGAACGCTAATAGCACCAATCATGACTCCATTAATTCTCAGTTTCTTCGTAAGTTCTCGAGTATCGATATTACATATCCCTGGAATCCTTTGTTCGTATAACCACTCATCAAGCGTTTTCACACAACTCCAGTGACTTGCTACGACCGAGAGGTCATGAATTATTAATCCTCTGACTTGGATTCTATCAGATTCAAAGAATCTAGGCAATCCAAATTCGTCAGTGTCCTCGACACTAGGAACACCATAATTGCCGATTAGAGGATAAGTTAGACATAATATTTGACCGCGGTATGAAGGATCTGTAAGCGCCTCCGTGTATCCTACCATACCCGTGTTGAAAACGACTTCGCCAACTAAATCACCAGGATACCCGAAACCAATCCCGTCGAATATGCTACCATCCTCTAGCATGAGCTTGCCTTGATCTCCGAAGTACGTCCGACGTCGTGTTGGAATTTTTGACCCTTAGCAACTCTTCGGGACTACAAATTTAAGTTTTGCTTTTGATTTGTACTTCGTTTGTATCGCATCCCCTGGTTGGCAATAATATTTCAGATTATGCATGTCAGAGTCTAATCTTGTCGGGGGGCAAATTGGTTCGCTCACTAGTCAGTTCAGATATATCCAAAGATATCCGAGTTAGAACAAGGTTAGTCAGAGGATTTAATCATTAACTAAATATATGCTAATTTGATCTAGCCTCTTGGATGACAAAAAAAACACGGCGGCAGCAAAATCTCAAGAATAACAAGTTTAGCTTTTCCAAATATAAATATGCTGTAATGATATTTGGAGGTATTGCAGTCGTTGTCGCAATAGCTGCCTATTTTGGAATACATTCTTTGATTCCTGTGAATGGTAATACTCCGGCTTTTGCTCCGCCGATAAATACATTCATGAAAGCAACTCACTCCCCTCAAACGGGCTTCCTGTTCACTAGCCAATCTACCGCGGCTTCTCGAAGCAACGGCATGGGAGCAGGATTTAACAGCCCGACGATCTTCTTGAAGTATGGTGCGCTGGACTCGATCCACTTAATCAACGAGGATGCGGACACACGCTCACTTCATAACCTGAATATAGATGCATTTAACGTTCATACCAAAAGCCTAGCATATTTTGAAAGTCAGTCCCAAACGTTCATTGCAAATAAAATTGGTACCTTTGTTTACTACTGCAACATACATCCGGAAATGAGAGGCCTTGTAAAGGTTGAGCAATGATAACTCTACCTTAACAACCAAAACCCATTGAAGTAATTGAATTTTATAAATAGACTAGAAATCGCTCTATTTCAACCAGTGTATCGGGATATCCTGGTATACCCCGTTAGGTAGAACGCGTCTAATAGAAATAGGCAGTGCTTTGGCATCTAATTCCGCCGTTGCCAGAGAGATGGAATCTCTTACCTCATGTGGTACTCTAATAAACGCCGGGGCTCCCAAAGAAAGCTGTAAAGACCTCGCACCTGTGATTCTTGCCTTTTCAAATCGAGTAATGCGTGCAGGTCCGATCAAGACCTGAGTGCCATTGGGGATAATCTCCTTGAGTTCGAATTCAATTTCAGCATAAGTTACAACTTCATCCTCAGGGCGGCTCGATTTTTTGACTGGAGTCTCTCCCAATTGTATCTGAACTTTTTGAAGGCTAGCACCATGTTTGATGGCTATTTTTTTCGTGGCAGGGGAGACACCTCGCTGGCTACGACTCTTTTTCGTACTCGAGGCTATCCGCTTAGCAGTATTAGTTTTAAATTTTTTGGAAGAGGTCTTTTGATTTGCAGAATGTTTAACCACCAAGAATGGTCAAAAAGATAACAATTATATAATTAAATGTTGCGAATTTTTCAATGTCCAGTCAATTAAACCTTCCCTTTTCAGATGTTTTGGTTAAGGTGAGATAGGTTCAACACGATTTCAAGGATTCCTCTTATTTTGGAGATATTAAACAAGGGATTGGTCGAGTGCGAAATTATTCGTCATCTTTCCCCGATCACAACTAATATAATTTTAAAGGGTTTGCCTCTGAAGGACAGGATTCATAAGCTGGGAGAAAATTTAGTGTATATAGAGACAGGGTTAACGATCGGAGCAGAAAAACAACGATCTCGATTTAAGCTCGGTGAGATGGCCTACTTAACCTCTAACGGATCGCTTTGTATTTTCCTTAAAGATTCTGGACCGATATCCGCTATGAATCCAATAGGAGCGGTTACATCCAACCTCCATTTAGCAGAGTCGGCTCAAAGAGGAGACGTAATGATACTGAGGTGCGTTAATTAAACCTGCCCGATTAGCTGGTACACCCTATGGCCGCTATAACCACCAACACTTTTTACTATGCCTTTTGCTTCTAGTGATCTAATAAATGCGTTAGCTACAGAAATTTTTACACCCGCAGCTCTCGCTACACCTTGAATCGTAATTGCCTTCATACTCTGTATTGCTCGTCTGCCTTGTGAATCCTCCACCAGAACCGATAGCTTTTGTTTCTGCTGGACCTTTCCTAATGGCTTCTTGGTCTCTTCTCTTTTTACAGGTTTATCTCCTTGACCAGAAGCTGGAGAAGCCTTTTCAGATCCCAAAGGTTTTTTCTTGCTGCCGCCCATAAAACTGTACGGATTTATCGCGTTTTATAAATTGTGCTTCGGTTTAGATATTGCTCATGTCCTTTACAAATTGCTTCGATGTATCTAGTTAGCAGCACGTCAATTCTTAATAAAAATGCATTTTTATTACTATGCAACAAGTTGATCCAAAAGATATATGAACTGTTTGAGTTTTTCTCTTGGAACTACTGCCCCGCACGCTTTTTCGTGTCCTCCCCCACTTCCACCTATCTCTGAACTAACCTGATTTACTATTCTTCCTAGATGCACTTTACAGGATTCGTTGCCACGGATAGAAAAAATATATGAATTAATCTCCTCTTTTAGCTTATAAACCATCGCAACTGGTCTTTCTGAAATACCCAAAACAAAGTTAACGATCATACTGGCAGATAGAGCCGAATTATTTTGCGCATACGCAATATTATCTGATTTGGTTATAGATCCTTCTATTGTCTTAATAGCGTCAGAAACATTCTTGGCGTATCTCTCTGCTATGGAGAAACCACCCTCTATATCGTGAGGATACCTCATACCAGAAAGGAAATTGACAATCTGTATTAGAAATTCGTCGTCATGCTGTTTGGCTGAGATTATATAGGATAGCACAGTTGATTCTAACATTAGAAATTGCCTATCATATCGCGACACTATAGCAGATGCAATCGGTTTATTTTCCATATAGTCCGTCAATGAGCTGGCAGCAGCAAAAAAAGCTGCATGTGGTTTTAATTTCTTTTTGAATCTATCGTATATTTGTACACTACTACATTCTTCAACTGAGTGAATCAACAAAACTCCTATTTTCTTTAGTGCGAAAATGGTATCCGGATTTAAGTCATGATGATCAATATATATGACCTTAGAGTCGTTTGAGATAATTTTACCTATAATAGCTATGAATTCTCCCTCATTTTTCTTACTCAAGCCCAAGTCGCTAACAAAAATTCGATCAAATTTGGGTAAAAAGTCCGCAGAAGCCAGTCTATGGAGGCTAGAGATAATATTAGGGTAATCGACTAGGATGATAATTTTAGCATTAAACGCTGCCTTAATCAATACGGCTGATAAAATACCGTCAACATCCTCTTTATGCGACAGGCACGCTGTTATAGACATCTTTTGGTGTCTTACAAAAATTCCTAAATTTATAGTATTTCGAACTACATAGTTAGAAAAGTCGCTATCCAAAGACGGCAATATGCCTTTCCCGTTGCTTCCAACAATGATACTCCAAATCCGAAGATTCCAACTTCTCGTGACCAGATTGAAATTCTGATTCGGATAGGCGCTCCCGTTCATACTAGCCTTTCCGCCTTTCATCGAAAAGTCGAGGATGGCAAGCCCTTGTAACTTCTTACAGTCTTTTTTGAACAAGGTCATTTTGAACTATGCCCCATATCACTAGTGTTATGGTTCAGCCACTGGATAGTATCCCCCCACCGTCTAATAGCGAACAAACAAAGAAGGTGAGAGTTGTGCTGACGAAAAATGGTTAGCTAATAAAGACCTCGCAGCTTCATTTTTGCATGCCGCTTCTTGGTAATCAATACACGAAAATCTTCCTTCCAAAGTTGCATACTATGCTGCGTAGATCGACGGTTCTGAAGTACGTGGAATTAATTTGAACTAAACGTCAAGTGCGCTCGGTGCGTCCCCAAACTTCTCGCAGAAGACTTACCGAAAAATATAATCTCGTGCTCAGAATTGTATTGTTCGAAACGGCTGAAGAAGACCTCAGCCAACGTAGGTGAATTGCCTGCAGACGGCAGATTTGAATTGCAGACCTAAACAAAATAAAGGAATGATTTCGGCCCGGCCTTCACTAACGGCCTGTCTTTCCTGTCAAGGGTTTGACTTTTATTGTTAGCTTAAAACTTGTCAATATATCTTTACATCTGTTACGGATTGTAACTTCAGTCACTCCGGCCAAGCTTGATAAGTCTATCTGCAGAAGATTTATTCCTAACAGTATCGCAGCTAGATATATGTAAGCCGCAGCCAGCCCGTTAGGGGATTTGCCATCCGCAAGAAGATGATTATTGGACTTGTGAGCTATTTCAATTGCTAATCTCTCTACCTTGGCTTCAATTCTTGCCATATTTGCGAGTTTGGCAATGTAGTGATCTATTGCAAGCGTTACTGGAATTGGGAGTGATGTTACCGTTGTTGTTGCCGCTGCTGAAAGAAATACTGATTCCGAGGCTGAAACGGTTTCTGAAATAATCGGGAAATGGCTAGAAGATGATATAATGAATTGGGACGGTTGTTCTGTAAAGACGCCCATCTCCATTACCATCATTCTATAGTATTTAGATGCTAGTTTTAGGCTAGATCTATCCTTCAGAGTAATGCCAGTTGCTTGAACTATTTCTTCTAACGACCTCACTACAGAGCATCTTTTACAGGCTAGATAGACTGTTGCTGCAGCCATGGAGTTGATAGATCTTCCTTTCGCACCACTCTTGTTCTCAAAATTTCGATAGATCATTGCAGCTGTTTCCACGAGTATCTTCGGAAAACACATAGCTGAACACGTTTCGTTAATCCTGGATAAGACGTTTGAGAGTCTTCTCTGTTTTGGCGAAGCTACTCTTATCCTTGAATGCCACTTCCTCATGCTATTCATCTGTTCTGCCATTTGGCAGTCGATCGATTTGCCGCTGTAATCCTTCGAGCCAAAACCAATCTCGGTTCTTAGACCGTAATCGTGTAACGAAAGGCTTGTGTATCCGCTAGCACGAGTATTCTTTGATCTTTCCTCAAAGTCAGAGGAATTGCTTTCAGGCCCATAATCATCGACCTGATCCATGACCACACATCCACATTTTTGGCAAATGTATTCACCTATGTTGTAATCATGAATCAACCCAGATTCGCATTCAGGACACTGCGTGTAGTATTCTGTTGAATTCAAATCTAGATCACTTCGTCATCGAAATGATTCGCGTGCATGCTGTAATGTACATAAAGTTAAATTTTGACCTATCGAGAATTATGCTATGCAAAATTCAAACTCCTTAGCTTAATGAGTTTACATAAATTATCGAACATTTTTCGGTTGCTTAGTTTATTAAAAATAAGTTTTGTTGAATGAGACATAAATTTCTGGATCAACACACCCGTTCAGGAGTAGGAGAAGATTATTCTATTTATTTAGGATGGTCATAACAATTTACCATAATTAGAAATATTTTTAGTCCCTGCCATCTGCAATGGAATATTCTAATTTAGATTTGACATGAGACAGCGAATATGTCAAACTCTGGACGAAAAACATTTTGTCTTTCGTATATTATAATAAATTGACAATCAGGCTTATTATCGGATAGATCTATCTATAACATGAAAGAATCTAACGAGGAAATGAAATGTGTGAAAATTGCCATAGAGTACAGATTTGGGGTGGAGCTGCTTGTCTAGAAGCCTTGCAATATTTGCTTTTTGGTTTCTAGGATTTGGAATAGGATTTCTCGGATATCTATCCCTTCCAAGCATCGCGCAATGGTTTGCCCTGGCCACACCAAATTTCCTGAACCAAGCAATTATTGGAGCGCTTATTGCAGGAATTGTGGGATCAGCAATCAGTACATTTTCAATCGTAACATGGGCTAACAGAGGCGCGGCGGTCTAACATCCGATTCTAAATATATGCAATTCAGACCCTCTGGTCCTGCAAATTTCACGGAAGTACAACCACAAATTGCTTTCAGAATTCACGGAAGCAAGCAAAATGACATAGAAGCTTTCTGACCCAGTCGGATGGAGTAGTCCAACTATCGTAGATAAAAACGGAGTTCGGTTTTGATACTTAGTAATGCGTACTTTCATAACTGCGCGTATTCGCGAGAGACATGTGTATATCCTTACGATACCTCCAGACCTACGCTCAGGCTTCGGGAGAGACATGCCGGGTCGGATCCAATTAATACGTGCTAGTGGCGATGTCTCGAAGTTTTCTTTTGTGAGTCAAACGCCATCGATCGGAAGGTTTTGCATGGACCGCGTGAATAAGACTGATTAGGATGAATGTCAAAAATAAATCATAGATGCATCAAGCAGGAGACAAGACTGCGATATTGAACCACTTTTTTTCATCGACAAAATTTCTCTTTAGCATAAATTGGCTGTCCTCTGCCAGTTGTTCTACTTCCTCTGCAGAATATTTGTACGAATTTTCAGTGTGAATAGTCTCATTTTTATCAAAGCTAAAGCTCTGACCTAATCTGCCAACATATACATCCTGATCAATGGTTGATACCAGGTGCATTTCGATTCTTTTGTATGAAGAATTGTAAAAAGCACGGTGAACGAAGCATTCGAGATTAAACTCACCTCTTAATTCTCTATTTATTCGAGTCAATAGATTTAAGTTAAACCTCGCTGTGATACCCTTCTTGTCATTATATGCGGCTTCCAAAACTTTTTTGTTCTTCTGAAGATCGATACCGAGTAAGAGAATATCATTTTTCTCCATTTTATTTCTTAGTTTTCTAAGGAAAGCTACAGATTCTTTTGGTTCAAAATTCCCTATGCTAGACCCTAGAAATATTATCAATTTATTGTCAGGGATTTTGCGATCGTTGGAAATCAAACCGTTTGCTTTATCAACCCCAAATATATACTCAGAAGAAATTCCTTCTGTTCGAAGATTAGAAAAGTCGGCGGAAAGTCTAGTTATTGTTTCACGCAATATAGCGTGAGAAACATCTACTGGAAAATAATATAAACTCGGCTGTTTTAAGAGCACCTCCTGCAAGAGAATTCTCGTCTTGCTGGAACTTCCACTTCCAAGTTCAATTATTGCTATCTTTTTCTTGCCATGGATCCAAACCATTTCTCTAGAATGTTGTCTTAATATAGCTGCTTCAATTCGCCATGGATAATACTCCGGCTGACGACAAATTTCTTCAAAGAGATGAGATCCTGTACCGTCATAAAAATACTTGGGATTAACGCGCTTCTGCTTTCTGGTTCCTAGTCCTTGCCTAATATCTTGGGCAAAGGCTTCATCTAACTGGGACTCACTTGTATTATACATTAGGATTCATCAGACACTGTCACAACGACTTCCAGAATTTTGGTAAGGCAAATCATGCGATAGTTAACAGAGCATATCATAGTATTTAATAATAATCTATCCTTGTACATGCACCTGCCTTTCGCGCTCTTAGTCTATAGCTACCGGGGTATAATGCGAAAGCTTTTTGTTGTACCTGCCAACTAGGAGATTTCGTTATAACTGGTGAGCAATTACAATGAATTAGTCGTTCAATTGATTTGCCGGAGATGTGGAAGTGATTGAGTGGAAAGAGACAGAGAAAAAATGATAAAATACTTTCCATAAACGTAGCAAGTATGGAGCTGCGTAATCCCACTATGCTTGCTTCTGGTTTTTTAGGTATTTCTCAAGCTATTTTCAACAAGCTTTACAACGCAGAGGTTGGAGCAATAGTGAGCAAATCAATCAGCAGTGAGCCCAGAGAAGGTTATAGAAATCCTACTGTAGTGTGTTTGGAGAGGGGGAATTATCTGAATGCTATGGGTCTTGCCAACCCAGGAGCAGAGGCATTTTCGATGGAAATTGCTTCCAACACATATGTCCCGATAATAGTCAGTTTGGTTGGTTCATCTCATCACGAGTTTCCACCAATGATAAATAAATTTGACGACCTAAATATTCTTGGATACGAAATTAATTTATCGTGTCCTCATGTAGCTAAAATGGGTATGGAGGTGGGAGATGATCCAGAAATGGTCAGCAAGATTGTAAAGACTGTAAAGTCCCATACACTCAAGCCGGTTGTCGTAAAGGTTGGCATTGGAAATGTAGACGTACTCGACATTGCAAGGGCAGCTATTGATTCAGGTGCTAATGCGATTACCGCAATCAATACAATTCGTGCAATGACTATCGACATTGAAAATGGAATTCCAGTTCTCAGTAATAAGATTGGTGGCATATCTGGCAAATCATTGAAATCGATTGCCATTAGATGTGTGTATGAAATTTCTAAAAATATGAAAATACCGGTGATAGGTTGTGGTGGAATTTTTAGCTGGCAAGATGCTGTCGAGTTCATGCTTGCAGGCGCGTCGGGGATACAGCTTGGCAGTGTCATTTGCTATGAAGGTGTTGGCGTATTCAAGAAAATAAATTTGGGTCTCAAAAGCTATTTGGAAAGGAAGGGATTAAAAAATCCCTTGGAGTTAGTAGGACTTGCCCATAGATATTAACATTATAAGAAGGGTGTTTATTGAACGTGTAATATATGAAACTCGTAGCGTCAAGACAATCCTGTTTAAGGATAGAATCGCTTCCAAGGCTAACCCCGGCCAGTTCTTGATGGTCTGGATTCCGGGAGTTGAAGAGCTCCCGATGAGCATTATGATCGCTGACGAAGAAGATAGTGCCGGGATCACAATACGCAGACAAGGAGTTGGGTCGACGGCGTTGTTCAGTAAACAAATTGGTGAAATGTTGGGGATTCGTGGTCCCTATGGCAACTATTTCAAGATTGCCCCGAAGACAAGAACAGTGCTTATGGTTGGTGGAGGAACAGGACTCGTACCCTTAATGAAGCTGGCTGCAAAACTGAATAAAATGAGAATCAGTTGCACATTAATAATTGGGGCAAGTTCAAAAAGAGAAGTATTTTTTGAAAATACAGCTGATACTATTCTGAGTAATACTAAACACAAAATAATAGTCAGTACAGAAAACGGCACCTATGGAATTAAAGGAAATGCAACTGGAGCGATGATTCAAGCTCTTAAAGAGGAAACGTTTGATAGTGTATACACATGTGGTCCTGAATTAATGATGAAAAAGGTTTTAGATATCGCTTCAGCATATTCCCTACCTATTCAAGCCAGTCTTGAACGACATATGAAGTGTGGAATAGGGATTTGTGCAAGCTGTTGCGTTGGAGATAAACTCATTTGTAAAGATGGTACTATCTTCAATGAAAAGCAGTTATCTGAAATGAACGAATTCGGGATGATTTACAGGGACAGAAGTGGACAAAAAGTTGTATATTGAGGAGCAATACCTTATTCTCCTGACATCTTAACTGACCTTACATCGATTGCGGCAAATTTAATCTTGAACTCTTGGAGCTAGATAGAAGTGAATTCTACCTACGTTAGCCATTCTAAATTCCAACCTCAGTGGCATTTTACTTGAATATTCCGCTGCAATTGACCCTCCTGCTGCACTTACGGCTTTCGTGATTTTCGTCAGATAATCGAGGCTGTATGTTGCTTTGCTGTTTTCTTTGACCTCTAGCTCTTCTAAACCTGCGTTTTCGGATTCTAAAATTATGTCTGCTTCACCTGTATCTCCCTTGCCTGAGAATTCTACCCGCTTGGATTCCGATTCTATCGAAATGTATTCAGACACGACCTGCACGTCTGATAGGACTTTATCAAAGGCGACCGCATTTAACACTACTTTGGAATTAAAATTCAATTTTGGTAAAGGAGTCGAACTCGCGGAACTCTCGATTAGCCTTATTTTATATTCTCTTTTATAGCCGTTGGACATTTTGATATGCAACATGCCATCCTCTCCCATACTTACCTCTATTGCATCCTTCCTATCAGCTCGCTTGATCAATTTTGATAGCTCGTCGACCCTAACACCAAACTTCACTGAATCGTCACATTCGTATCCCTCAAATGTCGAATTAGGCCATTGAATATCTATAAGGGCCACATGAGATGGGTCCATCCCTCTGAATGAAATTCCCTCCACCGTAGCTTCAAAAGTTGCCTCGTCAACTAGAGTAGAGATAGCAGATACAACAACCTTCCATTCGTCTGGCGATCTTGTCTTAGCTACGAATACCAAACCAATACCATCTTGCGGCTGTCACTTTCGGATTTTAAACATTGCTGTGCTAAAAACAAGCCATACGAAAAAGGATTGGTTCCCCAGTCCGCGAAGAACGATATAAGAAGGCAAAGAGAAACACTCAACAATGATTACAATTAACCATAATTTCTCCAAGTATGGGTGCATTTTGTGCAGCGATAAAATTGAGTGGTAGGTTCGTCAGCAGACCTTGTCTGAAGCATCCACCAAAATGCCATATCATTTCCACATCTTGGGCAATCAATCGTTGTTGCTGGGAGTGCATCCAATCCCTTCTCTGCCTCGATGATTTTGAGAGAGCTTCGAGAGGAACTTTCTGTATTCTGTATCAAATTCCCTGTGGCTTGTGTTTTTTCTTCTTCTCTCTCCACAATAAGACCACATTTTGGACATGAGAGGATGCCTTCTTCAATCTTTGGTTTCATGCGTCTTTCACATTTGGGACAAAACTTCATGAGGTTACACCTAAGCTGAATATTTCTTTAGGGCATCCTTTATTACGGTACTAAGCACTCTAAGGTTTTCGGAAGCGGACTGGCACGCATCTTGAAATGCTTCAATAGGTATCTTCTTCTTGGTTACGACTCTAATAAGGTAGTCCTTGATTAGAGGATGCTTCAGAACAACACCAGCAAACTCAACATTCTTCTCTTTAAGAAGTTCGTGCTGTACCATGTACATCACGGAAATGTCTTCCTCCTGGAGTTTTAATTCTATCTCACGATCTTTCATATCGACAATCTCTGCAAGCATCAATCAGACAACTACTTATTGAGGATATAAATGATACCATGAATGCATCATTTTGAGAGAGAAACAGAGTAGTATTACACATGTCATACTGAACAGAGCTAGCCATGAAAATAAATCGAAAAGAGGCGAACGGCTCACTTTGGTTTTAAGTTTTAAGATTGACGGAAATATCCGAGAAGTTTTTAATCCGAAAATGTGGGAGACAGCGTACGATAAACATGATAAGGTATTCAGGATGTCGATAGCCATCGCTCTGAAGGTAGAAAGAACGAAGATCTTTCTAACCAAGATTACGAGAAAGGCACCGATGTTCTGGACTCGCAGTCCGAGGATACCATTTCGTATTTGGGTATCGATTATAAGAGATAATACCCCATTTTATCCCGTCACAATTGAAGAGGCAAAATCATTATTATTTAATGTCAACAAAATAATCGAGATAGATGCCAATAGTTTTAATCGTGGTAATCACAGAATGTACGCAGATATCAATGTTTCTTGGGGAAGGCATCACTATACGGAAGCCGAAGAAATCACAAATGTTTCGAACATCATAGACTTGAATATTGTTGACTAGGATATTCGGTTCTCTTGCCGCATTTCATCCTTTTCTGTATTATCACCAAACAAACCCAAGAACGAAGTTTGTGCTTTCTTAACCTTAGCTGAGCAGATGATCAAAATGTGTTATCGTAGTCAAAAATAACCACTCATTATGAGGAGCGTGTTACTAACCCAAAAATGTTAAAGAGGTAGTTTAAAATACTAAAACCTAAGTCAGCAGTGAACTATGAATCTGATCATATTCATTAAATGTGCCCACGGGTATTTTATGATAACTTAGAAATAGGATAATAATTATCTCATTTAATTAATGATGATGAACACATTACATGTATCTGTTGTATTAAAACAAACCAACACATTCGTAAAAAATGACAAACATAAGCCAGTATCTCCTACATGACATTTACATCATGAGGGTGACTCTCAGTGTAACCAGCTGATGTAATTTTGATAAACTCGGCGTTGCTTTGCATTTCGGGGATCGTTTTGGCGCCGCAATAACTAAGGCCGGACTTAATCCCTCCGACAACTTGCCTAATAATCTCTACGACACTTCCCTTGTACGGCACCATAGCTTCAACGCCCTCTGGCACATAATCATTTAAATCATCTGCTTCTAGTGTTTGTCCCCCTTCTTCTCTATACTTTCTGCCTAGCGACGCATAAAATGAGGCCATTCCTCTGTACATTTTATATTTTTTTCCGTTCTTGACCATCGTCTTGCCTGGACTCTCATCGGTTCCACCAAATAAGCTTCCCACCATGACAGTAGACGCCCCTGCCGCAAGTGCCTTCGTCGCATCGCCAGAAGTTCTTATTCCTCCATCAGAGATTATAGGAACGCTATACTCATTTGCAACTCTAATACTATCCATTACTGCCGTTAACTGGGGAACGCCAGAGCCGGTAATTATCCTCGTAATGCAGATGGATCCGGATCCAACTCCAACTTTCACAGCATCTACACCGGCTTTGATCAAGTCCCTAGTTCCTTCGCCTGTCGCGATATTTCCGGCTATTAATTCGCAATAAGGAAATGCCTTTTTAATCGTATGCACAGTATTAATCGCATTGTCGCTATGACCATGTGCAATATCAACGACTATTGCGTCAGAGCCAGCTTCTAGAAGCGCTTCAGTGCGTTCTAGATAATCACCTTTTACTCCCACTGCCGCGCCAACGAGTAACCTACCCTTTTTATCTTTAGATGCGTATGGGTATTGCTCCATTTTCAATATATCTTTGCTAGTTATAAGACCAACAATCCGGCGTGTCGCATCAACAACTGGGAGCTTTTCGATTCTGTGATTGTGCAGGATTTCCTTGGCTTGTTCTATTGTTGTCCCCTCCTTCGCGGTAATCACATCTTTGCTCATCAAATCTGCAACGTTACTGTCCCCATTCTTCTCCAACGTGATATCTCGTTGGGTAATGATGCCGGCAAGTCTTTTTCCGTCGTCTTCAACGAGAAGTCCCGAAACGCCATAATCCATCATCATTTGTTTTGCATCCTTTAGGCTCGAAGTCTTGTTAACAGTATAGGGTTGTTCGATAACTACTGATTCAGAACGTTTCACTTTCAGAATTTCATCTACTTGATCTTCGATTGTCATAAACCTGTGAACAATCCCGATGCCACCTTCCCTTGCGAGAGCAATGGCCATCCTAGCTTCTGTAACGGTATCCATATTGGCACTAATTAATGGGATATTCAACGAAATATTGGTAGAGAGTCTAGTTCTAAGGTCTGTCTGAGATCTTGATATGACGGCAGATCTTTTAGGGACTAGGAGAACGTCGTCAAACGTTAGCCCGTCTTTTATTTGCAAATTTTCTTTGATATGGTGGTGGCGTCTAGCGTTATAAGCCTTCCTGTCTAGCCGGCTCAGTCCGCAGCCTTAATTAACAATAACTTGTAGGAACATGTTATTTATCAATTGCCTTCTCAATAGAAGTTCTTATTCGATTATTTCATTGAGAATACTAACTTATGAGCTACCAAAACAACGGCGGATCAAACCTCGTCATGATCCCTCATATAGACGACCATCAGTAGCTAGCCGGAAATACGAGACATTTACCGCGTTTTCAGATGATAGGTACCTTGATAGATATCAATGATCACCTTACTGTACGGATTGTCTTCATCAACTAACTTCACAGCTAGTAATTTACCGATTTAATATAATTTTTTCAATTGGTACCATAGGGGTGGCTATTCCTCGCACGATCTGATCCACTTGGTAACAGAGGTAGCAGGTGAAAACATGGTGGTAACAGGCCAAAACATAATGGTAGCAGCAGATAACGGGGAAAAGGGTTATCAGTGGGTTCGTATAACACGCTGCGTTCGTAATGGATTGGCCATCGAATATAACAAGGGCTGAAAAAGAAAGAAATGTCATTGAACTTCTCAAACAGCATAAGCGAACCAGGGAAATTGCCGAACGAGCACACGAAAAAGATACAATGAGCAAACTGAACGAGAAAAAAGACATCTAGAAAAGAGAGAAGGTAATAATATAAAACCAAAATCAAAGCGACCCCAAGGCATCAAGCTGTTCTCCGAGGGCAAAGATGCGAAGGAGCGTGCTCCTTGAGTATCGCAGATTTATCACTCAGGGCCTACGAATATAAGGATTCCATTCTTTCTGTAATAACTCTCTTATTTTGTTCTCGTCTTCAGTAGTAACGTTTGGATCTTCTAACAGCTTTGGAAAGTATTTTGATTTGTAAGTGCTATATCTGTCATTTATTGAAATCGCTGAGCTGCATTTGGAACCCCTCTTTGAATATGTTCGACATCATGTATCTCAGATACCTCAGATGAATGATTGTTTTTTCTAGATTTTTCTTCGCCGTGTAGTAGTCATCTGCGCGTTAGGATCATGGCTGACAGCTTCGTGAGTTTCACCGTTGTTATCCATTATCCGCACCTGTCTACCTTAAAACTATGGGTTTTTCGCTCACCGTAGCTCTCTCTGTATGGATTGATCCTTCCTAAGAGGGCTAGCCAATTTTTCGAAAGCTCGAGTTCACCTAAGTAGCACTTAACCTGGGGATTTCTTTCACATGCTCTTTTGGCAGCTTCAATGTACGCTATGGGTGTTCCATTCAGTTCTGTGATCACATAATATAATTCTGTGAGGGCTACGTCTTTTGGGAGTAGTAATCAACTATTGTAAAAGCATCCTCATACATAATGCCACGTAAAAGAAAACTCTGGCCACAGGCCTGTGGTAACGTCCTCTATCTTTCTATCTAATAGAGTGGTGTCGGCAGTATCATTATAATGCAGCCAGTTGGTGCCTCTACTGTCCGCTGCAGTATTATTGGTATCGACTGTGGTGGCCGTACTAGTCTTCAAATAAACAATACAATTACCCAGCTTTATATGTTAGTATACCATAAGAGATAATTACATGTTATTTCTTTAGCAGAATTTTATCCCAATACCAACAGATTAAAATATTATCATAAGTGACGTCTATTGGAGGATCTACCGCTCGTTGAAACCACAGAGGTGTAATATCGCAATATTTGACACATTCAAAACTCGAAACAACAAGTTTACTGGCGAGGCAAGAAGACAGCGAGGAATAATAGCACATCTTGCGACAGAACAAAGCCCAGAGCTACGAACAAGGACTTCTATAGCCCACATTATTGCCGATAGGCATGGAATTTTGTGGCAAAATATCTACTCAGGAATTTTCAGAGACCTTGACGAAGTGCTAATTCCATCAGGAGTTGTCAAAGAAGGGGGTAGATTGCCGTTACGACGCGGTCCCAAAGCTCTTCAAATGGAGGGTGTCCCTTTCTATGAACTAAGTGAAGCAGGACTACTTGTTGCCTCTTCTATTGAAGAGGTAGGTCCTAGCAGAACGAAAATGTTAGAGTCATACATTGGGGCCCTTCCGATTGGTGCTCCTGACTACGAAATAATGCGGGAGGCGATTTTATTGCTTATTAGATTCGTTCCAACTTTCGCGAGTAAAATAATCAACGAGTATGTTCGAGCTTACACCCTAGGTTTAATCGAAGGTATTACTCCGATGGATGTAAGGAAGCTGCGTTCGGTGATTTCGGCCCAAATCGGACTAGAAAAGGAACTTATAGAGTCTTTTGATCGGTTGCAGTCAGACCAAAAGGTAACTATTAGGAGATTTATTAATCTCATCAGCTGAAGACACTCCTGATCTCTATAGCCATTTCTACGCATTGCTATTTACTCAGGTTCCCCTTACATTGTTAGCAACTCAAAATTTGTTCAACCTTACAATTATGGCAGATAAAATTTTCCGGTAGCTCTTCTGGATCGACTTCTATGCCGCAACCCTTGAACTTTGGCAATTCGAATGGACCTGAGAATATTTACATGTATTAGTTATTAGTCTTATTTTTAATTTTATTACGCTAGAATAAGAATCGGTAGAAACTCCAATATTAAAATTTGTGGGACAACCAATAACAGTCTCATCGTATTGCGTCAAGACATTGTGTAATATAATTCGTCAGATCCGTTTTCAGGGTTTGCAATAAGTATTTCTCCATTCGAGGTGGATCGTTCAATCCGTTTGTGATACTGAAAGTAAGATATCTATCAATAAAATATAACACGTATTCTTTTTTAGTATGTAGAGAAAATTACTCACAATCATGGGCCTATACCAAATTGTGAGCTATCTGGGTATTTTCGGATTTACGATCTTCAGCATATTTCTAATATTGTCGGCATCAGTCTCTCCGCTGGGCGAAGCTCCGCCAATGGCAATAGCACAACAAGGAAAAAAGGACATGACAAATAGCACACATTATGCAGCGAAAGGCGGGGTTTCTAACCAGAGTATCGAATCCTTAATGGGCTCTTTCATGAGTCCGAAATCCTTAATGTCTTCTGCAATTGATCAAATTCGTAATAGCACTGTAAAAAGTAATACAAATGTCGGGACCAATTCAGGAATTACATTTGTTAGGGACTCTGATACAGTTCTGTTATCACACCAGATTCTCCCTCCAAAGGACTTCATACATATTTACGACTCAACGCCGTATAAGATAATGAGTGGGTATTTGACTGCGAAGCTTCCCTGTGATACAAATTTTCAAAGTGCGGTGGAAATTCTTGTCGGACAGCTCACAAATCTCAAACCGGCAAAATTGGGAATAGTAAAAGAATTGTCGAAGCCCGGATATATGTGCATGTATTATGCCAATCTCGCACCGTCTGGACTCCTAGCCAAAGCCGATAACTTAACAGCCGTTACAGATATAACACTTTTTAACCCTACTGCCTACAGAGTTATACTACTTAATACAAGTACAGTCGTCGTAGGAATCAACCAAATAATGCCTTTGGCACTATCAAGTAAAATGCAATAATCGTGGGAAACAAACGTGAATGTGACTTGTAATTGTCCTAAAAAAAGAGGTAGATTTACTGACTCCAGTTAGCCATTATCATACAGGTACGATTAATCAGACTCACAGTATGGAATGTCGACTATCTTCAAATCTTCTGCAGCTTCAACGTTCTCATGTATAGATCTTGCCTCAATAATTAATTCAGAAGTTTCTTCATATCGAGTGCTGAAATGAGTGAGGAACAATCTTTTTACTTCTGACTCTCGTGCTAGCATCGCTGCTTCTGTCGCTGTAGAATGAAAATTTTTGACAGCCTTTTGATATTTATCGTGACCGTACGTCGATTCGTAGATTAGGAGGTCACAATTCTTGAAGAAATCTCGTAATTTAACGGTAGGTCTCGTGTCACCCGATATACCTATTTTTCTGCCGGCCCTCGCAGGTCCTGTCATTTGGCTAGACCTTATCAATTCGCCTCTATAAATAATGTCCTGACCGTGCTGCAATTTGCTATAGAGCACACCCTCTGGGATATGGAACCGTTTAGCCTCACTAATGTTAAAAATCCCGGGTCTGTCGAACTCGATGAGACAGTAGGAGAACGAAGGGACTAAATGCCTTGCTTCGCAGCAAGTTATTTGGTAATCTTTCTCTTTTACCACAACACCCTCGCAATCAATTATATGCATGTTAATATCAAATTGTAATCCGAAATTTATTATTCGCATGTTTTCCGTGAGAAATTCTGCTAATTTTCGTTGCCCATATATGTCTACTGCCATTACTCTGCCCTGCAAAGACATGGTTTGTAAGAGTCCGAGCAAGCCGACACAATGATCAGCGTGCATATGTGTTACAAAAATTTTCATTCGTTTATTCATTCCTAATCCTGCCCGTATGAAATTCCGCTGCATGCCTTCACCGGCGTCAAATAACAATAATTCATTCCCTCTCTTTATCACGACTGAAGATAAACCACGCTCTGCAGTTGGAGCTGCAGCAGATGTCCCAAGAAAAATCAACTTCATGTCGACCATACGGTTCTCGTAGTTGCCCCGTGTTATTGTCAGCCTATATAGTATATACTTTTTATGGAGCCCCGGGCTCCTGAATTTCTTGTTAATTTTTTGCTATAAGACCTCTTTCTTGTGCGCTCCGCATAGATTGCGATACATTCTAACTATAGGTGGCTCTTCGTGTTAATAATAATCTTAAGTTGGGCAGATATGAGCTGTGCGAGATCCACCTTTGCATTGAACCCGGGGATCGAATTGGTCGAAATAATTTCTTCTACCCCAGCAGCTCTAATTCTTGTCATCGCATCTCCTATCAACAACGCGTGAGTGCACATTGCATAAATTTTGTGAGGACTGTACCTACTTAGAAACTTGCAAGCTTCTACAATGCTTTCGCCAGTGCTTATCATGTCGTCTAAAAGAATCAGATCTCTACCAACTACGCTAGAATTTAATTCTTTTTCCTCAATAAGGACTTGGGCGGTGTCCTTGTCTCTACTTTTCGTTAAGGCAACCATATCCGTTCCCAGAATCCTAGCGAATTCGACTGCCCTTTTAGCCCCTCCAAGATCAGGTGATACTACAATTGGCGCTTTTAGTTTGATTTTGCTAGCAGCGTATTCCGCCAAAAGGCCTACTGCACTAATGTTTTGTGTATCAATCGTAAAATATGATAACGAAGCTGGACTATGTATGTCCACTGTAATTAATCGCTTCGTTCCTACAATCTCAACCAATTTGGCTACCAAAGCCGTGCTGACCACTTCTCCGTCCAAAAACTCTCGGTCTTGGCGTGAATATGCCATATATGGCATAATTGCCCACACATTTGCGGATCCATCCCCTGAACACCTTTTTATCATCATTAGTGCTTGCAAAAGATGCCTGTCTGTTGGAGGATATGTCGACTGTACTATTATGCAATAATCCTTCTCAACCTTTCTCAGTTTAATTTTACTCTCGCCGTCCGGAAATATCTTGAGGTCTACCGGCACTAATTCAGCCTCTAGATGCTTTGCTATTGATGTACCGAGATCGAGAGATGACGGTCCTGCTATTATTGCTACATCTTTGTACAAATCATACTCAGCTTCCTACACATTCTTAAAAATGTTGATAGGATGGCGATCCCGGATGAGGCAAAGAACATAATGTTACACAGGCAGTTGCTAGGTCATGAGCTTGGCTCTGACCGCTACATAGCAGTGATTGGCTCTAATAGCGGGTTTTCGAATCCGCACTAAACGAATTGACTGTTCAAGCAGATTTTTTCGAGAAGAATTGCGATTCACACCCTCCATAAAACGACAAAACTAAGATAGCAAATAATTATTCATTTTTTCTAATTAGGTGGTCTTTTAACCACATATAAAGCGGAATTATAGGATGTTGAAATGGCAAGGACTTCTCATTTTTTCTGTTGAAACCTAGCATTATCATCCTACCCTCTAGATAATTTCTTAAGTCCTTCAGTAGCTCATGTCTCTTAAGAGGACCATAAATCTGGAAAAAGTATTCTTGATTATAGTAAGAAACGTGCTGCACAAAGCAAGATGATAACACAATAGGATCGTTAAATATTCGATCCTTGTGCACTGCTTTTTTCTCATCTATTCTGATCTGTAATTCTCTCTCAAAGTATCCGCTGCGTATAAATTCTGTGTTCATTTTTCTTTTTAGACTATTCCTATAACCTTCGATTTCGAGATACAATTTATTGACGGTTTCCGTTGCCAAGTCCATTACTTCCCATTTCTCATTATTGTCAACTTTACTATGTCTTCCGTATAGGAACAGGATGCACATTAGCTCGTAATTCTCAATAAATGGAAAGTCTTGTTTTCCTATTAAAAATTCGCCTATGCGCTCGGAAATATTTTCCGGAAGAATGATACGCATATGTGAACTCTTTCGCTGCATTGATTTATTCTTGGGCTTGATAATATATAATATGTTTATACTTTATCGCTATTCAGAACCGGATTATTGAGCTCTGACATAAGCACGTGTCAAAACCGTTCATCTAATAGTTCATGGGCAAAAGAAATTACTCCAGCAGGTAAAAGAGAAACTAGTTGCGAAAGGGTTCCAAAGAAGTAGGTTGCAACCAGCAAGTCTTAAGAGGTGTGGAAATAAAGGAGATTTTCTCGCGATGGTTTGGCCCCCTAGTGCAACTAAGGAGATCGTTGTTAGTGAGATCGTGGGGACTCGCGCGAGTGAAAATCAGAACGGAGGGATCGGCGCCTAGACTTCCATCGATCAAAAAGAGTTATATCGAATATCTCTTCAATGATGCCTTTTTCCCTAAGGATGAACGCATTATCTAAAAAAAGCGGGGCTCAGTGGGCATGTGGCGGCGGTGCACTACCTTTTGAGATAGATTCGTTGAATGTCCCTGATGCTTTTTCGTGGAATTCGAGATTAGACTGATCTACTTTAATTGCCTGAGGCGGGCAAACTGAGACGCAGGCCATGCACCAAATACAATCGTGTTCCCTGACAGGGTCGGCCTTGTCTGTGTAGTCTTTTCTCTCCTCTTTCACTGTGCTACCAGTGCCAGCGCTAGTTTCATTCATCATCTTCGAAGGTGGTACGTCCTGCTCTGTCCTGTACCACTGGAAGACTTGTACGGGACAGGCCTCAATACACGCACCGTCAGCTACACAGGAGTCCCAGTCAACTGCGACCATAGTGCCATGTATTCCTGCTGGAGTGATTTGTTCTCCTCTAGCAGCAAATGCAGCTTTTACTTCCTCATTTTCAGCTGCCTCCGCCGTTTTACCTGGTCCCCACACGTAGTGAAAGTGCTCTCCGTCAGAATGCATGTGTTTACCAATTACTTGATTATTTTTTGGAAAGTCTGGATCTATTGGCATATCTCTCTGTCAGATAATCGAGATTACATATTATATAAACCATATGTGAACCGAAAACATGAATCTCCTCTATTCGCCATCTTACATTAGTGATTGTTCTTACCTGTGTCTGCATTACACAATCTTTTCAAATAAGACGCTCAGTTCGTCGCCTTGCAGTTTCGCTTTGGCAAGTTTCATACCCATAGTGGCGGCAGGAAGGGGTACTGTATTAATAATGTAACCGACTCGATTTTTCACCTTTATTGTGAGTTGATCAGCGTGACGTTCAACATCAAAGTCATCCTTCTCCGTGAACGGAACTTTTATGGTCATTCGTAATAAAGAATCCTCTCTCTCAAAATGAAACACACTTCCACGAAAGAACACCTCGGCCGGATCTTGATTTTTAAATATCATTTGGGCATTTTCTCGCAACATTTCGATCCCTCGTAATTCAGTGCCATGAAGTTTAACTTCCCTGACAGGAAGTGGGTAGAAGTTCGCCTTTGCATCTTCTATTTTTACTCTTTGATAATCTGCCCATTCGGCATAGTATAGATCTGAACTCCCCGTGGGCATAATCTTATTGATTATTGCAAGATCCACGTTTATGCCATAAAGACTAGCAGACATGAATGCTCTCTTAGCATTCTCAATGCTAAATGTGTCAGGATTGGCAACTAGTCTTATGCTCGTTACGTTCTGGTTCATCATGATCATATATAGTTTGTCTAGTCTGGCAAGTAACTCGAGTTCATTTTCCAATACACTTTGTGGAGGGGCAGGTAGCCTAGACAGAGGCTGGAATATCCGGGCAAAGCCACTGAACATTCCTACCAATCCGCTAAGTTTCCTTCCAATACTTCCCACTAATTTAGGAAAATAGAGATACCTTAATGCGTCGCCTGACGCAGCCATGTCAAGAACTACCGTGTCAAATGTTTTCGTCCGAGCGACTTCTTCAATTTTCAATAATGAAAATAATTGAGTCATCCCGGGCAACATGGCAAGTTCGTATGCTAAAGTTTCATCGATGCCTCGGGTATGAAACAAAGATGCCATGTACGAGAGGATAGTGGTATATTGTTTGTTCATCTCCATCAGTGGGTCGATCTGAAGCGCTTGCAAATTCGTGAGAATTTCATTCGGTTCATAGCCCAGATCAGGCATCGCGAATGCGTCGGTTAAGGTATGAGCAGGATCTGATGAGATCAATAAGGTGTTGGATTTATTCTCTGCAAGCTTGATGGCTGTCGAGCATGCGCTTACGGTTTTCCCGGTCCCTCCCTTGCCGGTATAAATTATTAATCGCAATATGCGTCCTCATGCATCTTAAGTTATAAAAAGTATACAGGTTCAATTCAAATCGTCTTTTTAATGCTAGTTGCGATACGCTCCAAATCTTCGTTACCCATAAAAGAATGGACAGGCAATGAGAGAACATGTTCGCTAGCCCAATCCGTGTTGGGAAGACTTTTCGTCGAAGCAATCTTCTGATAGTAGGGGGTTTTGTGAACTGGTGGATTATAATATACCGTAGCACCAATTTTTTCACTAGCCAATGCCCGTTGGACCTTCTCTCGAAGGTAGTCCTTTTGAAAAGCAATCGTGTACAGATACCAGTTAAAAATTTTTTTCGCGGTTTCCCGTGGAATATTTATTTTCCTTTCCATTGTCAGTGGGAGGAGTAAGCTTGTCAACGCACTGGCGTTCCGTCTACGAAGATCCAGCAGCTTTTGTAATTTGTCCATTTGCGCTTTGGCAACAGCAGCACTCAATTCTGGGAGCCTCATGTTGAGGCCTAAAAGACGTGTGTCATAACCTTCGACCATACCATGGTTCCTAATCATCTTTACCTTACACGCTAAGTTATCATCATTTGTTGCTACTGCACCACCTTCGCCAGCAGTCAAAACTTTGCTGGCATAAAAGCTAAAACAACCCAGTTTTCCGAGTGTTCCCGTTTGTGATTTTTTATAAAGAGAGCCAAGCGACTGGCAAGCA
The DNA here is from genome assembly GCA_051985995.1 of Candidatus Nitrosopolaris sp. Classification (GTDB taxonomy): domain Archaea; phylum Thermoproteota; class Nitrososphaeria; order Nitrososphaerales; family Nitrososphaeraceae; genus Nitrosopolaris. Next base: position 59,801 of record JBPYDU010000063.1, read on the forward strand.
TCCTCAATTATATCTATTGATTGTGTATGGGCAATGTCCAAAATTTCATCCATATCTGCTGGATGACCATAAATATGCACAGGTATGATAGCTTTTGATTTCTCTGTAATTTTTCTCTTCAGGTCGGTGATATCGATAGTATAGTCTTCTCTGTTGATGTCAACGAACACGGGTCTAGCACCGGCTGCAACTACAGAATTTGCGGTTGCAACGAATGTGAACGACGGCAGAAGTACTTCATCACCTTGACCAATCCCCAGGGCAAGCAATGCGGAATACAACGCAGCGGTTCCAGAATTGACGCTTACTACGTTTTGAATCTTAAGATAGTCTTTCAGAAGCCGTTCAAGAGCCTGAACTCGTTTCCCCCCATCTTTTGATGCGGATGTAAGAGCATTTTCAGCTAAAACACTCAATACTTCACGCTTTTCTTCCTCACCAATCCAGGGCTGGTTAATCGGAATCATAAACAAGTGTATGAAAATTAATCTCGGATAAAAGGTATACTGATTATCGATAAAGCAGTTTGACTTTATGACTATAATATTGATATTATTTAGAATGTGGAGCTATTGAAATTCTGAATAACATCGAGTTAAGATGGTGCGATACTGAAGTATTTTCTTGCTGCTATATAAAGGCATGTATAAATAGGGTCCTCTGCCCACCCATGTGTGTTTCCAACGTACTTAGCCGTTATTCAATCGATGGATGAGTTAATAGATGATGACTTAGACAAAGAGATTTGGATGTCATTTCTAAAATACAGGCTTCTGCGAATTCGTAGGTTTACTAAAACCAAGATCTATCTTGTAATTCGATATCTTCTTTTTTTATACCTTAAATTTAAGATTAAATTTGGCTGGTATTAGAAGAAATCGGCTCATTTCTTAGCTCATTGCCCACGACTATAACGCTGGGGTGGCCCTGTATTGTTACACAGGGATCTTCCTACCAAATTGGAAATCTATTGAGGCTCTATCGTAGCGGGCGGTTTGCTCGAAACTGCATACGCGACCCAGGAGACATCTTCGACTTCGTTTGTAATTCTATCACTAATCTTACCAACTATTTCGTACGGCAGCCTAGTCCAATCCGCAGTCATTGCGTCGATGGATTCTATTATTTTAATTATCACGATATGACCATACATACGCTGATCGCCCACAACCCCGACCGCCCTATCGTCTCCCACGGAAGCATATGCCTGCCATACTTTATGATAGAGTCCGGCAGCAATTAGTTCATCTTCAACTATTTTACTAGCACTTCTTGCGATATGTATCTTTTCAGGTGTGACTTCTCCGATTATTCTGACGGCTAGGCCCGGACCGGGGAACGGATGTCTTTGCAGAAGTTCATCCGGAATTCCTAGTAAATTCGCAACACGTCTAACCTCATCCTTGTACAAAGTCCTTAATGGTTCTATCGTTTTTAAAGTAAGCCACTTCGGCATCCCCCCCACATTATGGTGGGTTTTGATGGCTGACGCTGGCCCTTCCGATACTCCACTCTCAATGACGTCTGGATAAAGTGTTCCCTGAGCAAGCCATTGGAAGGGCCCGTTTTTTTTTACCACATCCATAAACACCATCGCAAATTCTTCACCTATAATCCGGCGTTTCATTTCAGGATCATAAACTCCTTTCAACTTTTGAAGGAATTGTTTTTCCGCATTTACGTGCATCACTTCAGTTTGCAGATAATCTTTGAAAAGCCCGGTTACCAACGACTCTTCATCTTCTCTTAGTAACCCGTGATTAACAAAAACACACTTCAGATTTTTGCCTACAGCCTTTTCTAACAACGCTGCAACAGTTGTGGAATCAATACCTCCACTCAACGCGCATAGTACTTTTTCATCTCCAACCTGTTGTCGAATGTCCTTAATGGTTGATTCTATAAAACTTTCCATATTCCAAGTAGGTCTTGCTCGGCTGATCTTTTGCGAGAAATTTTTCAGTATCTCGGTTCCATTCTCTGTGTGAACTACCTCCGGATGAAACTGTATTCCATAGATTCTCTTTTCTTTATTTGCTATAGCAGCAGAGAAAGAGTTCTCCGTATGACCTAAAATTTCGAATCCATCTGGAAGACTCTCAGCGGCGTCTCCGTGACTCATCCAACACTTTATCTTGTTATCACTGGTACTGAACAGATCGCATTTAATATCAATAATCAAGTCAGCACGACCATATTCTCTAGCAATTGTTTTTTTTACCTTTCCGCCAAAATGGTCTACTATCAGCTGGTGTCCATAACAGATTCCCAAGATAGGAATCCCTAACTCGAAAATTTCTTTATTAGGTTTTGGCGATTCATTGAAATAAACACTTGCCGGTCCGCCCGAGAAAACTATTCCGTTCGGGCGTAGTTGTTTTAGTTCTTTAATGGATGTGTTATATGGTAATAGTTCACAATATACATTTACGTCTCGAATCCGTCTACAAATCAGGTTACTATATTGGGAACCAAAATCCAAAACAACTATCTTGTCCATTTTTACTTTCCGCCATTCTTTTCTATCATCCTTGTTAGAACCCACGTGGACGTACTGAAAATTTCGTTAAGGCGCTCTTTTTCACGGTAGTTGCGAATCATAATACTTTTTATCAAAGCACCATTCTTCTCTTCGATTTGATAATTCAACGATTCAGATTCTTGGATTTCGCCCCGGGTTACTTTTTCGATATCTCTCGTTTTCATTCCTTCTAATATTCTATTTAGAAAGAACGACTTAAATGGCGGGGTATTCACGTTGAAATTGATTCCATCTGCGGGGGCGATTTCTACGCTAGTCGGAGATAGTGTGGCAGTGGCTAGCAGGAGGTTATCTTTTAGACGTCTGAGTTGTCTAACTTCCGTGGAACTGGTTAATGTGTTATCCAGTTGTTCAGCTCTTGGAACAACCCTTTGAATGGCAGTTAGATCGTCTTTATCAATACCAGGAGCTTCCAGAGTCTGCTGGTTGCGCGGAATCGTTGAAGATTCATCGGATGACTTTATTGTCAGTGAAGACGTAACTGACTCAAGACTAGCAGCTGTTTTGAAGCTCCCACGTTTTAACAACATATCGACAAGGAACAGCATGGTGCGTAGCCTTTCAATCTCCTCTTGTTTATCAGCGACCTGTTTAGTAAGCCATTCACGTATATCTGCGGCACGCCTGACGTCCTCTTCAGAATAGTCGGACATTGCAAGCATTTTGCGACAGAAGCTATAATAGTTTTTCACATCGGGAACAGAGTAAGGAGAAAAAAATAACTTCGTTCTTATGTCTCTTGTTTGGTTCTGGTAAGTTAATCCTGTCCTAGAGGCTAATACTGTTACTAGAGGAACCGGGTGAAATGATCAAGTGATTCCTCCTACAATCTCTAGGACAACGTCGAATAGCTTTACTTCACATTAGACTGGGATGACGACTAATCATATCGAATAGTCAAGTGAGTAAATCCTCTAATTGGTCTTTGAGATGTGTCGAACAATCGTGAATGAGACCGTTTGGCGAGCATTTCTAGGAGTCGTTTACCAACCTTCATCTTCTCCTTTTTTAATTCAATATTTTTAACTGTCTTTTTCGAGTGCTCCCCTATACGACCACCAAACTCCATCCCTACAAGGACAATTTCCTTGGCTCCAAATTCATCCGCTAGAAATACGCATCGGTCGCCATCCGTAAAGCCGCCAAAGTTATAGACGTTCTCAACAGGCATTACCTGAGTAGACCCGATCACCCGCCTGAACGTCGGCACATGTTTCTTTAATTCTTCAACATTATCTCCATGGCTATGAACTACCATGATTGCACCGGCTCGCTCTGCCTTCCGCAAAAATAATGCGTCGCTGTCCAAATCGGTCACAACAATATCTGGCTTGATATGGTTTTCAATAAGGGCATGAGTTGCACTATCTGCTACTATCTTGACAAATTTTCGATTTTTCTTTATAAATTTGATATTTGAGATTAAACTATTCCCAGCGCCTATTGCCAGGACGTGTCTTCCAGCTATTGTCCTTTTCAGAAGCTTTATGTCTAGAGCTTTCCTTTTTATCAGTTTAGACAATACCTTAGCTGCTTCTTGATCCTTTTCTGTACTATATCCAAATTGCTGTCTCACATTCTGGTAATACGGAAACCAATCTATGAATTTCACACCTAGCTTCCATCCAAGTTATTAATAGGTTGTTCGTCGAATAATATAATATTCATATGTTAATTCAAATGCCAGAATAAATAATCCTGGGCTTGGAAAGAATAGAATGAACCTATTGTAAATAGAAAGAGCACAGAAAAAACTAAAAGTTTGAATAAGTGACCATATACCAATTACTTGTATTATTGGTAACTTAATTTTATAGTTTTAAGCACTACGAACCGGGGAGGAGGTTGCTAAATTAATGAGGGAAAATAGAACCTATGACGCTGCATATAATATATTATAATATCGAATTAGTTAACCTATTTCATGCAGTCTAGCTCTCTAAAAGGAGTTTGAAAGCGGTACTGTCTGGGGTCATTTTTCTTATAGCATATGGTTGTTTGCCCATCCTAACAGTTATAACGAAAAGAGTCCTTTAATACTTTATATGGGAAGCCGGAAACTAACGAGAACGCCGATCCTGCCGGGGGATCAGATTGCATCCATCGAGGAGTTCGAAGCAGGAAAAAATGCATATGTTTCAGATGGGACTATAAGATCTACGGCAGTTGGAACTAAACTTTATGATTTCAAAAAGCGGATAGCAAAGATCGAAAAAATAAACTCTCCAATGCTACCGAAAATAGGTGACATTGTAGTAGGCCACATCGAGATGTTGTTTGGCAGCATGATATCAGTAAGAATACTTTACATAAATGATAAGAAGTCATTTTCAGGATTTTCTGCTATAGCATCAGCTAGGGTAAGCACTCCAGGCCGTGATCGGGATCGGAGAGGGCGAGTAATATTCCGGGCGGGCGATATTATCAGGGGACGCGTAATTAGTTTATTGAATTCATCAATCCACATAACTATCGATGAAAAGGAATTTGGAGTCATGTACACCATATGCTTCAATTGTGGCGGGGATACAGTACGAGTAAACAACAATAATATAAAATGTATCGAATGCGGCGCAAATGAAGATCGAAAATTGACCATTGATTATGGAAAGGACACGTTCAGATTAATTCATCGAAGTGGGGGATAAATTTATTGTTGGAGGCAAACGGGTTGCGTTTCAAGGCGAACCCGGTGCTTATAGCGAAATGGCAACAATTCAGTATTTTCGAAACTCAAATCTTGTACCAATGAAGTCCCTCCAGGATGTATTTGATGCCTTGAAGCAAGGTGACGTAGATTTCGGAGTAGTTCCTATTGAAAACTCGATAGAAGGTAGCGTGAATGAAACCTATGATCTGCTATTAGATACGGATTTTGTAGTATCAGGTGAAATTTACCTAAGGGTGAGACATTGCCTCATCGTCAATAAGGGTGGAGGTTGGAATATTAGGTCTGTATATTCACATCCACAAGCTCTTGCCCAATGTAGGCGGTATTTACAAGGGAGGAAACTAGCGACCGTAGCAGCCTACGATACTGCCGGTGCTGTAAAAATGATCAAACAAAAAAAAACTAGGAAAGTAGCTGCGATTGCCAGTAAGAGAGCTGCAGAGTTATATGACATGGACATTTTAGAAGAGGGAATCGAGGATAGTAAAAACAATTTTACAAGGTTTTTAATAATGTCAAAAATTCGCACAAAATCTACCGGCCGTGATGCTACATCCCTGATATTTTCAGTCAAGCATATCCCCGGTGCCCTTTACAGTATTTTGGAGGAATTTGCAAATCGAAATATCAACCTTACGAAGATAGAATCAAGACCGAAAAAGGAAAAACCGTGGGAATATACCTTTTATGTGGACTTTGAAGGTCATATTGATAATAAAATCATTAATGAGGCAGTAGAATCAATTAAAAAGAAAGCCGCATTTATCAAAATCTTGGGGTCATATGAAAGAGCAGAGTTTCTACCATATTAGCTATTTCTTATTCAAACACAAACCACAAGACAAATAGCTGCGAACATGCAAATGACTACCAGTAGCTTGGCCGCTGTAGAAAGTTATATTTAAGTTAGGTTCTGCCCACCCCCATACGGACAAGACGGAGGCACCAATATTCTTAATTTCGATTGTATACTGCTCCTCTATTCGGGCATAAATTCGATGCACAAGAGGGTGTAAATACTCGGCGCAATCCCATAAGAAATAAAGACAATCCCGTAAATCATCAACACATGGTATAGATCTCGCACCAAGTTGCGCAGATATTGGTTGGATAACAATATTATAGGCGTTCTAGCAGCATGATGGCCTCGTCGAATCAATAATGATATTGAGCCACAAACTTGGCGCATCGAGTAAGTTATGTCTTAGATGGAGTTTTGGTTATCATAAGATTTAAAGGATGGAAAAAATTACCCCATAGTTATGCCAAAGAAGCGAGCCAGTAGGGGAAGGACAAAGGGCGGAAAGGGTAGCTCCGGCACTGTCCATTGCAGTCAATGTGGCGCCATGGTGCCTCGCGACAAAGCGAAAAAGGTAACTGGTCGGATTACTTTGGTTGAGCCTACCCTTGCAAAGGAGCTTAAGTCACAAGGGGCATATATAGCACCGTCGACAGATGTAAAATTCTATTGCGTCTCTTGTGCAGTTCATAGGGGTATAGTGAAGGTGAGGTCAGAGTTAGACCGGCGGACGACTGGCAGACTGCGATAACTTATTTGATGTTATAACAATTCTTTGAATAACCGTACAGCCCGCAACTATTGAGACCAGTAGGACAGCCCAGTGTATTGCATTGGCAATTGGTACTAAACCTACTATTGCAAGTATTAACAATCGTTCTGCTCGTTCTCCAACACCCGACCCCGCCAAATTGACTCCTAGTGATTCCGCTTTAGCTCTGACGTAGCTCACAAGGAATGATAAAGACAATGCTATCATGCACAATATGGGTTCGGCAAGGTTACCTACGGCTATCCCGATGAATATTACAGATTCAGATATTCTATCAGAGGTGGAATCAAGAAATGATCCTTTCTGAGACACCCGCCTTGTCGTCCTAGCGACACTCCCGTCTACTATGTCAAAAAAACCCCCGATGAGTAGCAGGAAGCTGGTTATGATCGGTAAATAAAACCATGAAAAGCCTGCAGTGAATGCCCTTGTGGCATATAAGATGCCGGCCAATGTTAAAGCACTGACACTTAAACAAGTCCAAACGTTCGCTGACACTCCCGTAGACGCAAAGACCGTACCGACTTTTGCAAGAGTTGGATTCACCAAGTCCCTAAATTTATTGAGCATCTTCTATAATACACATAGAACTGTTGGAATAATAAATTTTGGAGACGGTTTTTGCTAGATACATTCGCAAAAACAATGCAAGGCATTGGTATTAAACAAAAATCATCAAATTCTGAAAGGCCATCAGAATTTAGTACTATACTTTGGTAACGAATTCATTGTTTCTATAGTCACCAAACATAAATTTCAATAGTGAATTATTTATCTTCTTTTGTTTCTTAATTCTTTAATAATCATACTTCTCGGATAGTACGAGTTATTTGCAGAAGATTAATGAAGTGCGGGCATATACTCCTTCTAGGTTCAATAAAGTACTAATTGTTGGCCTAGGACAGTTAGGACTTCCTGTGGCAAAGTATGTTAAAGAAAGAGGATTTGACACGTATGGATACGATATTAG
>JBPYDU010000064.1:0-10275 GCA_051985995.1 Candidatus Nitrosopolaris sp.
GACAGGCTGGACATATTGTCGGAGATGGAAAGACAATATGATCATCGCAATGCGACGTACTTCTTGGATCTGCTTACACATATTGATAACGTAATTAGGACAAGAGCAATTTGTATATTAGCCGACATTGCCGGGGAAGATGCTATTGACCATATTAGCAACGTTCTTAGGAACGATAAAGAACCACTCGTTAGACATGAAGCTGCATTCTCCCTAGGTCAGCTCGGATTTACGAATGCAATAAATGCTCTCTCAGGAGCATTAAGTTCAGACTCAAGTTTCTTCGTGAGGCACGAAGCTGCTATCGCCCTTGGGGTAATAGGTTCGGAAATGGCGAGGGGAGCGCTCGACAAGGCACTGAGCGACGGAAGCGAAGAGGTACGGGAGTCCGCGAATATTGCATTAGCGAATATCGACTATATAACAAAGATGAAACGGATTAATAAGTTCAGCAAGATGACCGGAGGATAAATTGCTATAATAACAATCCCAGTCCGCGAAACATTTACTTCGGGGGGATCCTACACCAGCCCTCCAACTCATGGCGACCTCAATTAAATATCCGTTTCATTAAACTGCCGAAGATAAAAAAATCCGGTTTACAATTATAAATGCGTGGCCAATCCAGCCAGGAATAAAATGTTCAACTGTAACTTAGCTTATGTTATTATCTGATGAAGAACACCCTTTTCACATGCTATTTTTATCTCACGTGCTACTCTCCTTCCCATACTCATAGGTTCATCGAAGATTAAGCCAGAATATGGAGAGCCTTCCAAATAGAGATTTGTTCCCGCAACGATTCTAGCCGAAAACTCAAATGTAATGAATTTTCCGTCACGATCATATATTCCTTCGAGACAAAAGGGGCCTGTCATTCCAGGCGGCACAAGACGGTTGGCGGCTTCTACGAACCTCTCCCCCATTGCGTAAACTTCACCTAACAAAGACTCTCTTAGAACTATGGGAATATTCCCCACAACGTTGTATGATGGCTCAAGCTGTACTGCTAGCTGTTGCTTCAATGGGATCCTACCGATACCATCGACATCCGATTCGTATCTTCGATCTATCCCCATTAAGTCAACCTCAGTCGTGATAGGAGAATTGAAGAATTGAAGATAGGCCGGAACGCCGCTGACATATTCCTGAATATACAATTCCTCTTCGCCTTTTATTGCATTGCGCTTGACTAATTTTTCAACTCCTTCGTCAAAACTCTTTTTGTCCCATGCCAAAAAATAACCACGTCCACCTGCAGCTCCATGCAGTTTGACTATGCATAGCTTTTCTATATCATCCTTAGATTTCAGGGATCTTGGTATAGCCAATCCCGAACCCTCCATCAATTTCTGTTTAAGTTCTCTGTCTGCCTCCCATCTAAAGATCCATTTATTGCCAAATATAGGAATAGAAATCTGTTCGATCTGTTCGCTACTCAAATATGCGATAAATGTACCATGAGGAATAATTATCGAATTAGATTGCATAAGACGATGTTGGAACGTCTCATCCAAAATTTCATTAAAATTTTCGACTAGAAGAATTTCATCGATGAATTTGAATCTCTTATAAAGATTCAGTCTTTGCCTTTCACAAAGAAGCAATGTTTTGAAACCCTCATCCTTAGCACCTTTAAGTACCTGAAGTGAACAATGTGATCCTAGTGTAGCTATTGAATGACTCATCTTGTCTCCTGTCATTTTCGCCAAATGGATACTAGATAACCTAGAAGAGATTAAAAATACTTACGAAAGATCCACGATTTATTGTCACAGCTGATATTGATCGAGAACTAATTTTCCGATTAAAATTCCCTGATCAACCGCAATTCCTCGAAGTTAAGAAACATTCCCACTCCATTGGTAATTAGTTATTTCAAGTCTGAGGAGATCACGTCTGCACAGTAAATGTTGGTCCCTTACCTAACAAGTATGGAAAGTCCTAATGCTTGCTACCAAAGGTAATGAATTCAGCAATCAGCTTTATTACAAAAGCAATTCCGCCCACGGCCGCCATGCCAAGGAGGACTAAACGCAAATGCGTAAAGTAATCATCCTTGCTTGTCTTCTTAGCCAGTTTCATCGTCTGGATCATTTCTACAACCTTCCGTTGCACAAAAGCCAAGATGATTCATGTGATTTTTATTTTACGTACTATTTGAACTTACTGTCGTTAGATCATATTTTTTCTTGCATCGACAATAAAAATCTGATAGTCTTTATCTAGTCAGGGGTTGCTGAACCGCATACACAGGCTCTTTTTCAGTTCTCTGCATTTCGACAAACGTCTCAGTGTTTTGAATTCCTTCGATCTTTCCAATGAGCCCAATAATGACATTGTGCAATTCCTCCAACGTGCGTGAGTTAACGGTAACAATCATATCAAATCGACCTGTAACTTCAGATAGGGACCGGACTTCTGGGATTTTTAGCAATTCGGAGTGAATAGGATCTTTAAATTTGGGATCTCTGTTAATCCCCACCGTTGCTTTTACATTAAAGCCGAGCATACCCTCATTGACGATAACTGTAAATTTTTGTATGAGATTGCGTTTTGAAAGGCGTTTTATTCTGCTGTAAAGCACAGACGCGTTAACATTAAGCTTTTTGCTAAGTTGAGGAACCGAAATACTTGCATCTTTAGTAAGTTCTGATAATATCCTCATATCTAACTCATCAAATCTTTGCAAATTTTATCCGTTCTATGTTTGGTGAGTATACATTAATAAATGTAATTTCTGAGGGGTCATTGATCCTAATTTAGAGATTTAATACTAAGACATTGACTGGCCTTTAGAAAGAGTAAAGAAAGCAAAAATTATATAATTTACTATAACGAACCTGAATGGATGTTCGGAAGAGGCAGGATAAAGTCTGGGGACTATGTTTTTGTAGTTCATAAGGAACAGAATTATAATAAGCTGGTCATAGGCAGAGTCCAAACGGTCAATAAAAATATAATTCAGGTCCAAGGCACTTACATCCGCCCCACTGGTTTGATCCAGCGTGTCGAATCTGGACATGCCATGGGAAGGCCCACGGAAGTCCTCCAAAACCCTGACCCTAACAATTGTATTTTCATGTTGATCGACAGGGTTGAAACAGGGAACTTTAATGGAGAATTTGACCAAGGAGTTAGTAAGGCAATATGGATAAACGAAAAGCGATTTTACGTTCTCGATGGATGGATAAGAGAACATCTGCCAGACATGTTTGCAGACGTACTAAGAGCTAATACTGAGCAAGAGAGGTTGAATGCACGGACAATATTGTTGGAAAAAATGAATTCGCTATATGAGAAAGATCTAAAGGATCACTTGTATGCCGTAGTGCGAAGTACAAACATATTGTGAAGTTTTATATTATGGTCATTTATAGAACATGTTTTAACAATGGAATACGTATATGCTGCATTATTATTACACAAGTTAAAACAAGAGATATCAGAAGATAATATCACCAATGTAATAAAGTCAACAGGTGTTACTCCCAACGAGGTAATGGTCAAAGCCCTTGTTGCAGCCTTAAGCGAGGTAAATATTGATGAAGCCCTAAAGGCAGTGCCAGTTGCCTTATCTGGAAGTCCAGCTACTACCGGACCGTCCCCTACATCTCCTTCTTCAACAGAATCTAAGGTAGAGGAGGAAAAGAAGGAAGAAAAGAAGGAGGAAGAGGCGCTAGAGGGACTCTCTGCATTATTTGGTTGATCGACAATGTTGAGGATTTAGAGCTGAATTCGCTTATTAGTCAGTCATTGCGGGATATATCCTCTCTTTGAAATCTGATTTGCAATTATTTGACTGTTAGCATTTGCTCTAACCAAAACAAATTGGATACTATCTGGTGACACATAGCCTGATTCTGTGGCTATTGCTGTTGCATTTTGACATGCTTTTATAAGCAGAAGTGTGATCGCCTCTGCGGTTGGATAACCTATTTCTATGGCCAATGAAATGGCCTTGCGGAAAGACCGGATCAAATCCTCACGATATTCAGCAAGGTTGATCTTTAGATCATTCTCCCTAAGCACTAGGCCTTCGGCGATGGCTAGACTAATTGAAATACCTGCCTCAATCGGTTTGATATTGAGTTTGCTCAATAGCGAAGCAAGCTTCTGAGATATGTTGCTTCCAGACTGCACTACTACACTATCCTTGCTTACCCAGATACTTCCCTGGTCGATTCTAGTTGAAACATTCGCCTCTTTAAACTCTGAAAGCACAGGACCTGGCGAGATGCCCGTGTTCCCAGCGGGTATGATTATGTTTTTCGTGGCAATATCTCCCCCTTTTGCAGGCAAAAAGACCTTATTCTTGTCAAAAATCAAATTCAGTTTGAAAGGACTAATATTGGTGAACAGAAGGGCGCACTGGCCTTCCAATTCTTTACTTAAATATTCCATCCCCGGTCGGGTGCTTACCTTTTCGAATGCACGCTGTGCAACCCTGTTCTTAATTACTACAATTCTAATCTCATTTCGAAATTTCTTGCGAATTGTCATCAGCTGCGTAGCGCGAACTTTAGACATTTTGGACAGAGCAATGACATCATACCTACCCGGTAATTCTTGCAGCTCTTGATATAGCAGGCGTTTTTTCTTTGGATAATTTTTCTGTTGCGTGTCCACCCTCACTTGAGATGCCATTTGACTATTCTGTCCTCTTTTTGTCTTTGTCTTTATTTATTGGGGCCAACTTTGCTGTCTTACCCATCGTGAACTTTACCATGGCGTTACGTATGTTCTTCTCCCCTTGTGGAAGCTTTTTCTCTACAGCTGCGAGAACAGCACTAGCATTATCAGTCAATTGAGCATCATCTAATTTTTCGTCGCCAATTTTGGCAGATGCATTAAGTTGATTCTTTGCTCTAACCCGAACCGATTTACGTAAACGATCTGCAATAACTTCAATAGGAGCACCGTATGGCAGAGGTGTAGGCATTTTGCCTTTTGGACCGAGAAATTGCCCAAACGCGCGGCCAACTGTGGCCATCAGTGCTGTGTCTGCAAGAAAAAAGTCATTCTCTTTCACCACTTTCCGCGCTTCTCTTTTGTTAGTCCCCAACCTGTCTAGTTCTTCAGGTTGTATTATTCTATCCACTTCAGCCTTGCGTGCTCTAGTACCGGTATCGCCGGTCCCAACTACACAGATGCTGGCTTGTTTGGTCGGGGTGTGAGGCAAAATCACCACTTCATTTAGGTTAAACCCTTTCTTAACATCAATATCTTTTAACACGAGTGTTAATTCCGCGGACTGGCTGAACTTGCGTGTCGTTGCCCCCTCTCGTGCCTGCTTTACGATCAGGCGCAGATCGGTGTCACTTACCATATCACAGATACGAGCTTGGATGGATAATCAGCTACTTAAAATCGTTTAGCAATAATCCCTTTGTATATTCCATACTCACCTAGTTGAATGTTGCCTCAACATATTCTGATAAGGAACCAAAAAACGGGCCCGGTGGGCTTCGATCCCACGACTTCCGGCTTTCTTCAAGTTTAGAAGGCAGGCGCTCTATCCATGCTGAGCTACGAGCCCCTAGGTTTAAGCCTGATTCGTAGTTACAGTTAAAATCGTACTACAAATAGGCAGCATGGTAATTTGAAAAGGTAAAACCACCTCTATAAAATGTTTAGCCGACATTGATCCTAAAGGCTCCTCCACACTTTTCCTATAATAACATCTGTCCGAAATAGATTTAGGAGATTAATATGTCATACCTCGTCGATTTATTTATTTCTTGGTTACGAAAAGGTATAATAACAAGATAACATTACACCTTCTCATTGTCACTAATTTAAGGTCTTGTGACAGCCGGTTGAAAGTGAATCATATGGTTATAGAGGATGAAGTTAAGAATGATAAAAGTAATAATGATACGAATCTTAATGCTACATCGCAAGATAATGTTGATTCCAGGTTTATGCAGGACCAGATAGCCAAAGTATTCAATATTTGGTCCGATATCAGCAAATTGCCTACTGTTGGTCCCTCCTTCGCTTATTCCCAGTACTCGAGATCTGAATTTAAGGAGTTTATTGAGTTTGGGAAAACCTTTCTCGAGTTGCAAATCCACTTAAACGAACATTGGGTGCAAATCAACAACACCTATTTACAGGCCTTGGCGAAGGCCTCGGAAAAGGCGCCCAAGGAGTACAACTCAAAACAGGATTTTGAAAATTATAGGAAGATTGCGATAGATGTATTCGAAGATGCGTTCACGGGCTTGTTTGATTCTAAGGAATATGCCATCTTGTACGGTTTGGTGCTAAGCAATCAATATGATTTATTGACACACTTGCAGAAGCTTACCGAAAAGAATTTGAAAGTACTTAACCTTCCTACTCGAAGCGAGATGGACGACCTGTCGAAGGATATTCACGATTTGAAAAAGACTGTTCACGATCTGACCCGGAAAATAGAGGCCTTGAAAATAAATGAATCAGGAAACATACCTACCTAATACCGCCGAAAGAATGTTCAAAACGGGTAGTGAAATCAATGAAAAAATTGGTACTAATATAATTTTAAAAGAAGTTGGAGACATAACTAGGAAGCTTGAAAAAACTAGAAATGTGCTTCATAGCGCAGGCGATATCGAAGTCGGGGGTACTCCCCATGAAATAGTACATGAAACAAGACTGTACAGGCTTCTACATTATCGTCCCATGGTAAGCAAGACAGCAAAGACACCAATTTTGTTCGTGTATGCGTTGATAAACAGGTCATATATCCTCGATTTGCAACCTGATAAGAGCTGGATTCGCAACTTGTTAAGCCAAGGACTTGATATCTATTTGATAGACTGGAAAACGCCGGCTCAGGTTGACAAATACGTTTCCTTTGACGACTATGTGAATAATTACATCGATGATTGTGTTGAATTTGTGAGAAGAAAAACTTCAGTAAACAAGATAACCCTGCACGGATATTGCATGGGTGCTACAATGTCTGTAATTTATAGCACCCTGTATGAGGATAAGGTTAAAAATCTAGCCACGATCGCACCAGTAATTGATTCCGATCAAGATACTACTGTGCTTGGTAATTTTTCTAAACATATAGAAGTAGATAGAATATTTAATTCGATTGGTAATTTACCTTCCGAGCAGCTTTATGCCTTATTTTCGACCTTAAAGCCGTTCAAGCAGGGAGTAAACAAGTATTTCAACCTAGTTGAAAACATCGATAATGAGGAGTTCGTTCAGAATTTTCTACGAATAGAAAAGTGGCTTTATGACACACCATCTATTGCTGGAGAAACATTTAGACAATGGATTATCGACATTTATCAAAAAAACCTTCTAGTGGCAAACGAAATGAAGATAGGAACTGAGATTATTGATCTCTCAAGGATAAAAATTCCGCTTCTCAATATTGTTGCTGAAGAAGATCATCTCGTCTCACCACAATGCAGCGCACCGTTAAATGATGCAGTGTCAAGTCATGACAAAAGGTTAATGCGATTTCACACTGGGCATGTAGGTCTTATTGCTAGCAGCTATTCTCAGAATAACGTCCTTCCGAAAGTCGGTCAGTGGATTAAGGCACGATCACAATAGCCCTCCCCATTGCCTAAAATGAGAAATTGGCGTGAAGCAGTCAACAGCATGATTGACCTGCTAATCGCAGCGATCGATAGATCTATTCAGGTCCGGTGTCCTTCTTTCTATGAATGGGTATTATGATAACCTGAACCAAGTCACCATCCCCAATATTCAATGCTTGCCTTTCAGCTTCTGGAATAGAAATTCTGCCCCCACTCTGCACAGTTGTCTTGAACATTGCGTTATAATATGTTAAGCCTTGAAGTGTAGAGAAGAAATTGTGAATAGCATCTTGCTGAACAGCTGAGTAACTCTTTATAAAGTCTCTCTGTGCTTCGGCTCCTTTTTCAATTGCCTTTTTAAATGCCCCTGCAGCTTCATCTGCACCAGCATTATCACTCATTTCAACAAATGGTTATACTGGCGTTTATTTAATATTAATCCCTGCTAACTCTCTTTGAAAAGAAATTTTAACATAGCCTTATTGAACTCTCCTGGCTTTTCCACAAAGGGGGTATGTCCACAATCTTTTATTACCACGATCTCAGCCTTAGGAACTTGTCTATAATCTCCTAAATACCGCAAGGGTATCATGCCGTCATTATTTCCCCAGATAAATAACGTTGGCACGGATATTTTCGATAGTCGATCAGACAGTTTTGGCGAGTCTCTTATCCCCAACAGCGTCGACATGAACGCGTACTTGGCATTTGGGAGCCTCATCCGATTAACAAAGTCCAATACCGTGTCTTCCGTAACACTACCTGAGTCGTAAGCCATATCCCTGAAGGCTTTGAGTGCATTCTCTCGAGTAGGATAAAGTGCGGCCATAATATACTCGTCAAGAACATGAGTGGAAGATTGCATTATTCCCGCAGGGGCAGCCAAAATCAATTTATCTACTCTTTTGCTAAACCTTATGGAGAATTCCGTCGCCATCCATCCTCCAAACGATGATCCCACCAGACTTGCAGCCCCAATATTCAAATTATCTAAAAATTTTTGCAAGAAGGCAAGAAAGAAATCCATAGTATATTCAACCGTCGGCTTGTCACTGTAACCAAAACCAATAATATCTGGGATAATTACTCTGAAGTATCTAGATAATCCCGGAACTACAGGCAACCATCTTTCAGCAGAGGCTCCTATTCCATGCAACAGAAGTAGAACCTTGGTCTTATCTGAAGAATGCTTCACATTGTCATGGTCGAGATATCTAATGCCAAAACCATTGATATGAGTCAACTTCATAGGAAAGTGTTCTAGCAAACCCCCCGAGCTTGACTATTCATGCCTATTTACTCTTTTGGATAAATACGAGAGAAGCCGCATCCGAGTTAAAATATCGTCGCAGGGCTAGTTTATCGACACAGGTCGGTCAACGAACAGTCAAACCGATCTAACTTTCGCTCATTTTCTTCTTTGAGGCCCTATCTTTGAAAACAATGTAAATGGTCGTCGTTTTTCGAACCTTTTTCAGGTGGTGCACTTCTCAGAAAATACGGACCGATTTCTATCAAAAAAGTTATCGCGTGGTGCCGTCTTCGTTTCTGAGTTGTCTATCCAATTCCTTAAGCAATGACTTTTGAACCTCATTCAGCTGGACTGGAACTTTTACGTTGATTCTAACCAGTTCATCGCCTTTGCTGTAACTGCCGTAGTGAGGTAATCCTTTACCCTTGAGCTTCAAAATGGCATTAGGCTGTGTTCCCGGAGGAATTTTTAATTTTTCATTCCCGTCTAGCGTGGGAGCTCGAACCTCGGTTCCAAGCGCAAGGTCCGTAAAATTGAGATTAAGGTTGTAAAGCAAATGACCATCTTCTAATCTTTCGAATAAGGGATGTGGTTTAATGTGAACCCTAATCAATAAGTCGCCCGGAGATCCCGTTTCAGAGGGCTCGCCCTCACCACGCAATTGCAAAGTCACTCCATCTTCAACCCCTGCAGGAATTTCTAGCTTTATCTTCTTGTTCTTTCGAACCTTACCAGAACCATTACATACGTTGCAAGGCTTGTCGATGATTTCTCCTTGACCGCGGCATGTTTGGCATGGTTCCAACGACACGAATGTTGAAAATCTATTTTGACTGTAGATGCGCCTGGTTTGCCCTTGGCCATTACATACACTGCATTTTCTAGGTTTGGTTCCAGGAGATGCTCCACTTCCGCCGCAAGTATTACATTTTTCAAGCTTTGGTAACTCAATCTCGTCCTTTCTGCCCCTTAATACCTCTTCTAGTGTAAGGTCGACATCATAAAGTATGTCTCTTCCCTTTCTTCGTCCTCCGCCTAAGCTAAACCCGAAGCCGAACGGGTCACCAGCCGCACCGCCAAAACCTCCGCCACTACCCGTACGACCTCCGAATATTTGATCAAAGATGTCTCTGAATCCACCAAATCCCATATCTTTGAAGACCTCATCGAAATTAGCTTCAGAACCACGGAATACCTCTTCGGCCCCAACGTGACCGTAAGTATCGTATCTTTTTCTTTTTTCCTCATCTGATAACACAGCATACGCCTCTGAAATCTCCTTGAACTTTTCTTCCGCTCCGTGCGCCTTGTTTCTGTCAGGATGATACTGTAGTGCTAACTTTCTATATGAATTCTTGATGTCTTCTTTGCTTGCGTTCTTTGGGACACCAAGCGTCTCATAGTAGTCCCGTTTGCTCGTCATGGTTGAAGGGCCTTTTTATAAATCATCAATTTCTGTAAGGAAATGCGAGG
>JBPYDU010000065.1:0-5438 GCA_051985995.1 Candidatus Nitrosopolaris sp.
CGATCTATGAACTTGTGTGTCATACCCTTTATCTGAGATAGTATAAGAATAAGGTTTGGATGTTAGAGGTACGTACTGTCTCTTGTACTTGTCCTTCTAACGTTAGTTGTGGCACTTGCATCACCTCATCTCTTAGGTGTAGAAAGGGCTTAGGCTGATTCCGTGATAAAGACTATAACTGTTGGTGCTTACGGGGATCTTTTTGATCCAGTTAATAGCTACGTATACGTGGCAAATATGTTCTCAGGTAGTGTAAGTGCAATAAACGATTCTAAGTTAAATATCATAATTTAGGCCAACAACCTATAGATCTAAGATATCTTGCCACTACGTTGGTCAAGTTCTCTTCTGTTCCATAATTATGGTTTGCACAGTAGTTGCCGCCACTCCTGTGAATATCTCCGTTCTTTCACGCCTCCGCTGGCATTAACAAAGCTCATTAACTTTTGCCTTCATGTCTACTGTAGTGTTCTTGGACAATCATCATCGTTTCTTTGGAACTCCTCGAGCTTCTCCTGCTCAAGGTTATCTTTGTTGTTGTTCCTCCAGATCATCACGCATTTATTGGTATCCTTCATACCAGTAACACAAATGGTAAAAACTTGGCCAACGGTGCCATTTTTTATTTGGTTTCCTCAGAATCATGCTTCCCAAACAAGGAATGCGAGCAACAATTCCAATATGTGCCAATGATATTCTTCACTTGGTTTCCTACGATAGCCTGAGACACTGTCATAACATCATGTTCATAAATACCAATACCTATAGTTGCTAGATATTGTAGAAGATTTCATCCAAGTACAAAAATATATTGCATATATAAAGGTGTCTGTCCACTCTAACAGGCCATTGTGAAGCATCACATGTTTAATGGTTCCGTTCTCGTTCTCATGACCCGTGGACAAACGGGTTTTGAAAGCTACAGTGTGTGCTATGCTTTGAGACACTACATGCAGGCCAAACCATGTGCCGTCATTGTAAAGCTAATGCCAAAAAAACATGAATTCTAGTCATTTTTGCTACAAAATCTTTGGGATCTAGGTTCAACGTTAAATCCCGGACGAACGGTCAGGCAAAGACTGAAATTTCTCTACAATTAATAAGAAAACGAATCATAGGAGTAAAGCCTGTAGACTTTAATCCAGATGGCGTGATATGTAATCCGCGGGGTAATCCCATCAACTATGTATGGATGGGAGAAAGTGAAATGCCGGGAGACGAGTATATAGGCAAAGAAAAGAAGTGGTGTATACAATTTCATAGCGCAAATCTCCAATCCGCAACAATTTATTTTGACGAAGTAGATGCGAGAAAATTTAAAGAGAAAGTAATGGAATCATTAGAAGGGCTCACGTAACCCTTCAACGTGTTTCCTGTCAGTCAGAGAAGGTGTAAGCAATATCTGTATGGATCGGAAAAGAAAAAGAAATGAAGATACCTGGAGTAGAGGATATTTCCTAAGAAGAACTCCTTCAAAATATAAAGATGTAGGGAGGTGCAATGTCAGACCGGTATCTGTAAAATTGGCTCGTACTGATGAATGCATCTTTCCACTACCACTGCCCTTCCGAGAGTAAGAGACGGCAGGTCAGGAGACCGATTTTTAAAACTGATTATTCTATCTGGTGAACCGCATTGGTCGATACCGGCTGCGGATCGGGTCACGTCCTGTAGGCAGATAATGCAGACGACGGCTCAACACCGGGTTGTGACATAGCAATAGATCACGAGTGCTCCAACCACCCTCGAAGGTAAAACTAGTAGCACAAACCAGACTGCGAATAGTTGGCCCGACCATGCCAGTCACATTTTATATGGTTTCCTCAGTGCAATACCATCTGCTTTCGGGATTGAAGAAATTAACTCCATCAGTAGTATTCGGTACAATGATTTCCGTATGTGCCGTTGTCGTTTGTCGCATGCCATGTGACAAAGGCCCATCAGCATAAGAAATTAGATCAATGCGAATTTACAGTATAATCTCACGGATGGAAGGTTCAACAAGTATCTCCATGCCGTCTCAAAAAGAAGCCATCTCAAAACGACATCGACGTTATGTGTTATCGCGTGTCATGCCTCTTCGTCCATGAAAGAACCCCAGAAATGAGAGGGCATTATCAAACCTGATGAAGCGCAAAAAATATTCTGGCTCCAAAGATATGTCCACTTGCAGAGTGTAAGGCGGCAAATACATCCGATGCATTGAGGTCAAAGCAGGAATCAAAATGTGTGATGATCTGGTCGACATTGACAGATGGAGAAACAGCAGAGGTCCATGCAAAAATAACGTGTTTAAGGCGGGATTTGCTAGACAGGCTTCACTCAAAGAGATTGCCTCTAGCCGTGGTTAGGTTAGTGACCTATATATCAGATGCATGTTACAAGCTATTATGTCAAATCAGTCGAGCAGGCCCGAGGACAAAGTCGCTAATGTTAGGGTCGTAGGCATAAATGAAGATTTTACTGAGGAAGAGGAGAGTTGGGTGAAGGTGGATATTGGAGCAAAAGTGTTGATTTCAAAATCAGAGAGGTCCACGATGAACGTATTTTCTCAATCGAATATCCCTCGTTTGAGACCTTACTTGAGTATATTCTTCCCAGATTCCGAATGGAAGAATCAATATTATGTTGGTCAAAGATTTGAATTCATCGTGAAGGATAAAGGAGAATTGTCGCTTAAGCCTGTTGATAAAGAATAATCCCAAATAATGCGGCGACACGGAAAACAGACTCATCGCAAATAAGAGAAGCCTCAGTGCCCGCCTGTTCTGACAGAAGAAAAAGAAAAATACTTTCCGTCCTAGGATAAAAAAGGCTTTAGCGACGTTGAGCCTGTTCTGCAGTCGCAACAAAGTTGTGTGCTATAGTCAGTTCGAAAGTACGTGTGTGTATGTGCGTGTTATCCATGTGTGTATGTGCGTGTTATCCATGTGTGTATCTGTATGTATGTCCGTGTGCGTTATCCAGTAATTGGGATGTGGCGGCATATACCGGTTTGGCTATCATTGTAACTCCAACATTGTAGAAGCCATCGTAACTCCAACTACAGCACCAATCAAGGTTATTACAACCAACACTCCTTGTCCCAGGAATATATTCTCTAGCACACTCTGCAAACGAAGCACTTGAGATATTTGAGCGGGTAGACTTGGGTAGTAGAAGCGCATATCCTCGTCAATCAAGGCATAGAACATGTCTGCCTCATTGTTAGTTCTAGAGGTAGATGAGCCAATCAATCTAGACTTGATATTGAAAAGAATTGATCGTTTAATAGATGGGCATCCTTCTGTATTAGAAACCAGTCCAGGACATTATCACATCATACAACCAGTGGCTGAACCATTAGCAGATCTTTTCATGAGCGAATAGACTGGACTAGGTTCGCTGAGCGATATCTCGGTGATGCTGTGTTGAGTTGTCCATATCACCATACGACACTCGCTCTTGTATGCTGCGCATTCCACATTCCGCCGCGGGTCCCAAGGCCATCAGGGTAAGATTACGCAAGAGTGTGATGGAATATCTGTTTCAATTAAAGCATTAGAGTGCGCCGACGATCTTAATCTGTCTAATATCTCGACCATCTAATCAAATTTCATAGGTATTTGTGTAAGTGGTGTCATGCTTTTTATGCGACACCAACGTCAGGGATATCACGCGAAGTTGAACACATGAAGAAATTTCATCCAAGACCAGTCAAGTCATGTCCGGTACGCTGGACCTGACACACAATGCCAGGGACATGAACTAGGTCCCTTCTTCCCAGTCATAGACTCAATTTTTGTTTGCAACGAGAGTATTCTCTCATTCATGTGAATATGCTTTCTCCAGGATATTATTGTGATAATTCGTAAACTGTTCGATGTGCAATAGGATTTTACTATTCTTCTCTCCAATTTTCTTCAGCCTTTTTAAAAGATGGTCTTGTGCACGTGCAGTTTTCATCTGCCTATTATAAATCCACTAGCTGATTATCGCTCCTATTGCCGCGCCTCATACTATCCCCAAATAAGTACTCGACGAATTTGTCATATCAACACTATTCTTGGTAAGTTCTGGGATACATCACCATAATGCAAGAATTAGTAACCCCATATGTTAGTGATGATTGTTAATTCTTATAATTATTCGCTCAAAATATGTAGAGCAGGAGAAAGCGTGTGATTTTGTTATAGATTCATCAACATTTTAAGCCTCAAATCCACACCTGATAATCAGTCTTGACCACACGTTGGACTTGCCTAATCACTGGAAGGTTTTGTAAATTCGCGTATGGAATTTTGCTTGGGCCAGCGATTGTTTGCAGTTGAAGTCTTCTTTGATTTCCGCATTTGCTTGATCTATTCTTAACTTCCAGTTCGCCATGGTAATTAAAGATGCACGCGCCAAAGTTGAGATGGTTGGAGCTTTTATTTTACCCTCGTTGACTGCCTGTTTTGTTATTGGGGACAGAGATGCAAATTCATCAAGACTTATGCGAAATTGTACAAAGGTTTCCTTTGGTGGTCTCTTGTTGACCGTTGTCTTGGCCTCCCTAGATATCGGAGTTTCTCGCATATCTTAAGTACAATCAACTGTAAGATAAACATTACATCATGGTGACTCATAGAGTCAATCATTGTCACGGATGGTCTGTGCTCAAAAAGTCGTGGAGACAGTTGAAATATTGCTTGATGAACTACTCAACGAGAGATTAGGTCTGCAATGGGACTTGAATACGAGGGTGATTTGTTTTTACTTCCTTTACAATTGAAGCAGATGATTGAGGAATTTAATCTGATAATCCTATGGGGGCGTTTCGAAGGTGCCTTTATCCATACTTGCAAATGCGTAACAGGGATATGCCTAGCCGCTTTGGATACCGGGGAATCCATTTCCACCTGGGGTTCCGCCTGGGCCAAAATTGTACGTAATATTCATATGTGGATTATTTTTTGTTCAATGATCTTGTAGCAAGGTGTTGTCGATCTACAAGATGTAGCGTATAGACGGATTGGTCTATCTTAAATGGAAATCTGCTTATTAATCAACTGGCAATTAACTAACTCCCAGCTTTCCTCCGCATCCACAATAACCGAATTCATCTACGCGTGTATTACATATAGGGCATCGCAGTTCTTCATTTTCCTTTTTGTCCAATTCGCCATAGATAACTTGAGTTACGTCTTTTCCCCAAATTTGTTTGTGGACATTTATATCCTCTGGAATTTCATCATCACTCATATCAATTTAATCATTGAGGTCATGTATATCTATTTTGTATTTGAATCGGTCAGGTCAGTACAAAGGGTGTCAATTAACACACTAGTGGCACGATGTCCCACAGCTGGTGGTCTTTCATGTCAGTTCTTTGTATTAATAATACTACATTGGGATTTCATAAAAAAACCAACAGCAAAGCGAGCTTCCCGAAATATTCTACCATTTCAGAGTTTTAT